>JAISMX010000094.1 GCA_031276515.1 Eubacteriales Family XIII. Incertae Sedis bacterium | reverse complement strand
GACATCTGCACCGGGGAATGGATGCTGATTTCCATTGTCAGAGACAGGGACGCGAAAAAGGTTCTAACATATGTCAACGGCGCTCTCGCGGGAACGATGAACGCGGCGTACGACTTCTCTGACGAGTGGATGACCCATCCGCTGCACTTCGGGACGGATCTGCGCAAACTCATGTTCTTGAAAGGCTCAATCGGCGAGGTTCGCATGTGGAGCGACGAGCGCAGCGCGGAGGAAATCGCGGCCTATGCGAATAAGACCGTGACGGGCGCGGAGGAGGGTCTAACCCACGCTTGGAGCTTTTACGAAAAGGACGGCGGCGTCAATTCCGAGACCGTGTTCAGGGATTTGGCGACTGCGGGCGGCGTTCCCGTCACGGCGGCCGGTTTTCCGCCGCCGCCGTTTGATTTCGCCGAGGTGGACGCCGATCTGGGGGATTTGACGGGCGTTTCTTTCGAAAACAACGCCGATCAGCTCGGCTCCGCCGCGCGTCTGCCCGATATCCCGCGCACCTTTGAGGCGACGATCAAGCTGCCCAAGGATTTGAGCGGCCAAGGCGGCGTCATTTGCGGAAACTTTATGGACGCCGGTTACTACGACTACGACTTGGGTTACGTGAGCCTGGAGGTGGGCGCGAACGGAGCGCCCAAGCTGTACTGGCATCAGGAGCGAAGAAATCAGCCGAACAGCGGCATACAGGAAGTAAACGTCGGCGTCGATCTGCGTCAGGACAAATGGGTGCATCTGGCCATGAGCTTTGACGACGCCGCCGACACGGTAAAGTGCTATGTCAACGGGCATTTGGTTTACACCGCGATGGGCTGCGCGTTTCATCCCGTGATTCCGGCGCAGGCGCTGAAAATCGGCGGCGATTACCGGGGAACGGGCGGCACGCCGGAGACGGCGGGATACAACGATCGCTATTTCAAGGGCGAGATCGCCAACGTCAGCGTCTGGTCAAGCGTCCGCGGCGAAGCGGAGATCGCCGCCGACGTGGCCGCGCTGGTCGCGGACGGCGCCGTGCCTTCCGGCGAACAAGCCGGCCTCTTGGCGAGCTGGTCGTTTGCGGATTCCGACGCGGCGCGTTTTGCGGATTTGTCAGGCAATCAAAACGATGTCTCCGCGTTCACGGATTGGCTCGCCCCCGATTTTGCCGAGGGCGACTATTCCATGATCGCGCTGCCGGACACGCAGTTCCTCTCCTCAACCTATCCGCAGCTTTACTCGGATCTGACCCGGTGGATCGCGGACAACGAGGAAGCCTACAATATCAAAGCGGTCATGCACATGGGAGACATGGTCAACGACGACGCCACCCATCAATGGTTCGCCTGCAAAACGGCGATGGATATTCTGAACACGACGAACATCCCATGGATGCCCATGCGGGGAAACCACGACCCTTCCGCCGGCTTCAACGCCACATTCCCATATGCCAAGTACGGCGCGAACAGAAGCTGGTTCGGCGGTTCCTACGAGCATGACGCGCTCGGGCAGGACAAGCTGGACAGCAATTACTGGAATGTCACCGCGGGAGATCGGGAATACCTGATCCTTTCCCTCGGCTGGTCTCCTTCTCAGGGCGCCGTGGACTGGGCGAAAAGCATTATTGAAGCCAATCCGCACAAAAACGTGATTCTGACCGCGCACGCCTTTATGTATTGGGACGGCAGCCATCTAAACGACGAGGATCTGGATTGGGCCTCCATGTACGGCAGCAAGATTTGGGAGGATATCGGCGCCAAATATCCCAATGTCGTGCTTGCCATGGGCGGTCACATCGGCTATCCCGATCTGATCGCGCGCACCGATCAAAACGGCGCCGGCGCGGAGGTCGCCTCGTTGCTGTGCGACGCGCAGGGCATCGATCTCAGCTATGGTCTCGGCATGTTGATGATGCTGACATTTCACGAGGGCAGCGACACAGTTGACATAAATTGGTATTCCGTTGACGAAGGCAAGCTTTTTCGGGAGCGCAATCAGTTCTCCGTCAACGTGCCTCACGTCGCTCGGCCGGTTTACGCCGTGACCGTCGAGGGCGGCGAGGGAAGCGGCGACTACGCGCCGGGCGCCGAGGTCGCCATCACGGCCGGCGCCGCGCCGGAGGGGCAGCGATTCAAGGAATGGACGCTTGTGAGCGGCGACGTGACCTTGGCCGACGCGCAAGCCGCGCACACCACCTTCGTCATGCCCGCGACCTCTGTCGTCGTCAAGGCCGGCTTTGAGGCGATACCGGCCGCCGCGCCCACCGTGACGGGCGTAAGCGTCAGTCCCGGCGCAATCGCGCTGAACCGGGGCGAGGTCTTTGCGTTCACCGCGACGGTGGAGGGAACGAACAATCCCGACCAAAGCGTGACGTGGAGCGTCTCGGGCCATGACGCCGCCGGCACGGCCATCACGTCGGGCGGCGCGCTGACCGTGGCGGCGGAAGAAACGGCGTCCGCGCTGACCGTCATCGCCACCTCGGCCTTTGACGCGAGCAAATCCGGCACGGCTGCGGTTACGGTGACGGAGCCGCCGGCCGAACCTCCTGTCGAACCGCCGGCCGAACCTCCTGTCGAACCCGCGACCCATACCATAAACTTCAACGCCAACGGCGGCGCGGTTTCCCCCGCGTTCGCGCAAACCGGCGCGGACGGCAAACTGAGCTTCCTGCCCACGCCGGCGCGCGGCGGTTATGGCTTTGACGGCTGGTACACGGCGGCAAGCGGCGGCTCGCGGATTGACGCAAACACCGTGTTTGTCTCGAACGCCGAAATCCACGCCCATTGGACGCTTCTCGGCGGCAACGGCGGTTCCGGCGGCGGAGGCACGAGCGGCGGAGGCGGCCAAAGCCCCGGCCTCAATGGGGAGACGGTCGGCATTTCCGACCCCGAGACGCCGTTGGACGAGTCCGCGGTTTCCGTTCCCGTCGCACCGTTTGACGATGTCGCGGAAAGCGCGTGGTACCATGGCGATGTGGCATTCGTCAACGCGCGCGGTCTCATGCGGGGAACGAGCGAAACATCCGCGCAATTCAGTCCCAATATGCCCATGAGCCGCGCCATGCTCGCGACGGTGTTGCACCGTCTCGCGGAGAAACCCGCCGCGCGGGCGAACAACGCGGCGTTTGGCGACGTGAAAGACGGGCAATGGTATACCGAAGCCGTGAATTGGATGAAGGAGAGCGGCATTGTTTGGGGAACGGGCGGCGACAGCTTCAACCCCGGCGGCAACATCACAAGGCAGGATTTGGCGGTGATTCTCTATCGTTACGCGCGAGCCATGAACATTGACCTGCCAAACGCGGAAGAAACGGAATTGTTTGCGGACGACGCGCAAATTGCCGATTACGCGCGGGAAGCCCTGTACGCGATGCGCGAGGCCGGGATCGTTGGCGGCAAGCCCGGCAACATCGCCGATCCAAAAGGCGAGACCACCCGCGCCGAAGTCGCGGCCATATTCAAACGCTTCATCGAAGCGACGTCCGGAGCGTAGACGGGCGATAAGCGCGGACAAGCGCAGACGGTAAACAAGCTCGCGGGCCGCCGGGCCGGAAAAAACATTTCCGGCCCGGCGCGCGTCGTTTCGGCGATTTAATCGTGTCGCCTTGGAAGGAACGAGCCGCGGCGTGGCCGGCCGGTCACCCGTCCCGCGGCAAGGCCGGCTTGACGTACAGCGTCCGGTTGTTCGTGAAAATCACCATGCCGGGCCGCGCGCCGGAGGGCTTCTTCACGTATTTGGCCAAGGTGCAATCCACGGGTACGTTTTCGGAGGCTCTGCCCTTGCTGTGCCAGGCCGCTATTGCGGCCGCCTCGCGCAGCGCCTCGGCCGGCGCTTCCCGCCCTCCCGTGAACAGGATGACGTGGGCGCCCGGTATGTCCTTCGTGTGCAGCCACAGGTCGCCGCCCGAGGCCCTTTTGAAGGTGAGCAGATCGTTTTCGCGATTGTTGCGCCCGACCTCGGCGCGCAGACCGCCGCTCACGACATAGGTTAGCGGCGCCGGCTTCGGCGTTTTTTTCGCCGCGCTCTTTCCGGGCCGCCGCAGGTATCCGGCCTCGGCCAGCTCGAGCCGCAGCGCGTCCGCTTCCTCCGCGGTCGCGGCGTTCTCTATGAAGCTGAGCACGGATTCGAGATAGGCGATTTCCTTGTCCGTTTCCGCGAGCCGGGCCTTTTTTTCCACGACGGCGGTCTTGGCCTTGGCATAAAGCTTGTAATGACGCTGCGCGTTTTGCGACGGACTCAGGCGCGGGTCGAGCGGGATTTCCAGCTCGGCGCCGTCGTAATAATTCGTGAGGCGCGCAGACTTTTGGCCGGCTTGCAGGACGTGCAGATTCGCGGTCAGAAGCTCGCCGAAAAGCCTGTGTTCGTCCGCGTTTTCCGCGCGCGTCAGATCTTCGAGCAGGCGCTGCTTCTTCAAAAACTGCTTGTCGAGGCTGTTTTTCGCCGCCCGCAGCAGATCCGCCGATTTTTGGCGAACGCGGTTCGAGGCGATGCGGTTCGCGTAATAGTATTCTATGGCCGCGTCGATGTCGTCGAAGCGCAGCGCTTCGCAAGCGCCTTCGAGCGACGGAATCGGAAAGGCGTGGAAATCCAAGGGTTTGCCCTCGCCGTCCGCGTATACGACCGGCGAGAAGGCCCCTCGGCGGGTTTTGTCCGCGAGCCTTTGCAGCGCGCGGAAAATCGCGTCCGCGAGGGCTTCTTCGGCGCCGCCGGCGGAGTTTGCGCCCGCGAGAACCGTTTCCGCGTCCGCCAGGGCTTCTGCGGCCAGCTCGTCGGCGGCGAGCGGCCCGATGCCCTGCGCGAGGGTCAGGATGGCCTTCGCCACGCGCGCGGCGTCCGGCGTTCCGCCCGTGCGGAATGGATTTCCGACGGCCGAGAGACTTGCGGCGACGCGCGCGCGCTCAACCGCGTACCAGGGCGGCTTGCCGTGCGAAGGCGGGTCTATGTAGGGGCAGCCGGGCAGGGTCTGCCGGTATCGGTTCATGTCCGGCGTCAGGCGCTTGATGCTGTCTATGATGCGCTCCGACTGCGCGTCGACCAGGATGATGTTGCTGTGCTTTCCCATGATTTCCACGATGAGCCGCTTGTTCTTTGAAAATCCGAGCTCGTTGACCGTGTCCACCGTGCATTCGAGGATGCGTTCCGTGCCTTTCTGTTCGACGCGCGCGATGCGGCCTCCCTGTATGTGCTTGCGCAGCAGCATGCAGAAAGCGGGGGGATTCTGCGGGTAGGCGCCGCGCTCGCCCGTGAGACAGGCGCGCGGATTTGCGCTGTTGGCGGACAGAAACAAGAGGTGCTTTTCGCGGCCCGCGGAGATGTGGAGCAGCAGTTCGTCCGCCTCCGGTTGGTAGATTTTGTCGATTTTTCCGCCCGTCAACAGGGCCGAGAGTCGCGAGGCGACCGCCGAGAGGACGATGCCGTCGAATGGCATGGGTTTTTCTCCTTTGGTTTTTTGGATATGCTTGCGATGTCAATGCTTTCATGATACAATACTTCGAGGTTTTATGCAAACGGAAAAACCCTTTGCGAGGCGCGGGAGGCGGATATGATCAAGAGCATGACGGGGTTTGGGCGCGGCGAGTATTCGGATGGGAAGCGGGCCGTGACCGCGGAGATAAGAGCCGTGAATCACAGGTACTGCGAGATATCCGTCAGGCTCCCAAGGCGCTACGGCTTCGCGGAGGAGCATATGCGAGCCGTCGTCAAGGAGAAGGAGCGCCGCGGCAAGATAGAGGTCTCGTTTCTGATCGACGGCATCGCGGAGGACGATGTGCGCGTCTTGCTGAACCTGGCGGCGGCCGAGCGATATTTTTCAAATTTGCGCGCGCTCAAGGAGCGCTTCGGCCTCGCCGGAGACATCGATTTGGGTCTGCTGGCCGGTATGCCCGACGTCCTGAAGCAGACGCCCGAGACGGGGGACGAAGACGAGATACGCGCGACGCTTGAGGCCGCGCTGCGCTTGGCGCTGCTGCGCTTTGACGAAATGCGCGCGGTTGAGGGCGCGGGCTTGGCCGAGGATATGCTTGCGCGCGCCGGGCTGATCGCGGCTTGCGCCGACGATATCGAAGGCCTCGCTCCGGACATCGCGCGCGCGTACGCCGAAAAATTGCGGGAGCGCATACGGGAGCTGGTCGGCGGCGAGGTCGAGCTTCCCGAGGAACGTCTCGCCTACGAAGCCGCGTTCTTTGCCGACAAATCCAACGTTACGGAGGAACTCGTCCGCCTGAAAAGCCATCTGCGACAGCTTGAGAGCATATTGTCGGAAGAGGGCAAAGCGGTCGGCAAGAAGCTGGACTTCCTCGTGCAGGAATTCAACCGCGAGGCGAACACGATCGGCGCCAAAGCCAACGATCTCCGCATTACGAATCGTGTGCTTGAAATGAAGAGCGAAATAGAAAAAATCCGGGAACAGGCGCAAAATATAGAATAATGATGATATATTTTAAAAGTTCAATCAAAACTATTTAAACGCCGCGATATTTTTGTTCAGATCGGGTTCTGCCGGCCCATTTGGCTCCCGGAGCGTACATAGACGTACGTGAGGAAGCCAAATGGGACGGCAGGTTCCGAGATGGGCAAAAATTGCGTGGGGTTTAAATAGTTACAAATAATGATTGAAATATCCGGCGAATTGGAGTATCCTATTTAGTACACGGGAGGATTTTGCGAGTGCGATGAAGAAGGGCCTGCTGTTTGTTGTATCCGGGCCGTCCGGCGCCGGAAAGGGTACGGTCTGCGGCGAATTCGTCAAGTTGACGAATATCTCCCTGTCGGTTTCCATGACCACGAGAAAGCCCCGCCCCGGCGAAATAGACGGAAAGAATTATTATTTCGTGAGCGAGGAATCGTTTCTGAAAACCGTGTCGGCCGGAGGCTTCCTCGAATACGCCAAGGTGTACGATCATTATTACGGTACGCCCAAGGACCCCGTTACGACAAAGCTCGCGGCCGGCGCGGACGTGCTTTTGGAGATAGACACGCAGGGGGCGCTGAATGTGCGGCGCGAATGGCCCGAAGGAATTTTCGTTTACATCCTGCCGCCCTCGATGCGGGAGCTGCGCAGACGCATCACGAGCCGAGGCACGGAAACGTCGGCGGCGATAGACTTGCGGCTCGGGGAATCGCTCAAGGAAATGGACCGGATCGATCAATACGATTATTGCGTGATCAACGAGCGCCCGAGCGAAGCCGCCGACAGCCTGACGGCGATTCTCAAAGCGGAGCGCACGCGCGTGGGACCTTATATTTACGAGACGATACGGACGTACAAGGAGGAAATGCGGTGTTATATCCATCCATCAATCTGATCAGGGAAAAGGCGGACAGCCGCTACACCCTTGTGATACTCGCGGCGAAGCGCGCGCGCGACCTCATCGAAGGCAAGGCGGTGCTTACCGAAGCGGAAACGGAGAAGCCCGTTTCGATAGCCGCCAACGAAATCGCGGAGGATTTGATCACGTACACGCGGGATATGTAAGCGCATATCCCCCTTGTTTGACCTTGGCAGTATCGGGCATTTGAGCGTCTTTCGGACGCGCTTCCGGCCTGAATGCACGTTTTTCCAAACGCGAGGGCTTTTCGCCTTTCGCGTGAGCGCGGGATGATTTGTACGGAGAGAGAAGGAGGATTTCTCATGGAAACCGCACGAATCCCTATTTTGACGCGCTCCGAAACCGCTTCCGTCCGGCCCGAAGACATCCTTTACGCGGAAAGCGACCTCAGACTGATTCTGCTCAAGACGAGAGATCGGCAATACCGGTATTACGGAAAGCTGGACGATCTCATGCGACGCTTGGGTGGCGCTTTCTATCGTTGTCACGTCAGTTGGATCATCAATTTCAACGAGGTCGTCAGCATCAAGGACAATGCGATACACATGTCCGACGGTAAGGCGATTCTGCTCGGTCGCAACAAATTTCAAGCCGCGCGCAAGGCATACATCGCGTATCTGCGCGGCAGCATCGACATGCGCGAGCCGTGTTAGCGTATGCGAACGGACCCCGTTCCTCCAAGTTCAAATGCAGCGTTTGTTCCCGCGCGCCGCTCTGTCCCGCAGCGGACGGATTTTCGCCGAGAAGCGCTTTCTCGACGTTTCCAGCACGTCGTTGACCTCGTCCACGGTGATTGCGCGGCGAGGGCAGGCGCTGACGCAGGCGGGCGGGCGGTCCAGCTCAAGGTAGTCGCCGCAGCCGTTGCACTTCCATGACTTCCCATTTGCGTCGCGACGGATGCCGTCGAAATCGCAGGCTTTCGCGCAGGAACCGCAGCCCACGCACTTGTCGTTGTCCAGGAGGACAAGCCCCGTTTCGCCGTCTTTCGAAAAAAGCCCCGCGGGGCAGGCCTCCGCGCAGGGGGCGTCCTCGCAGTGCATGCAGGCGGATGAATAATACGTGAGGCCGACGCGCCCGCCGCGCAGACGCTCTTCTTTGAACAGGCGGCGGAGCGGCGGACGGACGTCCGGATCCGTGTCGTCGGCATCGAGACAGGCAAGGACGCAGGCGCCGCAGCCCACGCACAGTTCGGGATGAAAATTGAATCGAGCGATCATGATCCGCACCTCCTGAGTGCGCAACGCACCGACCGAAATCCGGGAAACCCCGAATAGGGATCCAGATGGTTTATGCCGACAATGGAGTTGACATCGGCCTCGGAATAGCCTTGAAACAGGAACACCGCGCCGGGCGGCGCCATGTACGTGAGGTTCGCCCGCAATCGTATCGAGGCGTGGGCGCTCTCCAGAATCACGGCGTCGCCCTGCCCGATCCCCAACGCCTTGGCGTCCTGCGGACTGACATCCACAGCCGCGTCCCGGCGGAGTTCGCGCGCCCATTTGACCCTGTGAAAGCGGGAATGGAACGCGAAGGGCAGACGTCCGCCCGCCACGAGGGTCAGGGGCAGTTTTTCCGGATCGTCCACCTCTTCCAAAGGCTCCGCGTACACGGGCAGGGGTTCGTAGCCGTACGAAGGCGGATAGGCCCGGATGCGCTCCGAATACAGCTCGTACTTGCCCGTGGGCGTGCCAAAACCCGTCTGCAGCACGCTGCCCGGCAGATAAGGCTCTTTGCCGGGTATTCTGAATATCTGCGCGGACGAACACAGGTCCTCATAGGTCACGCCGATCGTCCGAATCAGATATTTCACGCATTTTTTGTAGCCTCCCCGCATGATGGGATCGTTTAGCTCCAACTTTTCCGCCAGATCGCACAGGATGACCGCGTCGGAGCGGGCCTCTCCCAGGGGCTCGATCACGGGGCGGATCAGGCGGACGCCTTGGGGGCTTTCCACCAGTTCTTCCCGCTCGAACGAAGAGCAGGCGGGCAGCACGATGTCCGCATATCGGGCGCTGTCGGTCATAAACAGATCGACGTCCGCGTAGAAAGGCACTTTTTCAAGGGCTTCGAACAGGCGGGCGTTGCCGGGAAACATCCGCACGTTCATGCCCAGCGCGAAAACGGCCTCTATATGGTAGGGCGTTCCCTCGAGGATTTGGCGCGACAGGTCCATGGCCTGATATTCGTCCACCAGGTCCGACCAGAGCGGAAAGCGTTCGCTGCCGATCTTGGGCTTTGTTCCCCGGGGGCGTTTCTCGTCTATGAATTCGTCGAAAGGCACGTTCGGCTTGTTGCGCTCCTCGTCGATGTGGCAAAGGGGAATGTTGCCGCCCTCCCTGTCGAAGTTTCCCGTGAGGGCGCTGAGACTCAGGATGGCGCGGAGCGATTGAAACCCGTTGATATGATGGATGTTCCCGCAGCCGCCCGCCGCCATGGAAAAGCGTCTCGCCTTGAACAGCAGGGCTTCCGCTTGTTCGAGTTCGGCCGGGGACAGGCCGGTGATCCGAGATGTCCTGTCTTTGCCGAATCCCGCCGCGTAGGCGGCGAATTCCGGGAAGCCATGCACGTGACGTTCGATAAAGGCGAGGTCCGCGCGACCTTCTTCGATCAGGCGTTTGGCAAAATACAGGGCCAGCGCGCCGTCCGTGCCGGGCTTGATTCGCAGCTGCAGGTCAGCGTAGGACGAGAACGGCGTCACGCGGGGGTCGATCAGCAGGATCTTCAATCCCCTTTCCTTCAGCGCGTCGAAGTTCTGCCCGCCGTAATTGCCGCCATGGAAGGGATTGGAACCCCATGCGACGAACAGCTCGGAGCGAGCCAAGTCCGGGCGCGTCATGACGCCCGCGTTGACCTCGTTGGCCATGAAACTCGACTGGAAGCAGCTGCTCGATTCCGTCCCGTAGTTCAGCGTGCCGAACGCGTGGACGAAGCGGTGGAGGTAGGGCCTGTACCACTTGGAATAGCCCGTATAAAACGCCACGCTGTCGGGACCGAAGGTCCGCTTCGCGGCGCCGAGCTTTTCCGCGATCTCGCCGTAGGCTTCTTCCCACGAGATGGGTTCAAACAGACCCTCTCCCCGCTTGCCCGTCCGGCGCAGCGGGGTCTTTATGCGGTCGTCGCGGTAGAGATAGCCCCTGTTGGCGTAGCCTTTGGGACAAAGGCTGCCGCTGCCGAACGGGGGGCGCGCGGCTTCCACGCGGACGAGCTTGCCGCGCTCCACGTAAGCGTCCAGCCCGCAGTGGGACGAGCATATATTGCAGCAGGTGTGCCTTATTTCCGCCGATAACAACGGCGATGCGGACATGCGATCAACTCCTCTCGTTAGTCACATTTATAACGACTCAAACGCCGCTTGCATCAGATCCAGCGCCCTATCCAACACCCGCGCGGGACAGCCGAAATTGAGACGAATGTATCCTTCCGCCCCATAGTGCTTGCCGTCGGTGACGATGATCCCGGCCTTCTCCTTCAGGAAGGACGCGGGATCCGCCGCGCCCTGCGGCCTGAAATCGATCCACTGCAGGAAGGTGGCCTCCGTGTGCGTGAACGCGGCCAAGGGGAAACGGCGCCGCAGCTCCGACGCCAGCCGGTCGCGGTTCGCTTTCAGATAGGCGAGGAGAGCCGCGCGCCACGGTTCGCCCTCGCTGTACGCCGCCTGCGCCGCGAGGAAGCTGAAACCGCTGATATGTCCAAACGCGTAGCCCGCCTCCGTGAAGCGTTCGCGGAGCGCGGGGTTCGGTATGACGGCGAAGGAAAACGGAAGCCCCGGCAGGTTGTATGTCTTGCCGGGCGTGTAGAGACAGACGCTGTTTTCCCGCGCGTAGCCGTCCACGCTGAAGAAGGGCGTGTGTTTGCCTTCGTACAGCAACTCGCAATGCGCTTCGTCGGACACCACGGTCCAAGCCCTGTCGGCCGCCAGCTCGCTCAGCTCCGTCAGCTCGCTCTCGGTATAGGCTTTTCCGATGGGATTGTGGGGATTGCACAGGAAATACGCGTCCGCGCCCTGCGGGACGGCCCTGTCCAGCGCCGCGAAATCGATGCCGTAGCGTTCCGCCTCGTTGCGCAGGGGGACATGCACGGATTCCTTGCCGACCCTGCGGGCCGCATGGAGTA
>JAISMX010000093.1 GCA_031276515.1 Eubacteriales Family XIII. Incertae Sedis bacterium | reverse complement strand
CTTGAAGAAAAATTCGGACTGAATGTCGATATTGCGACATATGATGCCGTGGACAATTGGTTCATGCGAGGAGCCTTGGATGATGAAATTGTGCTTTACGAGAAAAAAAGCGAATGATGTGTGAAAAAATGCGTTTCGTGCGGTTTCATTTCGCGTTGTATTTCATCTTCATATACGCTGTGCCGCCCCGCAATTCATCAAGCATTTGCGTGAGTCGTTTTTGTCTGGTCTCTTCGCGTTTGGCGCGGATTATCCATCCGATGTAGTCGTTCTGCTGATACGTCGGCCGGGCGCGGTAACGCTCCCACAACCCGCTTTCGTCAAGCGCGGCGGCGATGCAGTCGGGAATATCATAAACTTGCCGCGTCAATTGCGAGCCGTCTATTTCGTTTTTCATCAGCACCTCCACTTGCATTTTGCCGGGTTCGGCGCGTCAATCAGGGTTGTTTTCACATTCTACCCTCTCAAAATCTTTTCCATCGCTTTGCCTTTCGCGAGTTCGTCCACGAGCTTATCGAGCCGGCGCACATTTTGCGTAAGCGGGTCGGAGATTTCCTCCACGCGCCGGCCGCAGATCACGCCCGTGATTTTGTCCGCGTTCGGGTTGATTTGCGGCGCTTCGGCGAAGAAGCGCTCGTAGCTCGCGCCGTTGTCAAGCTGCGATTGCAAACCCGCTTCGTCATAGCCCGTCAGCCACATCGTGACGGTATCGACCTCGGTTTTTGTACGCCCCTTGCGCTCGGCTTTCCGGACGAGCATCGGATATACGTCCGACACTTTCATGTTGCGGATGCGTTCATCGCTCACGACATTTCCCTCCTATTCTGCGGCATTTCCTCCGCGACCGCGTTCCAATGTACGCTTACCGTCGCACGGACGGCCGGCGTTCCTGACGCCCGTATTGACGATGCTGCCATCCGGGCCTCGTCCGCCGCAAATCTCACTTTGGAACCGCATCAACGGTTTTATTATACTACGTTTTACGGCGCATTGTTCAAAAAATATTTGTCCATTCACAAATTTTACAATTTGCTTCTTTCAAACCCTTTTGACAACACATGGCGGAACGAAAGCGGTTTGCTGCCGCGTCCCGTTTTTCGATGCTCAATGAAAAACCGCGTCCGCCGCTTCGGGCAAAAATAAAAAATAAAAAATTAAACAAAGTTACCGAACTGTGACCGTTTGGGTGTATAATATGAAAATAAGGCAAAATAATGTCGGAATTTGGCCGAGGGCGCGGAAAGGAGGAAAAGGCCCGAGGGAAAGAAAGAGTTCCGGCGCGTTTGGTTTTGACGCGCGGACGATTGTGTGTGTTCGCGCCCCGGCGCCGGCCGGTGACGGGCGCGAACGAAGGAAAGGGGTCAAGACGCATGAAAAACAAAAGCAATGCGTTCGGCGGGGTCAAAGGCCCTCCGGGCATACTCAGAAAGCTCATGGCCGTGCTGCTCTCGCTGGCACTGGTGGTGGGCGCGCTTCCGCTCAGCGCTTCGGCGGACACGGTGGATGATATTGCCGCTGCGGTTGAAAACATTCTGAATAGAGCGGCAAAGTTTGACGAACCCATCAGTAACGGCGGCTTTGACGGCGATTACACGTATTTCGCGCTTTGGTTGCTTTCGGAGTACGAGTACACGGGCGCGGCTTCCGCAAATTATGGCAAGTTGGTTATTAACGCCACAGGCAAGCTCGACGTGGGGGTCACCAATCTCGATTATGCTAAGGCGGGAAATGTGTCCGGATTGCTGAATACTTTAAATTCAGGACTGATGTTCGATCCAGCAAGAACAAAAACGAAATTAAATGACTTATTGACTGGTTCCTCGGTAGCTGCGTTACCCTACGGTGCCAAAAGCCTGATCTTGGATTTTATTGTCGCTTTATCGGGCAAGGAGTATTGGGGCACGGATTTTGCGGGAGCGGTCGGCGCTTTTCTTCTCAGCAACGATCACAGAAGGGGCTTGGCAACGCTTTTACAAGATGTGCGGAACGCTCTTGACGCGAGTCTTACCGGAGTTGTTGCGGGTAAAACCACGTCTTATACAGGTGCCGAAATAAGCTTTGTAGGGATAGATAAGTATCTTCTGACGGGTCTCAAATCCAGCGTAAACGGTAACCCGGAAATTCCATACGACCTCGTCGTAAAGGATGAATGCGTCATAGATCTGGATGACCTTCTGGGAGCTCTCCGCACGGGAAGTGCGGATGCGACGGCATTGACGGAAGGCGTTAAATTGCTGAACGCGGTCAACGCGATTGTAGATCAAGCTAAAGCAAAAACAAGCATACAGAAACTCTTTGGCACCGACAGGACTTTGGCGGATGTGGCGATCGATTATGTGGAGGAAGTGCTGGATGATCAATCCGAATTTGCCAAACTGGTCGATCCATTAATCACGCTGGCTTTCGCCGGCTCTACGACCATAGAGAAAAAAGCGGCGCTGTTGGCGATCTTGGAGCAATATGAGATACTCGTCTACGATGATAGTCATGCCAACATCATTGACGTCAACCTTGGCAAAGTGCTGGGAATGCTGGGCATAGACAAGGAAAAGGCAGAAACTTGGCTGAACGGCGTGTTCAGCAAGACGATAAACAAACTCATCTATCTCGCCGAATTGCTGCAAAAGGAGAATCTTGACCTTGACACACTGGATAAGGAAGCGCAGGACATCATAGAGGGCATCGAGGCTGCAATAAAGGGTGCCATTGCACTTCTTCCGAATGATTCCAGTTCGACCGATCCCGGCACTGCAACACCCATGGCGCTTGAAAATGATCTTGAACCATTGCTGCGGTTTGCAAAGGATGTGGTTAAGGATCTCTTGGATAAGGCCAACGGCAAGGACTACGAGTGGCTTGAAAAGTATGCCGCCGAGGTGCAGGACGCGTTTTCTTCCGGCGACGTCTCCGCGTTCGCCAATTACACGATAGCCGGCTATAAGATTGGCGACTACGAGGAAGAAATCGAAACGGCGATCAAGCTCATCCAGTTCGTGTACAAAGAGTTGAAGGAACGCGATGTTGATTTCCTCGATCCCAACTCCGATCCCATTGGGAATCTGCAGGAGCTCATCAACGACTATCTCGATCCCGAAATCTACGATACCGCAGCGGCGAGAGACGGCATCGAGGAAAAGATTCCCACGGTCTTGGGTTTGTTGGAGGAGCATTTCGGCCTGACTCCGGATAAGATCTCCGAAATCGTCGCCTCCGCCGCCCAAAGCTATCTGACGAAAGCCGGCCTACCCCCAAGCATCGCGGGCGCTATAGACGAGGATCTCATGAAGGATCTCGTGTTTAACGTCACCGATGCGTCAAAACCCAATCTGTCCCCCACCGGATTGACGCTCGTGGCTTCCGTCTACGTAAAGGCCATCAAATTTCTTAACAAGGGGGGGGGTACTTCCTCAGGGCTTGATAAGCTTCCCACACTGTTTGACTATGCCGGAGGCGCCTACAACAATCTGGCCTACATCGCCGGCTACATCGACAAACATGATCGCGTAACCATTGATGTAAACTATCTTTCGGGCGGCGACGCCGCCAGTCCCTACGCGAAGCTTACGAACGACTACGACCCGCTGCTCTACGGCAATCCGGACGGCTCTACAGACACGTCGAAAAAAGGCTACGCGAAATTCTTACAAAATCTCGGATTCACCTTTCAGTACACAATCAAGAGCGTCACGCCTAACTCGACCGATGAGACGCCGGGAACGCCGCTGGAGCCGAAGGATTTCCCATTTAGGATCGTCGGCAACAAGATCCTGGGAATAGACACCACGCCTGTGGAGCCGGGAAAAACCTACACGCTCGTCGTACAGGCGCAAGCGTTCTTTGCGTATAAGAGTGTCAACTCCGTGTTTACCTTCGCGGACGCGACAGTCGAGATCGACGTGCCGGCTTTGGTCGATGCCGCAACGCCGGTTATCAGCGGGCAACCCATAGGCGCGTCTTATTTTGTCGGCGATGTCGCAGCCCCGCTGACGGTGACGGCATCCTTGCCGGGAGGCGATTCCAGCGGTACGCTGAGCTACCAATGGTACAGCAGCACAGCGCCTGATGGCCCCGGCATAGAGATAGCAGACGCGGCGAATGCGTCGTCTTACACGCCTCCGACCGACACGCCGGGAACCGTCTATTACTACGTGGTCGTGACCAACACCAAGAACGACGCAACCGGAGAAAAAACCGCAAGCGTGACGAGCGATGCCGCCGCCGTGGAGGTGATCGCGAAGAATTATGCGATAAATTGGAAGATCTTTGATTCGAATGATGCAAGCGAGTACACGTTCCCGTCACGCACCAAAGGCTACGCGGACGAAGACCGTCCGATGCTGACCGTCACGGTGACGAACGGCGGCAACGTGGATACGGGCCCCTTGACGCTGACGCTGTCCGGCGCCGATGAGAGCGCCTTCGTCGTCTCTCCGCCCAAGTTTAACAGCATAGCGACCTCTGGCGCCATCGAACCCGCCGTCAAGAGTGCCACATTCACGCTGACGCCCGCAATCGGCCTCCAACCTGGAACATACACCGCCACACTCACGCTGTCCGGAAGGGACGGAACCAACATCCATAAATCGCTGACCGTCTCCTTTACGGTGCGGCCGCCGGTTGAGCCGCCGGTTGAGCCGGTTGACCCGCCGGTTGACCCGGTTAACGCCGCGACGCCGAGCATCACCGTGCAACCCGCAAACGCGACTTACACGGCCGGCGTGGCCGCGGTTCCGCTGACGGTCACGGCCAAGGTAGAGGACGGCGGCACGCTGAGCTATCAATGGTACGCCGGCGGCACGCCGATAGGCGGCGCGACGGGCGAGTCTTACACGCCTCCGACCGCCACGGCGGGAACCTTCGTCTATTATGTGGTCGTGACCAACACCATTGACACTGTCGAAGGAGCCAAGACCGCAACCGCGACGAGCGCATCCGCGACCGTGACGGTGACCGCAGCCGCAAGCGAACCGTCCGGTCCGCCGTCCGGCCCGCCATCGTCTTCGACGTCAAGCGGCGGAACGCCGGCCGCGGAGACGGAGATCGAGGAAGAAGAAACCCCGCTCGCGACCATAGACGACGGGAAAACCCCGCTCGCGGCTTTCGTCGCGGAGCGCGTCGCCTACATCGCCGGCTATCCCGACGACACGGTGCGCCCCGACGGCGGCCTCACGCGCGCGGAGGTCGCGGCCATGCTCTTTAGGCTGATCAGCGACGCGGACAAGGACGATCCGCGGACGCCGGCCTTCACGGACGTCGAGGAGGGCAAATGGTACGCGCAGTCCATCGCCTATCTCGCCGAGCTCGGCATTCTGAACGGCTACGCGGATGGGAGCTTTAAGCCGAGCGCTGAGATCACGCGCGCCGAATTCGCCGCCATCCTCTCCCGATTCGACGCGAGCCAAGGCGCCGCGGGCGAAGCCGTTTTCAGCGACGTGCCGCAGAGCCATTGGGCCTTTGATGAGATCGCCAACGCGGCCGAAAAGGGCTGGGTCAACGGCTATCCCGACGGCACGTTTAAGCCGCAGATCACCATCACGAGAGCGGAAGCCGTAACGGCCATCAACAATGCCTTGCGTCGCGAGTTGACGGCCGCGGACATTCCGGCCGACGCGCCGCACTTCGTCGATCTGCCCGAAAGCCACTGGGCCTACGCGGATATAGTCGAAGCGGCCTACGATTGGGCGGCCGCCGCGAAGGCGGAAGCGGCCGAAACGGAAGCGCCCGAAGCGGAAGCGGAAAGCGAGACCGAAACGACAGACAGATAGAATCGACTCGCGAAGATCGAAACGCGAAGATCAAAAGACACCCGGCGGCGCGGAAGGCGCCGCCGGGTGTCTTTTCGCGAGCCGAGGATGCAACTGCCGCCATGTCGTCATGCCGGCACGCCGCCTCCGTAAAAGCCGAAAACGTCGTGGAATTCGCCGAGCGGGCGGCGGCGGACGGCGGTTTTGCGCCTTGCGGCACGTGCAAGCCTTAGATTTGGCGTTCGCCGGCGCTTAGGACGACGACTGCGATCGTTGGTCTTGTGTTCCAATTTTTACAATAAACCCGCCGGTCTCCGTGCTAAACTATAGCCTGTCAACACTATCCGAAATGTTCAGATTTTGAGCGAATTTTTCGTCAGGCGCGGCGCAAAACGCAGACGAACCCGTAGGTTCGGCGAGGCTTTGCAACAAAGCATGGCGGAAAATTCGCCAAAAGATGGGCGTTGAACGGTAGTGTTAACAGGCTCTCATATCGTTCTCTGTTCGTTCACACAGGATATCGGAAGGGAAGCGGCGTATGTTTAACACGAAGGTTGAGTTCCTTTATTTAAGCGAAGAAGACATGATCCAAGCGGGCGTGACGGACATGAACGCCTGCATCGAGGCCATTGAGGAAATGTTTCGCCTCATGAAAACCGGCGACTACCGCATGGCCGGGGCAAACGGCAATTCGCACGGGGCGATGGTGAATTTCCCCGCACATCCAAAATTTCCGAATATGCCCAAGGACGGACCCGATCGCCGCTTTATGGCAATGCCCGCGTATCTTGGCGGCGAATTTGACTTGGCGGGAATGAAGTGGTACGGCTCCAATATCGAGAACAAGAAAAAGGGTCTGCCTCGCTCCATCCTGATGCTCATGCTGAATGACAAGGACACGGGCGCGCCCTTGGCGCTTGTGTCCGCGAACATCCTGTCCGCTTACAGAACGGGCGCCGTTCCCGGCGTTGGCTTCAAATATTTCGCGCCAAAAGACGCGAAAACCTGTGGCATTATCGGTCCCGGCATCATGTCCAAGACCGCGTTTGCCGCGGTAATGGCCACCCGTCCGGGGATTGTTTCATTGAAAATCAAAGGGTCGTCGCCCAATTCCGCCTCCGCCGCGGCCTTTGCCGATTGGGTTCGGGAAAAATATCCCTCCGTCGCGGACATACGCATTGCGGCCACGAACGAAGAGGCGGTTCGTGACTGCGATATTGTTGAAATCGCCACATCTTCGCCGACAGGCGACCCGTCGGCATATCCTTACGTTCACGAGAGTTGG
>JAISMX010000026.1 GCA_031276515.1 Eubacteriales Family XIII. Incertae Sedis bacterium | reverse complement strand
CCTTGCGCTGCAAGTCCGACATAACCGGCGTACAACGATTTACAAACTTTTTAACACAATTATACAACAGCGCCGGTTACAGAACGGTCACACATTTTAGGGAACCGCTAAAAAACGCTCATCCGGCGCCAAGAAAACAGAATCGACAGCCGCGGGGATTTGTGCCGGCGCGGCTTTTGCTCAATCCCAAGCTGTCACGGTCTGACTTTTGTGAGTTGGGTCCCGAGCGCAGATAAAAGCCGGCCGGACATGCGTACGGTTTATGCGTTCCTTCGGGGGCGGTTTTGTCAAGGAGGTTTGTCGCACGAAATTGTAAAGTTTTCGTGAATAGTTTTGATTGAACCTTTGAACTGTAACCATTGATCCGTTCACCCGGCCGATTCTTCGCCCACGTAATAAAACGGATCCTTTTCATACCACGAATCCTTATACGGAAGTTCAATGTGTTCGCTGAGCCGTTTTTGATAGGACGTGTTTTCAAGCCCGAACGCGATACTGCGAACCCGTGTGAAAATGCCGTTGTAGGCGAGGAAACCCTTTTCGGTGTCGAAGGATTGCACGGAGGGTACCCCGAATTTCGCGATGTCGCCTTGTACGCCGACATGCGAGACCATAATATCGGGCTTGATCCTGCGAATTTGGTTCGCAAGCTCAAACCGCTCCGTGCTGACCGAATACTGCAGCGTCTTCGGCAGTTCCTCCGTAATCCGCTCATAAAGCGGAAGCACGGTGTCGTCATAATGATAGGCGCGAACGCCTATCACATCCATGCCGAGCTCCTGCAGCAATACGGCGTCTTCCCCAACCCGGACGATGCCGCCGCACATCAGCACGCGCTTCCCGCGTATCGCGGGCAAAAGCGGTTCGATCGCCTCCCTGACCTGTTTTTCCTCATAATCCGCGAGTTTTTCCATTTCCTTCTCCAGGCCGAAATGGCGCGCGATTGCGAGCAGCCAAGCCCGTGTCCCGCGAAAACCGATGGGAATGCCGGCGACAATATACGGCGTGCCGAATTTCTCCTGAAGGTATTTCATGACATACTCGTCATGCACGTTGCACATGCTCACATTGAGCCCCGCTTGACTGACGAACCGAATCTCGTCCCGGCTTGCGTATTCCGCGACAATCCGCACCGACAGCCCGATCGCATTCAGCAACCTCGTGATTTCTCGCTCGTCCGCGGCGCCGACCGATTCCAGACGCCAAAGGTTGACTGTGTGATTCTTTTTGTGTCGATAGCGCTCTCGCTCCGCTTCGTACGCGGGATCCCCCGGATCAAGCGGCGTGAAATCGCGGAACGGTTCCGGCTCGAACGGAAAATGACGCAGAATCGCGTGATAGAACGCGTCGTAGGCGCTGGATATGACGCGGGAACGAAAACCTGGGCAGTGAATCGCCGTGATGATCGCGGACGATTCTTCCTGCGCCCGCACCACAATGCTCTCAACATCGTCTCCGATGATATTCGGGGCGCATGTGGAGATGACGAAGATGATTTCAGGCCGAAATTCCCGATCCGCGTAGCGAATGGTTTCAATTAGTTTTTCTTCCCCTCCGTTAACGACGTCGCTTTCCTTCAGGTTGGTGGACAGCCAGACCAAGGGTTGGGCCGCTTTTCCCCGGTTCAGCTTTCCCTTTGCGGCGCCAACCCCCGCGGTATGAAGCGTGGCGCCGCAACCGATCGGTCCGTGCATGATCAAAACGGCGTTTTCGAGCGTGGCCGCCATGAGTATGCTGATGGACATCTGGCAGGTGCCGGATTGACGGAAACGCCGATTGTACCGCAGCATGCACCCGGACTTCGCGCAATCCATCATTTCGCACCCGTTTCCCGAAAAACTGTCGCTGACGGTCATGCGTTGGTCTCGCACGGGGGGAATTTTCAATTCAAAATAATTCATCTGTCAAGCCTCCTCTTCGTCCTTCAACGGACGGGTTTGTACCCTGTCGAAACGTTGGTTCAAATTACGGCATCGTCCCGGATGTGTTCCCCGATATCGACGCGGGGGACGGCGGCGCTTTGGGCGCCGCTCCCGCCGCGGGAGCCTTTGTCTTGCAAAAGCTCCCAGATATGATGCGAAAGGATTTGAAAATCCGGGGTGTTGCGCACGCCGCCGATCCTCCTCGGACGCGGCAGATTCACAGGCACAACATCCCGGATCGTCCCGGGATTCCTGCTCATCACCGCAACGCGGTCCGCAAGGCCAATGGCTTCCTCAATGTTGTGCGTTACAAGAACGATCGTTTTTTGTGTCTTCTCCCAAATATTCAACAACTCATCCTGCATTGTTTCGCGCGTCTGGGCATCCACCGCCGCAAAGGGTTCGTCCATGAGCAGGACATCCGGGTCATAGGCAAGCACACGGGCGATCGCCACGCGCTGCTGCATCCCGCCGGAGAGCTGGTATGGGTAATGGTTCTCAAATCCGGTTAAATCAACCAGATTGATATAGTAATCGCTGATTTCCTTGCGCTCCTTCTTGGGAACCGACTTGAGTTCCAAGCCGAATTCAATGTTTTTCCGCACCGAACGCCAAGGGAACAGAGCGTAGCCCTGCAGTACGATTCCGCAATTGAGCGCGGGGCCTGTGACTTTATCGCCATTGATCAAAATTTCCCCGCGGCTCGGCGACGCAAGTCCGGACAACAGGAACAGGAGCGTGGATTTGCCGCAGCCGCTCGGCCCGACCACCGTTACGAATTCGCCGCTTTCGACCTTCAAATTCACGTCCTTCAACGCCACAAAGGATTCCTGCGCGCCGTTGGTCTCGTTTTTTTTCAGGAAAATCCGTTCGATGCCGTGAATTTCTATTTTGGGCGGACGGTTGTTCTCGTGCGCAGTCACGCCGCCCGCCGCGATCCGATCCGCCCCGCTCATTGGAACTGCGTGGTGGAGATGTCGTCGAGCGTGATTTCGCCTTCCTGCAACGACCCTTTCTCCACGAGATAATTCAGCCACGGTTCCAACAATTCCTGCGGAAATCCCGATCCGGTGTAATAATAGTGTACGGCCCGGATTTCCGATCCGATATAGTCTCCCGTAAGCCGTATGGCTTCATCTTCGTTCGCGTTTGCCCATTCCTGCGCCTCTTTGATGGCTGTGACAAAGCGCTGCACCGCCTCAGGGTTTTCTTCGATGAAACGATTCGTGAAATAGTACAGCGTCGTACCCGCGGCGGCGCCCAGTCCGCTGTCCGCGGAATCCGCTATGAGCCTGTATCCCGATTCTTCCGCCAAATAGTAAAACGGAGGATGGATCGTGGCTATGTCAAGATTTCCCTGGTCCAGCGCCTGCAATGCGGCGAGATCGGATTCGTAATACACGTATTCGATTCGCGAACGGTCCAGACCGTACTTGTCGAAGATGATGTCGAGCACAAAATCGTTGCACGACGGAGGCAGACTGTTGCTCAAAATTTTCTCGCCCTCTTTATACGTTTTAATGTCCTCCAAGGTCTGAATGGGGCTGTCCGCCGCGACGACAAAGCGCATATGCCGGAATTTCGGATCGACATCCGGGGCGGGATCAACCATATTCAGGGTAACCGCCTTGATTTCCGCGCCTTCTTTGACATGCAAGGCCAGCGCGTGCGGCAGATCGCCTCCGATGTCCGCGGAACCGTTCAGTACGGCCGGAAGTTGCTGCGGATCGGGTACCTCGCCAATATACTCAATCCTGATGCCGTTTTTCTCAAAAAAGCCTTTCTTTTCGCCCACCACCCAAGGGGTGGACGTGCAGTACTTTCGGGTAAAGGTTTTAAGCGTTATGATGTCCTCCGGTTCGCCCGACGCGGTTTCCGCCTGTGCGGAACCCGTATCGGCGCTCGTGTACGCGCCGGAAGGGTCTATTGACCTCTGCGTTTTTCCGATGATGGATCCGGCGACCACGCCCGCCGCCACAAGCACCGCGACGCCCGCGATCAAAGCTATTTTTTTATTCTTCCCAAGAGACATGATGAAATTTCTCCTTTCTCGATTCGGCAAATCTTAATGAAGGACCGGTGTGGGCGCGCCGACATCGGGGTTCGGATAAAAAGTATATGGCGCATCTCTTTGCGCGCCGCGCATCGTCGCGGACAAAAATGTTTTGCCTCATGAAAACGCATCCTCCTTCCATGACATAAAGTGCTTCTCCAGACGCTCAAAAATAAAGTTTGCGAGTATCGAGAGCAGCGTTATGTACAAAATGGAGCCATACATGAGATCCAGTTTGTACAGGGCGGAACTTCGCACGTAAAACCAACCCAGACCGGTGGAGGCGCCGATCACCTCCGACGCGATGATCATGAAAAACGCGACGCGCACCGCCAGTTTCAGCCCTGTGAATATACCCGGCATCGTATACGGCAGGATGACGCCCGCAAACAGTTCCGCCCTGTTCGCCCCCATGGAACGGGCGGCGAGCATCAACTGCGGATCGACGGCTTTCGCGGCGAACTGCGTGTTGAACAGAACCGGCCAGAAAGAAGCCCAAAATACGACGGCGGCCTTTTCCAGCGTTCCCACGCCGAATAAAATCATGAATACCGGGATAATCGCGAATGGATTCAACTTCTCGCACACTTGGAAAAAGGGCAGGAAGAAACGTTCCATCCGGCGAAAAAACGTCCCGAGAGCAAAGCCGAAAACAATGCCGCCCACCGCAGCCACCGAAAAGCCAAGGAGAATCCGACTTAGGCTGATGCCTGTTTGCCGGAAAAGCTCCCCTCCGGCAAACTCCCTCGCCATCGCCACGAACACGCGCGACGGACGGGATATGAGTCCGTTTGGCACATAATTCGCGCCGATTTCCCATAGCGCGAAAAACGCGAGTACCGGAACGATGCCGCTGAAAAATTTCCTTGATTTTGCAAGATTGCTCATTGCGCTATCTCCTTCCAAGTCACCAAGGTTTTTTCGACTTCCACCGCGGCAAAATTAAGCAAAAATCCAACAATTGCCACAAGGAGCGCCCCGAGATAAATCCGCGCGACGGCGCCGATCTGCTGTGCGTTCCGTATCATGAATCCCATGCCGGAGGCCGCGCCCAGGCTTTCCGCGCCGACCATCATGAGGAAGCTCATCGTAAGCCCGGAGCGAATTCCCAGTACGAGGTTCGGGAAGATGGCCGGGAACACCACTTTCGTAAACACCGCAAAGTTGCCGGCGTTCATAGAGCGCGCGCATTGGATCAGGCGGGCGTCAATGCCGCGCATGCCGTCAATGGTCGTAAAAAGAATCGGCCAGAAGGCGGACCAGAGAATGACCGCGTAGATTCCAAACTCCCCGGGTCCGACGATGATCAAAAAAACCGGATACAAAATAAACGGCGGAACCTGAGACAAAAAGTGCATCAGCGGATTCAGCGCTTCCGCGATGCGCGGAAGCGCCCCCGAAAGGATAAAACCCAATGGCAAGGCAACCGCGGTGGAGATGATAAATCCGACAAAAACCCGTTTCATGCTAATGGCAATGTGGACGAGAACGTTCCCGAGGCCGATGTACGCGCCTTCTGCCAGCACCGTTGAAAACGAAGGAATCAGCACGGGGTTGGTCCATCCCACAGACGGCGCGATCTGCCACAGGATCAAAAAGAGAATGAACAGATACAGGCCCATAATCCTGTGGTGAATGCGCGACAAAACCCGCAATATTCCGCGTATGCCGCCGGTTTCCGCCTTTTTCGCGTTTCCCTCCACTGTCATTTTCCTCCAACCAACGTACCCACGATGTCCTCAAAAAGGTGCAGACCGCCGCGATACCCCGCATAGCCCCTGTCGACTATCATGCGGTTGTACGCCGGATAGCTGACGGACAACTGGCCGGCGCCGCGCGCCGCGGCCGTCGCTTTTTCCAGCGTGCTGCCAACAATGAACAGCGGCGTCGCGGCGTTGTAATAACGACTGCCTTTGTATTCGGGCAGACTTCGGGTGATCGATTCCGCTATCCTGCCGGTGTCGGTCTCAAAGCGAAGCGGAATCGGAAATCCTTCGGCGTCAAAAGCGTCGTTGAGCGATTTTTTCTGCGATTCTTCCAAAATATCCGTCACATACGACCCTTTCAGCACCCATCCGAGTTCCCGCATGAGATATCCCGCCACAGGAATGGCGTAGTTTGAATTTGTCACGGTTACGGTGTAATATTTGAAATCCGAATCGCGAAAGATGTCGGCGGTTCGCTCAAAATATTTATAAAAGATTTTGTTCTCAATCGCGATGCGATCGCGAACCTTTTTTTTCGACGCGCCGGTCCGTTCGGCGAATTCCAGCAGAAAGCGATCCGTGGCTTCCGGTCCAATCGGCATGTCCGTAAGCCAGTAAGGCGTTCCGTAACGCTCGCGGAACCGCTCCGCGAACCCGATCCCGTAAGTGCGGGAGAATACTATGTTCAGCGCGGCCGACGGGGCGCGCAAGATATTCTCAAAGGTCTGATCCGGAGTAAAAAACGTGTTGACCGCATAGCCAAGCGAACCGAGCAATCGGCTGATTTCTTCAAGATCTCCGCGGAAGAAAGGGTCGTATGCCGGGATCACGCCGAAGATATTGATCGCCGGAACGGCCTTCGCCCGTTTCCCGGCCGATTCCAAATTCGGCTCCAAATATTGGTTGAAAATTCCGTTCAGCGCGATTTCGTAACCGCAATAAGAATCTCCGACAAAACTTGGCGTGCTGATCGCGACGATGGGAACGCCGCGTTTTCGAAATCCCTCAACGACGCTTTCCGCGTCGTCGCCGATCATCTCCGTCATGCACCCCGTCGCGACCACAAAGAGCTCGCCATTCATCACATCCAGCGTATTCTCTATCTCTTCCCGGAGACGGTCTTCCCCGCCAAAGATGATTTCATTCTCCGAAACCGTGCTGGTCGGAATCGTTCCGCCGCCGCAGTAACCCGATCCGTAATTGCCGCCCCCGGAAGCAAAGGCCCCTGAGAGATTTTGCCCGCAACCGCCCGACGTATGCAGAATCGGAATCACGCGCGGCAGGGAAGTCAGCGTTGCGATCGCGCCGCCAAGGGCACAGGAAGATCTGGGCCGTTCAATAAAATGTTGCATCTTCGACATTCCTCCAATACTGTTCTTGTATTTTGATTTTGGCGCCATCTCAGGCATTCGCCGACGGTTCCTGATAAAGCGCCGTGGAAATATATCGCTCTCCCGTATCCGGAAGAATTGTCACGAGGTTTTTTCCGGCATTTTCTTTGCGCGCCGCGATCTGAATCGCGGCGAACGCGGCGGCGCCCGACGATATGCCAACCAGCAAGCCTTCCAAACGCGCCAGCTCGCGCGCCGTATCGATGGCTTCTTGCGAGCGAACTTTAAAAATTTCATCGACGACGTCCGGCCGATAAACCTGCGGGGTAAAACCGGCGCCGATTCCTTGGATTTTGTGAGAGCCCGGCGCGCCTCCGGAAAGCACCGGCGACTCAAAGGGTTCCACGGCGACCACCCGAATATCCGGGTTTTTGCGTTTAAGGGATTCTCCCACGCCTGTCACCGTTCCGCCGGTCCCCACGCCCGCCACAAAGAGATCGACGGCGCCTTCCGTATCCTTCCATATTTCTTCGGCCGTCGTACTCGCGTGAATGGACGGATTGGCCGGATTTTCGAATTGTTGCAGAATCACGCTTCTCTCAATTTGGGAATTGAGTTCCTCCGCTTTTCGAACAGCCCCTCTCATGCCGTCCGCACCGGGCGTCAGAACCACTGTGGCGCCCAAGGCTTTGACAAGGCTGCGGCGCTCGACGCTCATTGTTTCCGGCATCGTCAAAATCACCTTGTACCCGCGCACGGCGGCCACAAAGGAAATCCCGATGCCCGTATTGCCGGAGGTCGGTTCGATGATCGTGTCGCCCGGGCGAAGCCGCCCGTTTTTCTCCGCATCCACAATCATACTGTAAGCGATGCGATCCTTTACGCTGCCAAGCGGGTTGAAAAACTCCAATTTAAAATAAATGTTTGCGGCAATTGCTTTATTCTCCACCGACCTGCCCGCTTTCAGAAGCGGCGTGCGTCCGATCAAGTCCGTCAGAACATTCGCGGCGTGTACCATTAAAATCCTCCTTCCATTCACATATCTTGCCTTCTTCGAAAACTTTGACACTCCGAAATTTCAATCTTATGTGTAACAAAAGACCGGCAACAAGCGCGTTTACGCCTATCTCCGGTCTTCCGGTCAACAGCTTATAGTAAACATATATGATTAGTATGTTTACTATAATAAACGATGGACTTCACTTTGTCAACAACTTTTTAAAAACATAATTCGGGCGATATTTTCGACGTCGTCGTGGGGGCGTCTGTACGTTGCTCCGCGTTCAGATCGCCTGTGCGGCGTCCTTCACCTCTCCGCTCTCTATCGCCAATATCTGATCCGCCCATTCGGCGGCCCAACTCCTGAGCTCCTGCGCGTCCAGCGGCGAGGGGGTCACGGATTCCGTGTGCGCGTCCACGCGCTTTGCCAATTCCCGGTATACTTTGGCCTGTTCGGAATGCGGCGCGGCCTCGATGGTCGTCTTTCCCGACAACTCCGACTGCGTGACGGTGATGGAGCGGGGAACGTACTGCATGACCTGCGTCTTGGTCCGCGCCACAAAGTCGTCGATGATCGAGCGCTGGTATTCCGATGTGATCGAATTCGCGATCACGCCGCCGAGCAGCGCGCCTCCCGAGTTCGAGTACTTCTGGATGCCCTTGAACAGGTTGTTCGCGGCGTAGATTGCCATAAAATCCGATGAGGAAACCGTGAAAACATGCTTGGCGATGCCCTCACGAATCGGCACGGCGAAGCCGCCGCACACGACGTCGCCGAGAACGTCGTAAATCACGTAATCCAAATCCAAATCCTCGAAGACGTTCTGCTGCTTCAGAAGCTGCACCGCCGTGATGATGCCCCTGCCCGCGCAGCCCACGCCCGGCGCCGGCCCGCCCGCTTCCACGCAGTAGATGCCATTGTAGCCTTCAAAGATGGCGTCGCGCGCGTCCACCTTGCTCTTGTCCCTAAGAAGTTCCAGCACGGTGGGGATGTAGCTGCCGTCGCGCAGCGTGTTCGTGGAATCCGCTTTGGGGTCGCAGCCGAACTGCATCACCTTGTAGCCCATGTCTGACAGGGCCGCGCTGAGATTGGACGTGGTCGTGGATTTTCCGATGCCGCCCTTGCCATAGATCGCGATTTGCTTGATTTCCTTTTTTGCCATATTTCCTCCCGTATTGTGGATCCCGGATCAACCGTTTTTCGAAATATGGGATTCATAGTCGGTATGCGCCGGCGCCATACTCTCTACTCCTCCCACAGTCTGCCCCCGTCCATGACAAAATGCCTGTTGGCGAAGGGGATGCGTTCCCTCTCGTGCGTAACCATAACGATCGCCGTCCCTTCCCCATGAATCTCGGCAAAAAATTCCAAGATCGAGGTCGCCGTCTTGGGGTCGAGATCTCCGGTCGGCTCGTCCGCGACGAGCAGGGCCGGATCGGCGATCAGGCTGCGGGCGATCGCGACGCGGCGCTGTTCGCCGCCGGAGAGATTTTGCGGCCGCTCGGCGGCGAGCGGGGCGATGCCCATGCGCGCGAGCAGGCGCTCCGCTTTCTTCAGCGTTTCCGCGCGCGCGCCGCGCTTCTCGCCGTACAGACAGCGGGGCAGACGCACATTGTCGAGGACGGAGAAATTGTTCAGCAGACTGTAGCCCTGCGGAACACAGGCGATGCGGCCGTTTCGCAGACGGGAGCGCTCGCCGTCGGACAGCGCCGCGATGTCCCGCCCCTCGAACAGCACGCGCCCGGCGTCCGGCTTGAGAAGCCCCGTGAGCAGATGCAGCAGCGTGCTCTTGCCGCTGCCGGATTCGCCCGTGATGCAGATGAAATCCTTCCCGTCCATCGCAAACGCGACATCCTCCACCGCGGAGAACATCCTCTCTCCGCGCCTGTACGTTCTCTTGAGATCCGAAACCGAAAGCAGCATCACACATCCTCCCGCATTATAAGCGAGGTTTCCGCGCGTCCGATGCCCGCGGCCGACGCGAAGGCGGCGATCGGCCCGCCCGCCGCGCACAGGAGGAAGCAGGCGATCAGCACCGGCACGGTGACGTCGGCGGAGGGGAGCAGGTATTCCGAAGCGAGCTTGCTCTCGAGGAGCGCGTTGAAGGGCAGCGCCGTCACGCAGAACAGCAGGACCCCCGCGCCGGCGCCCAGGACGCCGAGCAGGACGGATTCGGCCAGCAGGATTTCGAGAAGCTTTTTCCGCGTCGCCCCGAGCGCGCGCAGCACACCGAATTCGCGCTTGCGCTCGTGCAGGGTGATCGTGCTCACGATCACGAGGACGAAGGCCGAGAGAACCCAAAGCAATGCCGGAATGCCCATCAGAACGCCTATGGTCAGATCGAGGTTTCGCGCCAGATTTCCGATGATGGCCTGCGGCAGAATCACGTTCACGCCGTCAAGCTCTTTTCGGACTTCTTTTACAAACGTCTCGTGATCGAGACCATCCTCGATCTCCGCGGTGACGACCGAAGCCGCGTTCTCATCCGGCATCGGAATCGCGCCGATGTACGTCTCGTATTCGTCGATCAGCATGCGGGCCGTTTCCTTGCCCACGAAAACCGTCGCGTCGAAGCCCATGCCCGTCCTTTCCAACTTGCCGACCACGACGCAACTCGCGCCGAAAAGCAGCATTTTCTCTCCCAGCGCCAAGTTTATGTCGCTTCCGATCACGATCTCGCCGCGGCCCGGCTCGCTCGAACCGTTCTCCTTCAGCCAAGGCGTAACCACGAAATCCGTTTCCGGATCATAGCCGATGATCTGCACGAGGGCGCCGCAGTGCGCCGAATCGAATGTGGAGATGTAGAGCTGCGGCGAAGTCCGCTTGACGCCCTTCAGCTCGGAAAGCGCGCGCACCGCGTCGCCCGGCAGGTAGAAGGTGCTCGGCTTTCCTTCGAGCAGCGCGCCCTCCAGATTCCGTTCGGCGCCCACGGGCAAGAACATGGCGTCCGCCCCGAGACGCGCCGCCGTGCTCGCGACGCCGTTTCGCAGACCCAATCCGAACAGCGTGCCGCCGGCGATCACGAAGGCGGTCACGGCGATGAGCGCGGCGAGGCAGCACAATCGAAAAGGCCTGTGCAGCAGATTGTTTCGCGCGATGGAAAAACTCGACATGTGCATTCCTCCGCGTCCGGCGAGGCCGACGTCAAAGTCCCGACGCGCGGCGTTCCCTCGTCGCGCGCAGCAGCGTGCGGACGGACAGCGCGGCGCCGATCAGCGAAAACAGGATGATCAGGGAAGAGCTCGCGATCAGCATGGGCAGCGTCAGCGTGTGGCAGGCCATGTGCGCGTCTCCGCATAAGCCCGTAAGCGCGGTCGGAAAGAGCAGCGCAAACACCGCCGACAGGAGGGCCAAAAGGGATGCGGTCAGCCTGAGCGTCGCGGATTTCGCGAAAAAATACAGCCCCCCGAAGATTACGATCGCCGCGCCGACCGCGATTTCCGCGTTCGCGGTCGCATAACATTGCATGACCATGCCGTCCATGCTTTCGAATGCCTGATAGACCAATCGCGGCACGACCGCGATTGCGACGCCGATCACGAGAATCGGAACGCCGAGGATGTTTCGGCCCGTTTTCGAGTCCGGTCTCACGTCCCCCACACTTGCCATCTTTGCCACTCCCTTCGTTTCGCTTGCGGATGGAAGCCGGCCAAAGCCGCCCAAGTCCCTCCGTCAAAGCCGGATTTTTTCGTTTTTCTCAATCTGAAGCACATGCCCGTCCTGAATGATCACGGTCACGGAGCCGTATCGTATGTCGTTGATATAGCTTATGATCCGTTTCAAATCCTGTTCTCGCAGGTTCCCCGCAACCGTTCTCGCGCGGCCGGTGTCGGCGGAATGCCGCGCATCGGCTGCTTCGGGTCTTTCGTCGCAAATGCCGGTTGTACCCACGGACGCTGTCGCTCCACCGTTTTTTACCATTTCCATTGCCCCCATGCCGGCGCGCGCGTACCGCCACCATTTTGGAAAACCGAAAACAACACTGCGCACCGCAATGCTACCTTCGGTTTTCCGATCAATAACATACTAAACATATATGCAATCATGATTACAAATTCAGTTTAACACAGGGATCTCATCATTGTCAAGCGGTTTTTTTTGATTTCTCACGACCGCGTTTCCGCTTCAGTCCGTCTCCGAAAATGCGCGCGATCAACAGACAGTTTAGCGCCGCGAGCACGGTGAAAAACACCTGCGCGTAAAAAAAAGACAATCCCTTCGCCGATGGCGTAAACAAGAGGAACAAACTCAGCGCAAACACCGGAATCGCAAGCACGATCAGGATCAGGTCGATATAGTCATGCGAACCCGTCGCCTCCAGCGTTGGGCGAATCAGGAACAGCACGAAGGGATAGGCGAGCGCCGCGGCGAAAGCGATCCGCAGCGCATATGCCGCCGACGCGATGAACGCGTTCGCGTCACTTCCGAGTTTCGCGGCAATCAAAACGATGAAGGCAATCGCGATCGCAACGCCGATTCCCGAAAGCACGCGTATCCCGGGCGTCAGAACCGGTTTTTTTCCGAATCTGCCATGTATGACAAATGTAATCAGCACAAGCGCGAACAGAGAAACGCTTTCAAAAACACTTTCGACAGAGAAAATCATCCTCATGAACCTCCTTTCAGGCCCTTTCTATCCGGCAAAGCCCCTCTCGGAAAGGAGGAAACCCTCCGAGCGGGTCAAAGATGCGCGGGACGAGTTCGTTGACGTCCGCCTGCGGCCATCCGTGATACATGTCGATCATGCCGGGACGCAATGTATTTGTGATCACGAGCTTTGCGACGATGCCGTTTTCGTTTGCCGGCGAAGTGATGCGCACGAGTTCTCCTTCTTTCAGCCCGCGCGCTTCCGCATCCGATCTGCTGAGATTTACCGTCGGCTCGGGCATGAATCTGCGAAGCCACGGCAGACTGCGGCCGCCGGATTGACAGTAATACGGAACGCGCGCGCCCGCGCACAGGATCAATGGATACTTCTCCGCAAGCTCCGGTGTGGAAACGGGGCTGTGCGCGGGTTCTCGGTAAAGAGGCAAGGGTTCGTAGCCGTACCGGCGAAGGATCTCCGACACAAACTCAACCTTGCCGGAGGGCGTCGAAAATCCGGGTTTGCCGTCGGAACGCAAAAGACCCAGCTCCCATTTCCGGTATTTCACTCCTTTTCGCAAGGGGATCGTAATCCCGTCCGGCGATGCCGCGCGCAATTCTTCAAGTGTGATTTCCCGCGCGCCTCCCGTCGTGCGAAGTATTTCTCGGATGCAGCTCTCTTCGGCTTTTTCGCCGCCTCCGAAAAACGCGTCGCCGAGACCAAGCGCCGCGCCTATGTCGCAGATGATCCGATAATCGCTTCTGGCTTCGCCCGCGGGTTCCACAATCGGCTCGCGCAGGTATACGCGACGACCGCCGACTACGCTGAGCGGCGCCGCCCGCTCAAAAGACATGGCGGCCGGAAGCAACATGTCGACATAGTCGTGCGTCCATGGATTTTCCCGGAAATCCACGGCGGCGACAAACTCCATGTCGCGAAACGCTTGTTGATATTCGTGCGTCTGCGCCCACATCATTGTGTTCACGCCGACGAGCAGCGCGGCGCGCAGCCCCCCGTCCCGCACGTATTCGGGCAGCAGATTGACCTGCATCATGCCCTGAATGTCAAAGTCGGACCAAAGCGGAAAATCCTTGCGGTCGAGCCTCAAATGGCTGAGTTTTGGCAGCAAGTCGTCCACGCGCGCGAAGGGATAAGAACCGCCCCACATGTCGAATTCCAACGGTTCGTTTACGATCGGATGCCCGCCTTCGACGTCCAGACTGCCGGTCAGCGGAACGAGCAGCATCATTGCCCGCATATTGTCCGTCCCGTTAAAATGCTGCGGGAAAGCGCAAGAAGATCGAATTGTGATCGGCGCGCCGGCTTCCACGAGGATATCGCCCGCGCGTCGCAAGCGTTCCGCCGGAATTCCGCAAATTTCGGCCGTCCTCGCAAGGGTATACCGCGCGGCGAGCGCCCTGTATTCCTCAAATCCATGCGTCCATTCTTCGACGAATTTTTTGTCGTAAGCATCGTGTTCAATTAAATAATTCCCGAAAAAAAGCGCGAGGGCGCCATCCGTCCCCGGCCGGATCTGCAGATGAACGTCGGCAAAATTTTCCGTTGTGTTCGTGACGCGCGGATCGACCACGATAAATTTGACATTTCCGAATTCGCGCGTCGTTTTCAAGCCGTTGTACATCCCCGCCATGGAAACGCCGGGATTGTTGCCCCAGATGATCGCCGCTTTCGTGTCGTTGATGTCGGGCGAGGCGCCGCTGTTCAGCGATGCTATGGCCCTCCCTTCCATTCCGTAGATGAGCCGCACGGCGAGCTCCGCCGCCGTATAGCAAGTCGAACTCTCGGAGCCGAGATGCGGGGAACCGAAACTGTAGGCGAGACGCTGCACGACGGACCGGGGCTCTTTCGCGTCTCCGGACATGAAGAAAACCTTTTCGGCGCCGTATTTCTCCTTCACGCCGTTTAATTTTTCCGCAATCTCGGAAATCGCGTCTTCCCAAGAAATGCGCTTCCACACGCTCCTTTCTCCCTTGGGATTCGTGCGGCGAAGCGGATACAAAACGCGATCGGGCGCGTACAAATCTTGCACCGTAGCGTTTCCGATCGTGCAGAGCAACTCGGGTCCGTATTCTTCGCGCCTCTCAATGCGCAAGACCTTCCCGTCTTTCACCACGGCTTTCACGCCGCATTTTGGCATATGGTTGCATTGCGCGCAATATGTGTATTTGTATTCTCCGCCGATGTTCGGTTTCCTGTCGTCGTTCTTCCGCACCCAATCGCGGGATTTGAACAAGCCGTCCGTGAGCGTTCTGAAATCCGGATCGCCCGGTTTTCTGCGCGCCAAAGCGTTTTTTTTGGTCGTCGGCGTCAGCGCTCCCGTGTCGGAATCGTAGCCGGGCGGCAACAGCGCGGGGTCCATGCCATCCGGCAAAACGTAATACAAGGATGTGCCTTCGATTTTGATCGCCCCGTAAAGCTTTATGTAGTAGTTGATCTCGCTTTCCGCATCCAAGAGATCCCCGAAGATGCGGCATCGGCCGGGGCAAAGCGCCACGCAGATCGGTTCCAGCCCTTCCGCGATGCGGTCTTGACAGAGCGTGCATTTTTCCGCCTTGCGCAGGCGCACGGCGCTTTCGACCTCCGCCGGCATGGGATGGCCCGGGAAAGCCGTTTCGACCTCCCGTGTTAGAAAGCGCTGTCCGTACGGGCAGGCCTTGACGCATTCGCCGCAACCCGTGCATTTTTCCGGATGGGTCAGAACCGGGCCTTCCCGCGCTTTGTATGTGGCGCCAAATGCGCAGCTCGTCATGCACGGCGGGTTTTCGCAATGATTGCACATTGTCGAGATATAGCGTCGGTGCGCGTCCGGGTACTCCCCCCATTCGACAAAATGCCCTTGATTGTAATCCACGCCGGGAAGCGTTCCAAAGTACTGTTTGCAGGAAACCACACAGGAATAACATCCCGTGCAGCGCTCCAGATCGATCAACATTCCGTACTGAGCCATTGTGTGCGTCCTCCTGTCCCTCGTTCGCATTGCCGCTTATGACAAAAGCCGAAAAATCTTCCTTGCGCAAGATTTTCGGCAATGCCGCTTTCCGCCGTTCATTCGCTCAGATCGCATTGTCCTGCGGTCTGCTGACCAACTCCGTATAATCGAATATGCGCTCCACCTTCTCCGTTCTTTCGCAGGGCGTCTGCAATAAGGTCCACACCTTGTTTCGGTACGAAGCAAATTCCTTCGTGTTCTTGATGGCTTCGTCTCGAGGACGGGGCAGGGCGACATCCACAATGCCGCGAATCTTTCCCGGTCCGGATGTCATGACGACGATTCGATCGGAGAGATAGACGGCTTCCTCGATGCTGTGCGTCACGAAGATGATCGTCTTGTTCGTTTTTTCCCATATTCGCAGCGTTTCCGCTTGAAGACTCCCTCTCGTCTGTTCATCCACGGCCGCAAAAGGCTCGTCCATCAAAAGAACGTCGGGGTTGTAAGCCAGAGCGCGGGCGATGGCGATCCTTTGCTTCATGCCGCCGGACAGCTCATAGGGATAGCGATCCGCAAAGTCGCTCAGGCCCACGAGTTCGATGAACTCGCGGGCGATCGACTTTCGTTCCCGTTTCGGCAATTTTTTTACTTCCAAGCCGAATTCGACATTTTTCAGAACCGTGCGCCACGGAAACAAGGCGTACGCCTGCATGACGATGCCTCTGTCCAGCGCCGGCCCTTTGATCTCCTGTCCGTTGATTCGGACATTTCCCGACGTTTTCTTGATCAGCCCGGCAAGGATATAGAGAAATGTGGATTTCCCGCATCCCGAAGGCCCCACAACGGTGAGAAATTCGCCCGAGCGCACATTTAGGCTGATGTCTTTGAGCGCGTGAAGGCTCCTCGGATTCGGATCTTTTTTCGCTCTCCTGATTCGATAGACGAGGTTTAAATTCTCCGCCACGATTCTGTATTCATTTTCCATTTCAAGCTCCTCGCCGTTTTACGCGGTTGATATAATCCTCTGTGTGCGGACAAAAACCGAGACACTGCCCGCACAGCTTCAGCCCTTTCTGCCTCGGGATTCGTTCGCCGCAGATATCCGCGCCCCGCAAGCAGGACTTCAAATCAAAGTACAGATCGCAATGCGGTTTTTGGGGGTTCCACAGCCTTCCGGACATCGCTTTTCCGGGACAGTTGCGAACGCACAAGTTGCAATCCCCGCAAAACGATTGCGTGACCGGACGGTCGGCAAGGAGCGGCGCGTCGGTGATGAGAGCGGAGAGGCGCTGCGCGAGTCCGAATTTTTCGGTAACAAGCAATGAGCACCTGCCCACCCAGCCGAGACCGCCCCTTGTCGCAATCGTCTTTAACTGAATATCCATGTCGAATGCCTCGCTGTGCATAAACGCTTCCGTCAGTTGAACGGTTTTATAACCCTTTCGGTTCAGATAATTGGCCCCGACGTCGACGATTCGTTCGATGTCTTCAAGCGGAAACACTTCCGCTTTGTATCTTGTTTTATCGCCCTCGCGCAGGGAATCGAGCGCTTCAATGGAGAGCCCTATGGCAATCGACACCCCAAACGGAAGTGCGCTGCCCGTTTCGCTCAAGTCGGCAAAGCCCACCAAATCCGCACCTTCCTCATACAGCAATGCCTTCAATTCTTTTGAAATTATTTCCATAATTCCTCCCCACGACGATTCGCTCAGGAAGCGTTCGGATTGAACTCGTTCGTCGCCACATCGTCGAATGTCAATTTGTTTTTAAGCAGCTGCACCTGTCCCGGATTGCCCAGAAGCTCCAGCCATATATCCACGTGCGCTTTGTCGATCAGCGCATCCTTTGAATATTGGTTCACGCTGAAAATATCTTCATTGATGTTGGGTACGGCGTTTTTGTATGTTTCGTACGCCTCGTCGGGATTTTCGTTGATCCAGTTGAAGGTCTTTGCCAATGCCGAGACAAAGCGACGCGTGACATCGGGATTTTCCTCCGTGAACTCTCTCGTGAAATAGAACTGCATGTCGCCAAGCTTGTCCTCGGCAAGATCCCAATCGCTGAAAACGATGTCGAACTCGTCGCCGTACAGCTTTTTCACCACGCTTGGCGCCAGATGTGTGCCGATGATATCCGTATTGCCCTGATTCAGGGTTTCGATCAAAGCTTCTTCCGGCACCGTAATCAATTCGACTTGTTCGATGGCGTTTTCCACACCTGCTTGCCGCATGAATTCCAGCGGGAATCCGCCGGTGCAGCCGCCGTTCGCGGCCGCCGTCGCAATCTTTTTCCCTATGAAGTCCCGGCCGGTCTTGATGTCGCTCCCTTTTTTAACTAAAAATGTCATGTGCGGCCAATCCGGCGTCGTCACGACTCCTCCCGCGACGGCAATGATCGGCGCGCCGTTGTCGATGGCCGGCACACCTTCCGCCGTCATGATGGCCGTCGTATGGATGCTGCCGGACAGGATGGCGGAAATCTGCTGATTGATTGCGACGCTGCCTTGGTCCTCCAATTCAATGCCGTATTCTTGAAAGAATCCTTTTTCATGGCCGATCGTCAAAGGATTCAAACGCACCGGCCCCTCGCTCAATCCCGGAACCTTGAGCGTAAACACTTCCGCGTCTCCCGCGCTTTCCGCGGCTCCCGATTCTTCCGTGGCGGTTTCGGCGGATTCCGCGTTCCCTCCGGCACTCTCACCGCCTCCGGCGCTTCCGCCGCCGCACGCGGTGAGCGAAATCGCCGCGACCGCCAACGCCAACAATACTAAGACAATACTCATTTTTGCTCTTGCCGTTCCCGTTTTCATAACCGTTCTCCTTTTCTCGCTAAACAAACATATTCCATTTTTACCACTTGCAGCTATATCAATTCGCATTTGCTTTTTCCTGCCATCGCGTCAATTTGGCTTCCAACTTCACGATCAGCAGGTTCAGCAATACGCCGATGACCGCCAAGGTAATGATGCCGACGTACATTTTCGGGATTTGATAGGAATGCTGGTAATTGAAGATCATAAAGCCCAGCCCGTGATTCGCTCCCAGCATCTCCGCCGCGACGATGACCAGAAGCGATACCCCCGCGCTGAGGCGAAAACCCGCGATGATAAACGGCGACGAAGCGGGCAAAACAACTTTAAGGAACAATCCGACTCTGGCGATGCCCATGGATTCCGCGGCGCGAATAAGCGTTGAATCCACGTTTTTGACGCCTTGAATCGTGTTGAGAAGTATCGGGAAAAACGTAGCCCACACAATGATTGCGATTTTGGACATGTCGCCGATTCCCAAGGCGATTACAAAAATCGGCAGAACCGACAGGACCGGCGTGTTCCGCATGATTTGCAATACCGTGTCCAGATAGCGTTCGAGCTTGACAAACCAACCGAGCAGCAAACCCAGCGCAATCCCCGCAACGGTGGAAATCAAAAGCCCCAGAAACGACAGCTTCAGGCTGGTGACGATATCGATCCACAGCTCACCGTTGAGAGTTAGTTCTTTGAAGGCGCCGAGGATCGTAAACAACGAAGGCACGAACATGTTCTGCGCCTTCAGAGGAATGAAGAGCCAAGCGATGATTATAACGATGAGGATAATCGAGATTTCGAAAAATCTCCCGACAAGGTTCTCTTTTTTGTCACCTTGAGACATTCTGCGCCCTCCCCAATATCACGCGAGCATTTCAATAAACGCATTGATCCGCGTCAGAACCTGTCCCGACGGAGGCCCGACCTGAAACGTTCCTTCGATGTTGATGCTCGGGATGCCTTTTTGATGAAAATAGTCGCGGAACATTTCACGCGCCACGCCATGCTGCGAGCAACCGATGAAGCCATACTGAATCAATCCCTTTGCGCCGATTTCGTCGATTTTTTCTTCGAGCGCGCGCCGCATGTAAACGGAAGCTCCGGCGCCTCTGCTGTCCAGCTGCCAGCGCGCGAGCGACTCCACGGGGTCGATCTCCAAATTGAACAATTTGTCGTACGGCGCGATGGCCACAAAACCCAACAGCGCGCCGTTTGCCTCGTCCACGGCTTCGTATACGCCGAATTCCTGACCGCTTCCCCCGGACCAAACCAAAGGAATCACGCGATCCCGGTCTTCGGAGGAATCTCCGCGCGCCAGCAGTTCATCGATGAGTCCGTCCAGCACATCTTCAAATTCGTCCGGCTTTCCCAGATAATTGTTCAAGCCGTTCAACAGATACATCACGGCGAGACTGCGCACATAGAACGGATGCGGCACGCGAAGCTCCATAATGGTCTTGATCTTTGTCATGATGCGGTTTCTGCGCTGCAATTCGATAAAAAGTTTTTCCTTGTTCACGTCTCGCGCCCCGGTCATCCAACAATAAAAGGATTCGATTTCTTTCAAAAAGAATCGAAGGATTTTTTCATATCGCTCTCCGTCGACTCCGGGCGCGCGGAACACGATTTCGCCGTTATAGATATCGTATCCTTCGTCCTTCAGGACTTCCCACGCCTGATTGAAGGGCTCGCAGGTGTTCCCCATGCTGAAGATTTTGTCGATTCCGCTGTTCCTGCGCTTGTACAGCTCTCCGACGGTCGCCTTTACCATGGAGCACACTTCGGCGGGCATTTGGAAATGATTTTCGGCAATGGAAATGGCGTCGACGTCGCTGAGCCGCGCGAGCTCTCCGTATTCCAAGGGCAGATAATCCGCGGCGTACACCAGAGGCATCGCCCAGGGCGGCCCGCACCACAGCGCCCGCTTCCCCTCGTCGCGCACCTGTTTTTCCACATCTTCGACATATGTCAATCCCAGATTGAAAAGTCTGCGGATCGACGGGGAATAGCGATGCACCACGTCTCTGCTGTATTCTATGTGCTCGATCTGCGTCTGCCTTCCGAAATCGACGGGAGGGATGTACTTTTTTTCTTTTGTTTCTGCCATATTCAGTCACCGTTTCGTTTTCGTATGCGAAATTTCGTTTTTGCGTTTTATCCCGAATTCGCGAACGCCGGCTGCGGCGTCCGCGTCAACCGGCGCTTGCGTTCGCCAAGGCGGCTTCGTTTCCCTGCGCGAGAATGGCCGCTCCCAACGCGCCGGCAAAAATAGCGTCGAGCCTGAGCGCCGTCGTTTTGATTCCCAACACGTCTTCAATCGCGGCACGCATACCGTGGTTATTGGAAACTCCTCCGGAAAACACCAATTCCGGCGACAATCCCAATCGGTTGATTTGATTCTTGATGCGTCTCGCCGTGGCGATATGGATGCCGGCCGCGATATTCGCGCGGCTTTCTCCTTTTGCCCTGAGAGAAATCAACTCCGATTCCGCGAAGACAACGCATTGGCTGCTGATATCAGCCGGCTTTTCCGCTTTCAAGGCCTCTTTTCCAAGATCTTGCATGGAAATATCCATAAGATACGCCGCTTTTTCGAGAAAGCGCCCGGTTCCCGCCGCGCATTTGTCATTCATGACGAAGTCGATCACTTTTCCGTTGCGCGCGTCGACTTTGATCGCTTTCGAATCCTGCCCGCCTATATCCACGATCGTTTGCGTATTCCGGTTCAGATAGTGGCATCCGATGGCATGACACGATATTTCCGTGATGATCCTGCTCGGCGTCCTTCCAAAATCCAGAGAGACCCGCCCGTAGCCCGTTCCCGTGACGGCCCTGATGTCGGACAGGCGCCGTCCCGATTTTTTAAACAGTTTCTCCATCAGCTTGTCCGCCGTCGGCTGCGCGTACACGCCGGTCGGAGTGATTTCCGTAAAATATTCGCCGCCGCTGATCAGAACGGCCTTTCCCGTCGTGGAACCGATGTCCAGTCCGATAAATCCGTCGTTCCCGATGCGTTCGGTCAATTCCGGATCGATGATGTCTTTCAACAAGCCCATCTTTTTCCCTCTTTCTTCTATATTGCCGCTTTGTTTTGAGAAACAAGACCTTCTTTCAGCACTTCGACGAAGGCTTCCAACCTGGTCTTCATCTGCCCTTCGTCGCTCTTGGAATAGTCGATCGGAAGTTCCAGCACCGGTATTCCCAACGTTTGATAATATTGGAAAAACTTATGTTTTGTTTGTCCGTAACAGGGGCAAAACTTCAGATAGGCGTAAACCACGCCGTCCACGGCGTACTCCTCAGCCAAATCTCCCGAATAGCGAATGCGGTCGCTCAGCGGTTTCATGCGCGCGCAGGGGGATTGGTCAATATAGCCTTCGGCAAGCGCCGCATACGGGTCGCCGCCTTCCCGGATGCGCGTTTTTGCGATTTTGACGCCTGTGCAGTGGTCTTCCGTCACGACGCGCGCGCCCATGTGCTTTTCAATCAAATGTATCAGCCTTCTGTCGCCTTCCGCCACAATTCCGCCCGCCATCATGATGCGGATGGGCCTCCGGCCCGTATCGGGAACGCTCGACAGGCGCTTGAGCGCTTTTTTGTAACTCCGGAGCAAGCGGTCCGGCGGGAGGTAATAATACGCCGTCATGAGATCCAGAAAATCCTCTCCCGTCAGCGGCGGATCCGGCCGCTTGCGCAACGCGGATATTTCCTCCAATGTTTCGCGTATTTCGTTGTACAGCTTGATCTGCGACGCAACGTTTTCATCGGATATGGCATGACCGCTCAACTTCTCCGCGTCGTCCCGAAAATTCAGGATTTCCTCTCTGTAAAACTCCCGAGAATCCGTTCTGTTTTTCATGCGAGGCAGCACATACAGTTCCGTGGGCGCGAAAAATTCATCGGTCGCTTCGCATACCTTCTTGATGCAGTCGCATGTGTAAAATCCGAATATCTTGTCCACCCTCTTGTAAAGCGGGTCTTGCATCTGGAATTTGCCGAGAATGCTCTTTACGAAATCGCAGAAGACGCTTTGCGTGATCACTTCGCCGCTCGCCACTTCCTCGGTGTTTCCGGCCGTAAAAAGGCGAATCGCCGGAATGTCCGCCGCCGAAAAAATTTCCAGCGGCGTATAGGAGCACATATACGCGGCCAGCGGTTTATCCTCCTGCCGTATCAATTCCCGTTTCCGCGCTTCGGTCCGCTCGATCACTTCCGATATATGCCGCCGGTCGGAAACCGCAAGCGCCGCCGCCCCGCTTCTGTTTTCCGCCCCTTCCCGAAAAGCCTGCGCGGCCAAGGCGGCGGCGCCCAAGGCGCCGGTGTGGATGGCGTCGATCTTGATCGGCAGATTCCGCGTGTTCAATTCGTATTCGATCGCTTTGCGCATTCCGATATTGTTCGACACGCCCCCCGAAAAAAACACGCCGGGTTCAACGCCCAATCTGTTGAGCAAGGTCACGACGCGTTTTGCCGTCGCCAAATGCACGCCCGCCGCGATGTCCCTGATCGCATAACCTTTTGCGCGCAGAGAAATAATCTCGGATTCCGCAAAGACGACGCATTGCGTGCCGATGGCCGCCGGATTGTCGGACAGAACGGATTCTTCTCCCAATTGGTCGATGGTAAGCTCAAGGAGCGTCGCCGCTTTCTCCAGAAATCTTCCCGTTCCGGCGGCGCATTTGTCGTTCATAATGAAACCTTCGACCTTTCCGGTTTCGGTATTCACTTTAATCGCTTTGGAATCTTGTCCTCCGATATCGATGATGGTTCGCGTTTCTTTGTTGAGAAGATGCGCGCCCATCGCATGGCACGAAATCTCCGTGACGAGTTCATAGGGTACTTTTTCAAAGCGGAGCGTCACCCTTCCGTAACCCGTTCCGACCGCATAGTCTATATCCTCCCAAGACGCTTTCGCGTCGTCGAACAGTTCGGCGATCAACTCGTCCGCGGTGCTCTGCATGTCAAAGCCGGTGGGCGTTTGCGCCACAAAAAAACGTCCGTCCTTAAAAAGCGCGGCTTTTCCGGTGCGGGAACCTATGTCCACGCCCAATACGGTCGATCCGAGAAACAATCGAAGCGCATCACTCTCAATCACTTGCGACAATTGCATAAAGCTCTCCTTAATCAAAAATCAAACAATCGCAAAGTTTAATATGCATATCGCGAATCTCCGGTTGCCCGATTGTGTCCGTTGAAATAAAAAAGGCAACACTGCGCACCGCAACGTTACCTTCGGTTTTCCGATCAATAACATATTAAACATATATGTGGTCCTGATTACATGTTCAGTTTAACATGCGCCGCACAGCATTGTCAAGCGTTTTTTTTCTCGAACGCGGTAAGCTTGCGCTAAGCAAGCAGTGGCGATTTCATGTTGCCGGCGAGCATTGGCCATTGATTGTATCCAATTGTATCCGATGAAGAATTTAATTCCCGAAAGCGCCTTGACCTTGGAACAGTGCCAAGGTTTATAATAAACGTATTATCGGCGGCGGCAAAGGTTTGGGCAACGAATTCGGCAATCGGGCGCTTGGCGTCCGACAAGCCAATCAAACAACCACCCGGAATGAGGAGGAGACGAACATGGCCTACATGCCCCTGGACAAGAACAAGTTTTACCTGAAAACAGAAAAAATGACAAAGATCTATGACCTCTCGGCGCCCTGGGGCGTCGACACCCCGCTCTGGCCCTTCCCCGGCCCGCGGCAGGATCTGCTGTTCCCCCGGGGCCAGTATCTGGGGCGCTTCCACAAGCGCACGATGACCTACACGGGTACGCTCCACGCGGGAACGCACATGGACGCCCCCAACCACGTCCTGCACGAGGAAGAGGTGGATCGCGCCCGCTACGGCTACAGCCTGAACGAGATTCCGCTCGAGCACTGCATCGGCACGGGCGTCATACTCGACATGCGCCACCTCCTGCCCGAATTCAACAAAAAATGGGACGCCGGCGAGGGCGACCCCAAGAAGTTCGGCGACATCTGGGTGGAGCTCAAGCCCGCCGACTTCGAGAAGGCCGCGAAGAAGGACGGCCTCGAAATACGCGAGAACGACTGGGTCGTCGTCAATACGGGCTTCCAGCATCTCTGGCGCGTCAACAACGACAAATACTACAATTATTACCCCGGCATGGGTCCCGAGGTCGCGAAGTGGCTGATCCACGAAAAGCGCGTCAAGGGCATCAGCGGCACCTGGGGCGCGACCGACGCGCCGCTGTGGCACCATCCGCTCAAGGAGCAGATGCCATGGCTCGACACGGCCTACCGCGCCGCGACCGGCAAGGATCCGACCGTGGAATTCCCGGATTACGAGCCCTGTCACCGCCTGTTCATGCAGCACGGGGTCTGCACCGTCGAAAACGCCGGCGGCAACATAGACGAATGCACGGGAAAGCGCATGATCATCGCCGCCTTCCCCTTCCGTTGCGAGATGGCGGACGGCGGAATGGTGCGGCTCGTGGCTTGGGAGGAAGGTTCTTTCTGATTATGAAATCAATCGATGACATCAAACGAATCGCGGTGCTGGGCGCGGGTACCATGGGCCCCGGCATAGCGCAGATATTCGCGATGGGCGGCCATGCGACCGCCCTGTGGACGCGGAGCGAGGAGACGCGGGAAAAGGCGAAGAAGACGCTGAAGGGAAGCCTCGAAACCTTTGCGGACGAGGGGCTTTTGCCCAAGGAGGCGGTGGAATCGGTCTGCGCGCGAGTCAACTTCGCGTCCTCCGTTTCGGAAGCCGTGCGGGACGCGGACTTCATCATGGAGACCATCGTCGAAAACCGCGACGCAAAGACCGAGCTGTTCGCGGAGATCGACAAATTCGCGAAGGGCGACTGCATCATCGCGTCCAACACCTCCGCGCTGAACGTGTTCGAGATCGTGCCTCCGAATCGTCTGCCGCAGGCCGTGATCGCGCACTGGTACGCGCCGCCGCAGCTGATCCCCCTGGTGGAGGTCGTCAAGAGCGAGGCCGCTCCCGAGGAATACCTCTCGACAACGGTTGCGCTCCTCGAAAAATGCGGCAAGACGGCCGTGCCGATGAAGAAGTTCATCCGAGGCTACATCGCGAACCGCATGCAGATGTGCCTGAATCAGGAGGTGTTCTACCTGCTCGACAACGGCTACTGCACGCCGGAGGACATCGACAAGGCCGTGAAGGCCAGCTTCATTCCGCGCGCGGTCGTGCTGGGCCTGTGCAAGCGCGCCGATTTCGGCGGCCTCGACATGACGGCCAACAACTACAAAAACAAGAGCTACACCCTGCCGCCCGAGGTGGACATGCCCGCCACGCTCAAGGCGCACATCGACAAGGGCGAGCTGGGTCTCAAGAGCGGCAAGGGCTTTTACGATTACACGGGCGTGGACAAGCAGGCCTTGCTGGCGAAGCGCGACAAGCAGTTGTTTGAGATATTCAAAATCGCGAAAAAATTCATGGACGACCCGGTTTGAGTGGTTTTGCCGGAAGTTTCAAATGTGTGGCCATACAATTACTTGAAAGGAAATGCTTCGAATTATGGGAAAATTAATCATCACCGCGGCGCTCTGCGGCGCCGGCACGACCAAAGCGCAAACGCCGCACGTGCCCATCACGCCGGATGAGATCGCGGCCGATTCCGTCGCCTGCGTCAAGGCCGGCGCGTCCGTGCTTCACATCCACGTCCGCGACAAGGACGGCGCCAACTCCATGGACACGGAAATCTTCGTCGAGGCGGTCGGAAAGATTCGCGCCGCCCTTGCGGCCGAGGGTCTCGACGCCATACTGAACCTGACCACCTCGGGTTCCAAGTTTTCCGAAGAGCTCCGCATGGGACACCTGCCCGTCCTGAAACCCGAAATGTGCTCCTACGACCCCGGCACGATGAACTGGGCCAACAGCTACGTCTTCCTCAATACGCCGGCCTTCCTCGAAAAGCTCGGCAAGTACGTACAGGAGCTCGACATCAAGCCGGAGCTTGAGATTTTCGACGGCGGCATGATCGGAAACATCAATTACTACATTAAAAAAGGCGTCCTGAAAACCCCCTGCCATGTGCAGTTCGTGCTGGGCGTCACGGGCGGCATGCCGGGCGACGCCGAGGCGCTCTCCTACCTGCTTCCAAAGATACCTGCGGGTTCCACGTGGTCCATCACGGGCATAGGCAGGAGCCACATCCCCTGCATGCTGCTCGGCCTGGCCGAGGGCTGCGACGGTCTGCGCGTCGGCCTCGAGGACAACATCTTCTTCGACAGGGGCGTTCTCGCGACAAACGCGCAGCTGGTCGCCCGCGCGGCGGAATTCGGAAAGCTCGCGGGCCGCGAGATCGCGAACGCCGAGGAGGCGCGCGCGATACTGGGCGTCAAGAAAAAGGTGTAGTCGCGCGCCCCGGCCGCGCGCCCGCTCAAATTCGAGCGGCGAACCATGGCGGCGCGGCGGAATGCCCCGGGCAAAACCCACTTTACGCGCAAAGCCGGGCGGAGGAACACCTTCGCCCGGCTTTTTATGCGCAACCACTCAAACCCCACGCCATTTTTGTTTATGCCCGGAACTTGTGAACGGGTACCCATCTCGGAACCTGCGGCCCGGCCCGTTTGTAAGACCTGCGGCCGGCCCGTTTGTAAGAATTGACAAAAGCGAGGGAGCCATATACAATAGAAAACACCGGAGTCGCGTTGCGGCATGCCCGCGCCGGGAGCGGCGGGAAGACGAACCGCGCGAACCCGCCCGCGAAAACGAAAGGAAGCGATGCTTATGAAGACGGACGAAGATTTTTACGCGCTCTTGGACGAGATATACGCCTCGGGCGAGGAGGGCGCCGTCGAAGCCTTTCTGACCGAGATGGCGGAGGAAACGGCAAAGAGGGACGGCGGCGCGAACGCCGAACACATGCTCTGCATGAGCGAGTTGGGCTGCTATTATCGCGGCGTCAGCAGGTACGAGGATTCCCTGCGCGCCTTCCGGAAGGCGGAAGCGCTCATCGCGAAGATGTTCGGCGAGGATTCGGCGAACTACGCCTCCAATCTCACGAATATGGCCGGCGCCTATCGCATGATGGGCGACACGGATCGGGCGCTAAAAATGTTCCTGCGCTCCATTCGCATATACGACGCCCTGCCGGAGAGGAACGACTACCTCTACGCCGGCGCGCTGAACCACATCGCCCTGCTCCACAGGAGCACGGGCGAGAATGAAAAGGCCGTCGAATATCTGGCGAAAACCGTCGATATCCTCGAAGGGCTCGCGGAACGCAAGGAGGAATTGGCGACGGCCTGCGCCAATCTGGCGGCGCTTCGCGCGGAGGACGGCGAAACCGACGCGGCCGCGTCGCTGCTGGATCGCGCGATCGGCCTTTTCCGCTCGCTGCCGCACGAGAGCGCGCATTTCGCGGCCGCGCTGAACAGCAGGGCGGCGATGCTGGCCGCCGCCGGCGAGAACGAGGAGGCGATGGCGCACCTGCGCGACGCCGCCGAGAAGACAAGGGCCATGTTCGGCGAAAACGCCGATTACGGCGTGTGCTGCCGCAACATGGCGCGTCTCGCCGCCCGCATGCGCGATTACGACGCGGCCACGCGCTTCATGCGCGCGGCCGCCGATGTGTTCGGCGGCATCTTCGGCGAGGCGCACGACGCCGCGCGCGACGCCCTGCGCGAGGCGGACGAATTCGCGCGCGCGGCGGCGGACGCGCGGAACCGGTGAATGCCGAAGCGAGGCGTTGTTGCGCGGCGGGAAGAAGGCCGAAGCGAGGGATGGCGGCGTGAAGGGATTGGAATTGGCCGAGCGCTACTATAGGGACTGCGGCAAGGAAATGCTCGCGCGGAAATTCCCGAAGCACAAGGATCGCATCGCCTGCGGTCTCGCGGGGGAAGGCTCCGACTGCCTCGGCTTCGACGACGCGCTCTCGCGGGATCACGACTTTGGCCCCGGCTTCTGCATGTGGCTGACGGACGAGGACGAGGCGGAGATCGGCGCGGAGCTGCGGGCGGCTTATCTGACGCTTCCGCGGCGCTTCCTGGGCTATGCCGCGCGGGATCCCGTCAGCTACGGCGAACAGCGCCTGTCCGCCATGCGCTTCACGCTGTTCTATACGAAGTTCACGGGTCTGCCGCGCGCGCCCGAGAGCTTGGACGAATGGCGCAGGATACCCGAGCATTTCCTGTCGGCGGCCGTGAGCGGCGCCGTGTTCGAGGACGCGCTCGGCGCTTTCGGCGCGATCCGAAGCCGATTGCTGGAATTCTATCCCGAGGACATACGCCTGAAGAAGCTCGCCGCGCGCGCCGCCGGCATGGCGCAGGCCGGGCAGTACAACCACGCGCGCTGCGTGAAGCGCGGCGACGCGCCCGCGGCCCTGCGCGCGCTGTCCGAATTCGTCGCGGCGGCCTGCTCCATGGTGCATCTGCTGAACAAGCGCTATACGCCGTGGTACAAATGGGCGCACCGCAGCCTCGCCGGCATGGAAATCGTTCCCGAAGCCCACGCGCTGATCGGCGCGCTCTGCGACGAAAACGCCGGCGCGGCGCGAAGGGCGGAGCTGATCGAGGAGATATGCGCCCACGTGCTCGCGGCGCTGAAAGCGCAGGGGCTCACATCCGCGACCGGCGATTTTCTGCTCGACCACGCCCCCGACATCATGCGGGGCATCGCGGACGAGCGCATCGCGCGCATGCACGTGATGGCGGAGTAGACCGCCGACCGCCAACCTTTTGGAAATTTGGAGGCACGCGTGAAAAAATTGACAGACGCGATCATCGCCATGGAATGGGATATGTTCGACAAGGTGGAGAGCGTATCGGGCCGGGCCGATTGCCAAGACGACCGCGCGACCTTCGACCTCATGCGCGGAAGCCAATTTGAGGCGTGGAGCGAGGATATGCTCCGCAGTTATCTCGCCGACCTCGAAGAGGCGCGGGAAGACGGGCGAAATCTCCTCACCGAAAAATACGCCTACATCATGGAATACACCGCGCCGCTCGAATTTCAAGCGATAAAGGACAGGCTGCCGCCGGTTTCCGACGATAAAAAAGCCGCGGTGCGGCGGATCGCGGATCTGTGCTTGGCGGATTACGACGCGTTCGCGGCGGAGTATCCGCTTCTCGCCGCGCGAAGCCGGCCGAGCCGGATTGACCGGCAGACGGACGAGCACCCCTCGGCGGAGGCCTACATGCTGGGCGAGCTTTCGACCTTCTCGCTCCGCACGCTGCGCCTGTATCTCGAGCACCTGTCGCGGCTCCGCGAATCGGGGCGGAGCATCTCGCGCGCGATCATCGAAAACAGCGTGAAAAAATACGGCTTCGCGTCGCTCGAAGACGCCGAGGCGCGGCTGCGGGAAGCCAAAGCTTAAAAAAGGATATGCGGCTGCCGCGAGACGCGCGGCGAATTAGGCGCCGAAAGGAGACAAACGCATGCAAAGCGTGATCGATTCGCTTCATCCCATACATGAAAATCTCAACGCATCGGTGATCGCGATCGTCCTCATCGCGGGTCTCGGCCGCTGCTTCGGTCTCCCCGCGAGCAAGGCCTTGCGCGCCGCCTTCACCGTGGGCGCCGGCCTCGTCGGACTCGGCGTCATGGCCGAACTGCTCGAAAGCGCGCTCGCGCCGGCGGTGCGCGCCATAATCGAAAACGCCGGCCTGACCGCGGAACGCATCGACATCGGCGAACCGCCCTTTGCGGCAATCGTCTCCGCATCGAAAATCGGCGCGATGATTCTCCCGCTCGGCGCCGCCGTCAACCTGCTGATGCTCGCGACAAACACCACGCGGACGATCAATGCGGACATCATCGGCTATCGCCACTTCGCCTACGCCGGCATAATGGTGCAGTACGCCTCGGGCAGCTATCCCTTGGGTCTCGCGGCGGCGGCGCTCAACATGGCCGTCGTCCTGATCATCGCGGACAGGATGGCGCCCCGTCTCGAACGATGCGCCGGTCTGCGCGGACTGTCCATGCCGCACGGTTTCACCGCCGCCTTCGTTCCCGTCGCGTTCGTGGCGAACAAAATCGTGGAATATCTGCCGGGATTGAACAGGCCAAAAGCCGATATGGACGCCATCCAAAAACGTCTCGGCGTATTCGGCGAGCCGGCTTTCATCGGCTTTGCGTTCGGCCTTATCTGCGCGCTGCTTGCGGGGATCGGCGAGCCGGAGACCGTTTCGATCTCCGAATTCGCAGCCGACGCTCTCGCGAACGCCATGCTGATGAGCGCCGCATTCGCTCTGACGCCCAAGCTGCTCGCCTTTTTGATGGAAGGCGTGCGTCCCGTCGCCGAGGCGGCGGAAGCCCTCGCGCGGAGACGCTTCAAGCATCGCGGCGTCATGCACATCGGCATGGACGCCGTCTGCGCTCTCGGGCATCCGCTCGTTTTGGCCTGCACGCCGATCCTGACCTTGCTCAGCGTGTTCCTCGCCGCCATCCTGCCGGGAAATCGCATCCTGCCCTTCGCGGGTCTCGCGATCATTCCTTATGTGCTCGCGGCGGTGCTCCCCGTCACGGGCGGCGCGCTCTTCCGTTCGCTCATCGTCGGCGCGCTTACGACGGCCGTCATGCTTTACTGCGGAAGCGGCCTCGCGGATTTGTTTATGCAAGCCGCCGCCGACGCCGGCGCGGAATCCTATGCGGACTACGCGGACGGCTTTGCGAGCCTCCGGGGTTCGAATCCCCTCGTCCTGCTCTCGGTTGCGCTAAGCCGCTTGCGCGGGGCCGGCATCGCGATCATGGCGGCGATCACCCTTTTTCTTGCATTGGAAAATCGTGGAATAATCATCGAAGAAGCCAAAAAATCGGATGGGGTTTGAGCGAAGAAATGAAGTGCGCGTCACATTGCGCGCGCGAAAACCACGCGGTCGTTTCCGGAAAGGTCCTTGAAGATCGAAGGCGCTTCGTAACGCCCCGTTTTTTTGATCAAATCCGAGACGGCCTCCGCCTGATCGAAGCCGATTTCAAAAAAGATCGCGCCTTTTTTCACAAGGTACAGGTGCGCTCCTTCCATGAGACGCCGATACGCGTCGAGGCCGTCCGCTCCGCCGTCCAAAGCCTCCGCAGGTTCGTGCTCTCTGATTTCCGGCGCCAGCGTGCGCAGCGCGCCGCTCGGGATGTAGGGCGGATTGGACGCGATGATGTGATATTTGGCGGCGCCGAGACCCGCCCGCAGACCGTCGAACATATCGCTTTCGGCAAAGCGTATGCGGTCGCGCACACCCAAGGCGGCGGCGTTCTCCCGCGCCGCCGCGAGCGCCGCGCGGCTGATGTCCGTGGCTTTCACGCGCAGATCGGCCCTGTTCTTGCACAGACTGACGGCTATCGCGCCGCTTCCCACGCCGATTTCGAGGACGCGCCAACCGCGGAGCGGTTTTTTTTCGCGCTCCATGTACGCGAGCAGTGCTTCCACAAGGCATTCCGTGTCCTGCCTGGGTATGAGGACGCGCTCGTCCACGGCAAAATCGAGGCCCATGAATTCCCGCCGGCCGATGATGTAATGCAGCGGCTTCCGCGAAGCCCTTTCGTCCAGAAGGGCGAAATACGCATCGCAGAGCTTCTCATCCGGCTCCTTGCTCCAATTCACGAAAAGCCGCGTCCTGTCGAACTTCATCAAAAAGCAGAGCAGCTCCTCCGCGTCGGCCTTCGCTTCCTCGCATCCCGCGTCCGCGAGCCGCGCCTCCGCCACCCTTAACATTTCCTTTATTTCCAAACTCATGAATTCTTTCGCTCCGGTATTTAAAAGTCAAATCAAAACCGCGCAAAGGCCGCGATGACTTTGATTTATTTCAGTGGCCGTTGCGATCAACCAAAACCTTGCGTATAACGCGTATAAAATCCGCGTTCGATCGCGTGTGCGCGAGATGGTCTATGATCATCTCGGTCACGTCCTGCGTGCCGAGATTCGCCATGGCCCTGCGCATGATCCAGATGGCTTCGAGTTCGTCCTGATCCATCAGCAGATCCTCGCGCCTCGTGCCGGATTTGTTCAGATTTATGGCGGGGAAGATGCGCTTCTCGGACAGCTTCCTGTCCAGATGCAGCTCCATGTTGCCGGTGCCTTTGAACTCCTCGAAGATCACATCGTCCATGCGGCTGCCCGTCTCGACCAAGGCGGTCGCGAGTATCGTGATGCTGCCGCCCTCCTCCATCTTGCGCGCCGCGCCGAAGAACTTCTTGGGCTTGTAGAGCGCGCTCGGGTCGAGACCGCCGGAGAGCGTCCTTCCAGACGGCGGCACGACGAGGTTGTAAGCCCGCGCGAGCCTCGTTATGCTGTCGAGGAGGATCACGACGTCCTTGCCGTGCTCCACGAGACGCTGCGCCCGCGCCAGCACCATTTCTGCGACCTTGACGTGATTCTGCGGCTGTTCGTCAAAGGTCGAATAGATGACCTCGCCGCTGATGGAGCGCTGCATGTCCGTCACTTCCTCGGGGCGTTCGTCCACGAGCAGGACGATCAATTCCACCTCGGGGTGCGTCTTTTCTATGGTGTTCGCGACCTTCTTCAAAAGCACCGTCTTGCCGGCCTTGGGCGGCGCGACGATCAGGCCCCTCTGGCCCTTGCCTATGGGCGCCACGAGATTGATCAGCCGCATCGACAAATCTCTCGAACCGTCCTCGAGGTTCAGCCTTTCCTTGGGAAATATGGGCGTCAGGTTGTCGAAATCCGGCCTTTCTATGGAAATCTTCAGCTCGTCGCCGTTGACCTTGAAGACGTAGAGCAACGCGCCAAAGCGTTCCCCTTCGTTGGGGCGGCGCGCAACGCCGTTTATTTTGTCGCCTGTTTTAAGGTTGAATCTTCTGATTTGGGATGGAGAAACGTAGACGTCTTTTTCGCTGGTCAGGAAATTGTGGAAGCGCAGGAATCCGAAACCTCCGTCGGCTATTTCGAGTATGCCGTAGACCTCGTAGCGGTTCTTTTTCTCATCGCTTTCGGCGGCGGACTCCCTTTGGGCTTCGGTTTGGCGGGCCGCGGGTTCCCTTGGCGCGGCGGTTTCCCTTGGCGCTTCGGCCCGCTGCGCCGCCGCATCCTTCGGCGTCTCGCTTGGGCGAGGCGCGGGTCTTTCCTCGCCGGCCTCCTTTGGCGGCGACTTGTCGCCCGCAAAGGCCGTCGGCGAGGGTTCGGCGGGAATCGCGCTTGTCTCGGCCTGCGCCGTCGCCCCGGTTTGCGCCTCTTGGGTCGCGATTCTGCGTCCCCGGCGCGCCGGCGCCGGTTTGGCGAGGGCCGCCGTCTCCCGCGCCGCTTGCGCCGCCAAGCCCATGGGGGCGGTTCCGGTTCCGGCCTCCGCGCCGCCCGCCGTGAGCGCCGACATCAATTCCGCCTTCTTCAGCTTGTCGTAGCCGGGAATCTTGAACGCCCTCGCGATCTCGCGCAGCTCCGCAATTTTCTTCGATCTCAGTGTTGCTTCGTCCATACCATTCTCCTTGGGACCTGTTAAAAAGCCATTTGCGAATTTGAACAGGTCCTTGTCACTCGGCGGCTTCTTTTTCGGGCTTTTCCCCGGCGCCGGCATCGCCTTCGGCGTCTTCTTCCCCGGAAACGCCATCCGGAGTGATCGGCTCCGGCCGCACGGAATATATCTCACGGATCATTTCTTCTATCTTTATCGTATCGGGATAGAGGAAATAAGCGGATTTGTGCGGCAGCACATAGGTCGAAATGCTTTCCGGCGACATGCCCATGGCCTTTTGGGCCAGATACAGCATCTTGCTCATGGGCATATCCGAGGTCACGTTTTCGCGAATCGTCGCGGCCAGTTTCGACAAATCGGACTGCAATGCCTGTTTTAAGGCCGCCTTAATGAAGGCCTGCTGCGCGCCGATGCGTCCGATATCCTGGTCCGGATAACCTTTCCTGTAGCGCAGGAATTTCACGGCGTCCGCGCCGTTCAGGGTCTGCAAGCCCGGCTTCAGGTGTATGATAAGAGGCGGCTTGGCCCATCTGTCCTCGTAGTCGAAGCCCTTCGGCACATCCACCGGCACGCCTCCGATCGCGTCCACGATGCGCTCCACGCCGTCGTATTCGACCACGGCGTAGTAGTTGATGGGCATGCCGAGCAGTATCTCGCTCACGGCCTTGGCCGAATTCAGCGGATCCTTCCTGTAAGCGGCGTTGATTTTGTTCTGGGCGTCGTCGTTGTAGCCTTCCCTGTGATAGTAGGTGTCGCGCGGAATCGAGATGACGTCCACGTGCCGCGCTTCGAGGTCGAAACTGACGAGCATGATCGTGTCGGTCAGGTTCTCGCGCGTCACGCCGAGGAGCATGCAGTTCACGCGCTTCTTGTCCTTGAACGCCGCGTAGAACGGGCTGTTGCTCGGAATGAAGTAATCCGTGAAGTCCTCCTCCAATATGACCAATTCCTTCTCTTCGCCGTCCTCGCCCTCCTCCGAGACGGCGGCGAGGGGGCGATACTCCAAAATCGCGCCCATCACGGGAACCAAGACTATGCTGAGGAGGATGAAGGCCGCGAGGAAGGGTATCCAGAAGACCGTCGCCTTGCTGTTCGATTTTGCGCCCGCGCCGTTTGAGACGGACGATTTGGCCGTTCCGCCCGCATCCGAGGCGCGCGGTGTTTTTTTGAATTTTATTTTTTCAATCATGATTTGAACAAACGCAAGAATGGCAAATGCTTGTTGCAACCCACCGGTTGCAATGGCGGCGAGTATGATGGACGCAAAACAAATATCAAAACGAAAATTTTATGCTTCGCGGCCGAAATTGTGCATTACACTTTATTCTATACTTGTTTCGCGCAAAAATAAAGCGGGATTTGAAATTAAATTATTACTTTTGCGTTACAGAATCGGGGCAAGGACGGGGGAATGGCGCGCGGAGAGCGCGCTATTCCCCGGCCGCCGGCGCCGGCGCTTCCCCGGCCGCACCCTCCGCCGGTTCCTCGGCCGGCGGTTCTTCCGGCGGCGGATTGTAGATGCCGTCGACCATCGCCAAGGCGGCCTCTTTGTCGACAAACCAGTAATTTAGGCGATCTTTCTTGCCGTCTTCGCCTTCCAGATAGTGTCCGCGGATGTTCTCCGCGTCGAGGCCCGCAAGCTTGATGGCGAGCAGACCGGCCGCGCCGATCGTCAGATCGGATTCCACGTTCTCCATGACGGTCTTCACGAGGTTCGGCAGATTCGGGCCGAGGGCCTTCTTGAACGCCGCCTTCATGAACGCGCGCTGCGCCTCCGTCCGTCCGATGTCCTGGCTTGGATAGCCGCCGCCGTTGTTGTTCTTCCTGAATCGCAGGAATTTGACGGCGTCCTCGCCGTTCAGGGTCTGTTCGCCTTTTTGGAAATGTATGTGGAGCGGCGGCTTCGCGTAAGGATCGTCGTAATTCATGTCGATGGGGATGTTCACGGTGACGCCGCCTATGGCGTCGACGGCCTTTGCGACCCCCTCGAAATCCACGACGACGTAATAGTCGATCGGTATCCCGCCCAGCACGTCCCGCACGGCGGCCGCCGTGCCGTCCACGCCGCTCGAACCGTAGACGGCGTTGATCTTGCGCTGCGCCGCGTCTTTCGCCTCGGGGCGCTCGTAATAAGTGTCCCGGGGTATGGAAATGATGTCCACTTGCTGCTCTTTCAGGTTGTAGCTGCCGAGCATGATCGTGTCGGTCAGCTTCCCGTTGAGCCCGAGCAGCAATATGTTGAGCCGCTCGGTATTTTTGAATATGTCGTAATTCGGATCGTCCGGGTCGAGCTGCGATGTCTTCACCTCATCCGACAGCGCCCCCTCGCCGCCCAGAATCGGCTTCGCGAAAAGCTTCGAGATTCCGAACATCGCCGGAACCAGCAAAACCACGAACGCGACGAAACCGATTAAAAACGTCTTGCCCCATCCGAAGCTGCGTCTCTTCGCCGGTACGTCGACGACGCGAAAGCCCATGGGTAAGCCTCCCGCGGCGTATTTGGATCTGCGCGATTTCATCCGATAAAATCCTCTCCCCTTTTGAATGCAAGATCCCTGCTCCAAAGATACCAATCAAAACTACTCGAACGCCGCGTCAGTTTTGTTCAGATCGGGTTCTGCCGTTCCATTTGGCTCCCGGAGCGTACATAAGACGTACGTGAGGAAGCCAATATGGGACGGCAGGTTCCGAGATGGGCAAAAATGGCGTGGGGTTTGAGTAGTAACATTACTTGTATTCAAAGAAGCCCTTGCCCGACTTCCTGCCCAACTCCCCGCCGCGCACCTTTTTGCGCAGCAAAACGTGCGGCCTGTACTTGTCGTCGCCGAATTCCTTGTGCAGCACCTCCAGGATGGCGAGGCATACGTCGAGACCGATCAGATCGCCGAGCGCCAAGGGCCCCATCGGGTGGTTCGCGCCGAGCTTCATGGCCTCGTCGATGTCGGCCGCCGAGGCGACGCCGTCGGCCAGAATGCCGATGGCTTCGTTGATCATCGGGACGAGCACCCTGTTCACGACGAAACCGGGCGCTTCATCGACCTCGACGGGGGTCTTTCCGATCTTTACGGCGAGCTCCACGATGGTCTTCTTCGTCTCCTCCGAGGTGGCCAAGCCCTTGATGATCTCGATCAGCTTCATCATGGGAACGGGATTGAAGAAGTGCATGCCTATGATCTTGTCGGGTCTGTTCGTCGCGGACGCGATCTCCGTGATGGACAGCGAAGAGGTGTTCGTCGCGAGGATGGTGTTCGGGCCGCAAAGCTTGTCGAGCTCCGCGAACAGCGCCTTCTTGGACTCCATTTCCTCTGTGGCCGCCTCGATGATCAGATCCGCGTCCGCGACGATGCTTATGTCCGTCGAACCTTTGACGCGGGCGAGTATGGCGTCCTTGTCCGCCGCGGCGAGCTTTTCCTTCGCGACCAGCTTTTCGAGGTTCTTCGTGACGGCGGCTATGCCGTTGTCCACGGAGGTCTGGCGCCTGGCCCGCAGGACCACCTCGTAGCCGTTCTGCGCGAGAACCTGTATGATGCCCGCGCCCATGGTTCCGGTTCCTAACACGCCTATCTTTTTCATTGCTTTCGTCCCCTTTCTTTCATTAAAAACAGCTGTTATGCTTACAAATTCCACATTTCCATATTACAATATTGTTAATTATTTGTCAATAGGCGTTTCATCTCGCGTTTGTACTGTTCAACGCCCGGCTGGTTGAAGGGATCGACGCCCATCAACCTCGCGGTGTACGCGCAGGTCAGCTCGAAGAAATACGCGAGCGCGCCGAAGCTGTGGGGCGACAGATCGGGAACGCCCACGCGCGCGATGGGTATGCCGGCGGCCCGATGCGCCGCTATGACGCCCTCCGCGGCGGCGCGGTTGATCTCGTTCATGCTCTTGCCCGCGAGCAGCGGGTCGGCGCCCGCCGGCACGAGCACATCGCGCGGCGGCGCCTTGACGTCCAGCAGCGTCTCAAAGAAGATTTGATTGCCTTCCTGCAGGAATTGGCCCATGGAGTGCAGGTCGGTGCTGAAGGACAGCGCGGCGGGAAAGAGGCCCTTGCCCTCCTTGCCCTCGCTCTCGCCGTAGAGCTGTTTCAGCCATTCGGCGAAGGAGAACAGCGCCGGCTCGTAGTGCTCGAATATCTCGACCGTCTTGCCGCCGTCCGCCAGGGCCTTGCGCGTGGCGGCCAGCCGCGCGGCCAAGCCGCGCAGGTCGTCCGCCGCGGCCCTCCGCGCGCCGGCCAGCACCGCGTCCACGTCGATGCCCGCGGCGGCCATGGGCAACAGGCCGACGGGGCTGAGCACCGAATACCTGCCGCCGACGTCCGGCGGGATGACGAAGCTCTCGTAGCCCTCGGCCTCCGTTTCGGCCCGCAGGGTTCCGCCCTCGGGGTCGGTGATCGCGTAGACGCGCTTCGCGGCCTCCGCCCTGCCATGGCGCTTGATCAGCAGATCCTTGAGTATCGCGAAGGCGATGTTGGGCTCCGTCGTCGTTCCCGATTTGGATATGACGCAGACGCAGAAATCCTCGTCCTTGAGCCGGTCGATCAGCTCCGCGTGGTATGTGCCGCTGATGTTCTGGCCCGCGAACAGGATTTCGGCGCCGCCCGGCGCCGCGCCGCCCGGCGCCGCGCCGCCCGCGCCGCACATCTCGAGCGCCGCCCGCGCGCCGAGGTAGGAGCCGCCTATGCCGACCACCGCCAAGACTCCGCATTGCGAGCCGATGCGCGCGGCGGCGGCTTTGAGCCGCGCCGTTTCCTCGCTCTCCCCCTTATAAGGCAGGCCGACCCAGCCCGTGAACGCCTCGTCGCCCGACGTAAGGCCCTCGTGTATCTCCTCGATCCGCGCGAGCTCGGCATCGCTCACGGAAGGACAACCCAAAAGCTCCAAAGTCAAGGTGTTTTTCGTCTCATTCTCCTTCGTCATTTTCGATCACAACTCCTCTCATCTCCGTCTTTTTCTTCGCTATCGTATAGGTCGGCGCCAAGGAGCGGAGCCATTCCTTCACCTGTTCGTCCTTCATCCCCATCACCGGGCCGTACACGACCTCCTTGAGCGGGCGAGCGCCGTCGAGCAGCGCGAGCAGCGCCTCCGAGGGCGGCGGCGGCGTTCCCGTGAAAATCTTCTCGTGGCTCGTGGGCTTGGCGGATTCGGCCTCCAAGATCAACTCTTCGTGCAGCTTCTCGCCGGGGCGAAGCTGCGTGATCACGATGTCGATGTCCTCGTAGGGCCTGTAGCCCGAGAGGCGTATGACGTTCTCCGCGAGGTCTATGATGCGTATCGGCTCGCCCATGTCGAGTATGAACATCCCGCTCCGCTCGGCCATCGCGCCCGCCTGTATCACGAGCTGCACCGCCTCGGGTATGGTCATGAAGTAGCGCGTGACTTCGGGATGCGTCACGGTGACGGGGCCTCCGTTTTCGATCTGCTTCCTGAATACGGGAATCACGCTGCCGTTGCTGCCGAGCACGTTGCCGAAGCGAACGGCGGTGAAGTTCGTGGTTCTGGATCTGCGGTTTCTCTCCTGCAAAATCATCTCCGCGATCCGCTTGGTCGCGCCCATCACATTCGTCGGATTCACGGCTTTGTCCGTGGAGATCATCACGAAGCGCTCGACGGCGAAGGCGTCCGCCAGAGCGACCATGTTGGCGGTGCCGAGGATGTTGTTGACCACGGCCTCCTTGGGGTTCAGCTCCATGAGCGGAACGTGCTTGTGCGCCGCCGCGTGGAAGATGACGTGCGGCATGTATTTGCGAAACACGTCCTCCATGCGCTTCCTGCTGCGCACCGAGGCGATGGCCACCTCGAAGGCGAGCGTCGGGAATCGCGTTTTCATCTCCTCCGCCAGCTCGAACGCGGAATTCTCATAGATATCGACCGCCACGAGCCGCCTGGGGCGGAAGGTCGCGAGCTGCCGGCACAGTTCCGAGCCGATGGAACCGCCGCCGCCCGTCACCATGACGATGCGCCCCTCGATGTAGCCGCTGATCTCGCGCAGATTGACCTGCACGGGGTCCCGGCCGAGCAAATCCTCTATGTCCACGTCGCGCAGCGTGTTGATGCTCACGTTCTCGTTGATCAGGTCTATGAGACCCGGCAATATCTTGAGCTTGCAGCGCGTCTTGTTGCACTCGTTGACGATGGCTTGAATTTCTTTTTTCGTGGCCGAAGGAATGGCGATGATGATCTCGTCCGCGCCGCAGCGCCGCGCCGTGCTTCGTATATCCTTCCGGCCGCCGGCGATCTTCACGCCCACGATGCGCTTGCCCCGCTTGGAAGGATCGTCGTCTATGACCGCGACGACCTTCTTGCCGTATTCGGGGTGACGCCGTATCTCCTTGATCATCGACGCCCCCGCGTCGCCCGCGCCCACGACCATCACCTTGGAAACGTTGCCGCCGACGAGCTCCATGCTTCCGAATCGTATCAGCAGACCGCGCAGATTGAAACCCTTTTGCTGCCGAATCGTCCGAAAGAGCCGGTACATGATCCGCACGCCGCCCACAAAGAAGACGTTCAGGACGAAGCTCATGATGAACACGCTCCTCGGAACCGGCTGCTGCATGAAATGCATATAGCTGATGCATACGAGGATCGCGATGCCGGTCGTGGCGAATATCTTCACGATTTCCTCGGCGCCCGCGTAGCGCCAAAGGCTCTGGTACAGGCCGCAGACGAAGAACACGACGAGCTCCGCGGCCGTGAGAACGAATATGTTGTCCGCGTAAGCGGAGATGTAATTCAAAAAAAGCTCCGACTCCACGTTGAAATCAAAACGCATGAGATAGGCCAGTATGAATGAGATGTTGACCGTAACGGCGTCGATCAGGATCAACGCGGCTATGCGGATGTATTTTACCATATTCGAAGGCTCGCCCTTTTCGGCGCGACGGGCGGCGCCGCGCCGCGTCATTTTATCCAATTCACCTTGTTCGTCAGGAGACGCAAGGGATTTTTCTTGATCCGCGCGGCTTCCTCGAGCAGGAGGTCGCGTCTGTTGTTCCGCGGCTTTACGATCACAAGGTCCATGAGCGAGGACAGGATGCGCGCGCACTCTTCCCCCGAGGCGCAAATTCCGCCTTCGAGAAGGTCGGCCTCGCCGACCGCCAAATCGTCCCGCGTGAGCGGTTCGCCCTTGGCCTTGATTTCCTCGAGTATGTACAGCCTGTTTTCTATCTTCAAATCGCGGCGGTCGAAGATCTTCTTTTCCTGCCGCGCGACCCTGTCTATGAAGTAATAGTCGTCGAAGCCGCAGCGGTTCACGAATCGCTTGAATTCGAGCTTTGTGTTCAGAAAGTATATCTTATCCGCGTAGCGCAGGGTTTTCAGCAGCTTCCTCTCCGTGTCGGCGTCGAAGCGCAGCGCCATTACGGCGGCTTCCATGCGCTTGCGGTCGAACCTGCGGAACAGCAGCGCCCAGCGATACGCCGTCTCGGGGCGCGCCAGCTCCAAATTCTCGACGAGCGTCATGAATTCCTCGCGCTCGACGCCGCGCGCACTTTCCCAGACGCCCGCGCCGAGGATGTGGGGCAAAAGCCCCGTTTCCGCCGCGATTTTCAGCCCGCGCGCGCCGTGCGGCGGCGCCAGAATCGCCGTCATTTCCTCGCGGAGCAGCGATTTGGCCGGCGCGGCGCCAAAAGCCGTTCGCAGCTCCTTTTTGAGTTCCTTCGACACATCACAGTCGAGCGTCGCGGCGAGACGTATCACCCCAAGCGCGAACGCGGTGTTCAAGGGTACGGGCGCGCCCGCCGCGGAACCGCGCGCCAAACATCCGTCGCGCAGGGAAAACGCCTCAAAACCGTCCGTCTCGCGCGCGTATCCGTTTTCGACCATGCGCCGCACCGCTTCCGCCGTTTTTTTGTCCATGCCTCTCAAGGCCCGCCCGAGGCAAGCCCGTTATTGCAACGAAGCGAGGCGGCGGGTTTTCCATAGCGGATGCCCGGACGCCTCGCACATGGGTTTATCGCTCCAAAATCACATCGAAGCTCGATCCAAAGATCCGTTCATACATCGTGTACCATCTGTTTCGCAACGGCGCCTAAGCCTCCGCGGCCCGCAGCGCGGCCTCTTTTTCGATCTTCCTGTTTTCAAGCACGGCTTGATATTCCTCCTCCGTCATCTTCTCCATGGAAATGCCCGTGAAGCCATAGAATATCGAGACGAGCGGATTGAGCAGGTTCAGGAAGGCAAAGGGCGCGTACTGAATCGTCGGCACGCCGAGGAAAGTGCGCATGGTCGCGCCGCAGGTGTTCCAAGGAACGAGCGGCGACGTGAGCGTGCCGGAGTCCTCGAGACATCTGGAGAGGTTCTTGTTCTTGAGGCGCATGTCCTCGAAAGCCTCCCTGTACATTCTGCCCGTGAGGATGATCGACAGATACTGGTCGGAGGCTATGACGTTCATGAGAATGCAGGAAACCACGGTGACCGTGACGAGGGCGCCCACGTTCTTCGCGAGCTTCAGCATGGCTTCGGCCAAGGTCGCCAGCATGCCCGAGGAATCCATGATGCCGCCGAACATCATCGCGCATATGATGAGATTGACCGTCCACATCATGGAATTCATTCCACCTCTTGTTAAAAGCGCGTCGATGTCCGCGTTGCCCGTCGCCGATTCGTAGCCGTAATGCAAGAGGCCGAACCAATCCGAAAGCGGAACGCCCTGGAAGATCATCCCCATGATGACGCCGAGGATGGCGCCGCCCAGCATGCCGGGGATCGCGGGCGCCTTGAGCGCGACCATCACGATGACCAGCACGGGCGGGATGAGCAGCAGCGGGCTGATGTTGAACGACGCCGCGAGCGCGGCTTGAAGCTCCGCGACGGCGGACATGTCCATGTCGGCGCCCATCCTGCCTATGCCCATGACGGCGTAGATCACGAGCGCGATGACGAGCGAGGGCGTGACGGTCCATATCATGTGGCGTATGTGCTCGAAGAGGTTCGAGCCCGCGACCGCCGGCGCCATGTTCGTCGTATCCGACAGCGGCGACATCTTGTCGCCGAAATAGGCGCCCGACACGATGGAACCCGCGACCATGGCCGGGTTCAGGCCGAGGCCCATGCCGATGCCCACCAGAGCGATGCCTATCGTGCCGGCGGTCGTCCACGAAGAACCCGTCGACAGCGAAACGATGGAGCAGATGATGCAGCTGGACACCAGAAAGATGGCGGGGTTCAGTATCATCAAGCCATAGTAGATCATGGCGGGAACGATGCCCGCGGCGATCCACGAGCCGATCAGCATACCGACGACCATGAGAATGAGACAGGCCTGCATGGCCCGCGATATGCCCGCGATGATGCCATTTTCAAGAAATTTCCATCTATAGCCGTTGAGAACCGCGACGATCGCGGCGACCGCGGCCGCAAGGATCAGCGGGATGTGCAATTCGCCGTAGCCGCAGTAAAGCGGCGACGTTTCTTGTCCGTTGAAGAAGATCTTGTGAAAAATATTGAGCGCGTAGCAGAACAGCAGAATCGTTACGACCATGACGATGGCGACCTGGTTCATGGGTATCTTCCTGCCCATATTCCTATCCTCCCTTCAAAAATCCCTAATAATACACCAATTTGAATGTTTTCAATTTTGGCGCCGACCGAAGCGTTGGGCGCCGAGAGCGCGCCGCGACGGACGACCGAACCGACGGCCTCCCCCAAAGCCGTCAATTCGCGATAGCCGGGCATTGAAATCCCACGTCGATCGATACTTCGATATCCTCCTCTCCAATGGATGGGGGATTGTGGCGACGTGCAGAACCGGCGCAAAAAACAAGATACGCCGCCCGGGAAATTTTTGTTTCGAGATGCTTTAAGCATATACCATGTTTTTGAGGCTGTCAATGATTTTTGCTCCGCCGAGGCCGAGAGGCCGGGAAGGCAATGGAGGGCAATCCGTCCCAAGCGGTCCGGCGAACAGCATTGTTTTGTACCCTTGCGCAGTGAGCGATTGGCGTGTCGAAACGTCACCACGCACCCTTCGCTCGGAAGAGAAGCCCCCGCGAAAGGCGCGTCGCCTTTCGCGGGGGCTTCTTCATTCTCCGTGTCGGCACGGCCGGCCGCGCGGCCGCGCGGAATCGATCCGGCGTCAGCGCAGCGTCGCCTCGTAGAGATCGTCCGCCTTGTCCCACTCCTCTATGATCTGCGGAATCACCTTGTACAGATCGCCGACTATGCCGTAGTCGGCCACCTCGAAGATCGGAGCGTCCGGGTCCTTGTTGATGGCGACGATGATGTCCGAGGTCTGCATTCCCGCCAGATGCTGTATCGCGCCCGAGATGCCGCAGGCGAAATAGATCTTGGGCTTGACGGTCGTACCCGTCTGCCCCACCTGATGCGAGTGGTCTATCCAGCCCGCGTCCACGGCCGCGCGCGAGGAGCCCACAACGCCTCCCACTTTATCCGCGAATTTCCGGATCAGATTGAAGCCCGAGGGATCGCCGAGTCCGCGTCCGCCGGAGCAGATGATGTCGGCGTCCGTCAGCGACACGATCTCCTTCGCGGACTTTACGATCTCGACGACCTTGGTTCTGATGTCGCTCTCGGCCAGCGACGGGCTCACGTTGATGATCTCGCCCTTCGCGCCGGGGACGCGCTCGCGCCGCGTCATGACGCCCGGGCGCACCGTCGCCATCTGCGGGCGCGTGCGCGGGCAGACGATCGTGGCCATGAGGTTGCCGCCGAAGGCCGGCCGCGTCTGCTTCAGGCCCTTGTCGTCGGAATTCGGATCCAGCGTGGAGGTGTCCAGCGTCGTGTTCTT
>JAISMX010000025.1 GCA_031276515.1 Eubacteriales Family XIII. Incertae Sedis bacterium | reverse complement strand
AATTTTGCCCACGCCGCGGCCAACGCGCTGTACAAGCACACGGACATGGGCGCGGAGGAGATCGTGCGCGAGGCTTTGTCCATAGCGGCGGCGATCTGCGTGTACACAAATGACAGTATTTCCGTAGAGAAGCTTTGATGGATAAAAGAGGGGAAGCCATGGCGAACAATTTTAACGCGATGACGCCGAAGGAGATCGTCCGGGAGCTCGACAAATATATCATCGGCCAGGATCAGGCCAAGAAGTCCGTGGCGGTCGCGCTTCGGAACCGATACAGGCGGAGTCTGCTCCCCGAGGAGATGCGGGAGGAAATCACGCCCAAGAACATCCTGATGATGGGGCCCACCGGCGTCGGCAAGACCGAAATCGCGCGGCGGCTCGCGCGGCTCATGGACGCGCCCTTCGTGAAGGTGGAGGCGACCAAGTTCACGGAGGTCGGCTACGTGGGACGCGACGTGGATTCCATGGTGCGCGACCTCGTGGAGGCGTCGATCCGCGTCACAAAGCAGAACAGGCTTCAGGAGAAGTACAACATCGCCGACGAGATCGCGGAGGAGAAGATCATCGAGGCCATCATCCCGGGCAAGAAGAAGTCCTCGCAGCAGCAGGGCAACGTCCGCGGACCCTTCGACTTCATTCTGGGCGCTTACCAGCAGCAGAGCAAGCCGGAGCCGAGCGACAGCCGAAACGAGCTGCCGGAGTCCGAAACCGAGCTCGCGCGCGAGCAGGTGCGGCAGCAGCTGCGGGACGGTCTGCTCGAAGAGCAGTTCATCGAGATAGAGGTCACGGAGGCGCCCAAGAGCAGCCACCTCGACCTCGGCAACGAGGGCATGAGCATCGCCATAGGCAACATCTTCGGCGAAATGATGCCGCAGAAGAAGAAAAAGAAGAAGGTCCGCGTGAAGGACGCGCGGAAGATCCTCAGGGAGCAGGAGGCGCAGAACCTCATCGACATGGATCAGGTCACCTCGGAGGCCCTCGAAAACGCCGAGCAGAACGGCATCATCTTCATCGACGAGATCGACAAGATCGCCTCCGGCGGCGGCTACCGCTCGGGCGCCGACGTTTCGCGGGAGGGTGTGCAGCGGGACATACTGCCGATCGTCGAGGGCAGCGTGATCAACACGAAGTACGGCCCCGTCAAGACGGACCACATCCTGTTCATCGGCGCGGGCGCGTTTCACATCGCGAAGCCCACGGATCTCATACCGGAGCTGCAGGGGCGCTTCCCGATACGCGTGGAGCTCGAAAACCTGACGAAGGAAGCTTTCGTGCAGATTCTCACCGTTCCCGAGAACGCCCTCCTGAAGCAACACAGGATGTTGCTCGAAACCGAGGGCATCAAGGTGGTGTTCACGGACGACGCCGTGGACGAAATCGCGACGATCGCGACGCTGACGAACGAGCAGACCGAAAACATCGGCGCCCGGCGTCTGCACACGGTCATGGAAAAGCTGCTCGAGGACATCTCTTTCAACCTCCCCGACATTGAGGAAACGGAGTTGGTGATCGACGCGGAGTACGTGAAGGAAAAATTCGCCGATCGCATACACGCGGACGATATCGACAAATTTATATTGTAAGTATCCGTCAATTTTGTATTTACAAACAATAAAAATATTATATAATGAATACATGACTCCGCTGATTCAATTATTTTCTCGCGCTCATGGCTCGGCGGGAATCGCTTTTGCGCGTTCCGACGGGAAACAAGGCCTTGGGGAGGTCGCTTAAATTGGAAAAGAGTATTTTGGATAAGGTTCGCAAAATGAATTGGGTTTTGCAGGAAAGCACTTCCGGCGCGCTCTCGTTTGACGAGCTCTGCGGCATTTTGAGCGATCTGATGGACGCGAACGTGTACATCGCGAATCTGCGCGGAAAGATGATAGGCGTTCATTACAAGATCAAATCCGACAGCGCGGCGATTCCGGACCCCGAAACGGGCAAGGAGAAATTCCCGAACGAATACAACGAGGCATTGTTGAAGGTCGTAAAAACGGAAAGCAACATGACGGCGGAGGAGTCTCTGAAAATATTCAAGTACAATTACGACACCTATGACAAACTGCATACCATCATTCCCATCTTGGGGGGCGGCGAAAGGCAGGGAACGCTGATATTGGCGCGTTACCAGCCCGAATTCAACGATGAGGACCTCATACTCGGCGAATACGGCGCGGCGGTTGTGGGCCTTGAAATCCGCCGGCTCGAAACCATAGAGAAGGAGGCCGAGGAACACAAGCGCAGCGTGGTGCGCATGGCCATCGGCACGCTCTCCTATTCGGAGGTGGAAGCGGTGCAGCGCATCTTCGCGGAGCTGTCGGGAACGGAGGGTCTGCTCGTCGCCAGCAAGATCGCCGACCGCTCCGGCATCACGCGCTCCGTCATCGTGAATGCCCTGCGAAAGCTGGAAAGCGCCGGCATCATCGAATCCCGCTCTCTCGGCATGAAGGGAACGCACATCCGCATACTGAACGAGAGATTCACGGAAGAATTGGATAAAGTAAATAATTATTGACAATATGCGTTTTACCGAAGACAATGCCGTGATCGCGGCGGAATTTTGCAGGGCGATTCTCGTGGGAATCGAGGAGGAGCGGGACGGCGGCGCGCGCTCGATGGACGAGCTCGCGGCCCTCGCCGAGGCGGCCGGCGCGGAGGTCGCCGGCATCCTGCCGCAGGTCAGGGCGACGCCCGACCGCAGGACGTACATCGGAAAGGGCAAGCTGGAGGAGCTCGCGGAGCTCTGCGCCGCCATGGAGGCCGATACCGTCATCTGCAACGACGAACTCTCCGGCATACAGCTGCGCAATCTTGAGGATCGTCTCGGTCTGCGCGTCATCGACCGCACCATCCTGATACTGGACATATTCGCCGCGCGCGCCGGTTCCAAGGAGGGCAAGCTGCAGGTGGAGCTGGCGCAGCTTCGCTATCGTTTGCCGCGGCTCACGGGCTTCGGCAAGGCGCTGTCCTCGCAGGGCGCCGGCATCGGCACGCGGGGGCCGGGCGAAAAGAAGCTGGAAACGGACCGGCGGCACATCCAAAGCCGCGTGGACGAAATCAAGAAGGAGCTCGCGGAGGCGGCGGCGCACAGGCAGGTGCAGCGCGCGCGGCGCAAGAAGAGCGACCTGCCGCTTGTGGCGCTCGTCGGTTATACGAACGCGGGCAAATCCGCCGTCATGAACCGCATCCTGCGCGCGACCGAAAACGGGGACAAGGCGGTTCTCGAAAAGGACATGCTCTTCGCGACGCTCGACACCTACAGGCGCAGGATTCGCATGAACGACAACAAGGAATTCATACTCGTCGATACGGTGGGCTTTGTGAGCAAGCTGCCGCATTCGCTCGTGAAGGCCTTTCGCGCCACGTTGGAGGAGGTTGCGGAGGCGGATCTCCTCGTCCACGTGGTGGACGCTTCCCGCGCCGACTGCGATTTTCAGATCGACGTCGTCTCGGAGGTGCTCGCGGAGCTGGGCGCTTCGGGCAACGACACGATCACCGTGTACAACAAGGCCGACCTGCTCGATGATTCCGCGCGCGCCCTTCGCGTTCCGCCCGGCGTCCCGGCGGTATCCGCCACGCGCGGCGACAACATGGACGAGCTGCTTGCGGCCATGGAATCGGCGATATTTCAAGATTTGCAATCCGTGCGCCTGCTGATCCCCTACGACAGGGGAGACATCGTTTCCTACCTCAGCGAAAAGACGCCCGTTTCGGAGCGCGCGTACACGGAGGAGGGGACGCTCGTGGTCACGAAGCTGCGGGAAGCCGATCGCCGGCGGCTCGCACCCTACGCCCTGCGCGGCGGGGACGCGTGATTCTGTACGCGACAGCGGCCGGCGAGGCCGAAAGCGAGCTGGTCATCGAGAAATCGCGCTTCATCGGCTGCGTGCGGCCCGTGCAAGGCCGCGCGGAGGCGGACGCGTTCTTCGCGGCGCGCAGGGCGCTTCACCGCGCCGCCACGCACAATGTCCCGGCGCTCGTGCTGGGCGAGAAGGGCGAATTGCAGTGGGCTTCGGACGACGGCGAGCCGCAGGGTACGTCCGGAGCGCCGATCCTGCGGCTGCTTGTCGCGGAAGGCCTTACGAACGTGGCGCTGATGGTGACGCGCTACTTCGGCGGCGTCAAGCTGGGTACGGGCGGTCTGTCGCGGGCCTACGCGGGCGCGGCGCGGCTGACGTTGGAGGCGGCCGGCGTCTGCGACGTCGGCGAGCGAGCGCTGCTCACCTACCGCATCGACTACGGCCTTCTTGGAAAACTGCAAAACCTCGCGCGCCGGGGCGACCTGTTTCAAATCGAGGACACGGTCTTCGGCGCGGCGGTGGTCGTGACGCTGGCGAGTCCCTCGGAGAACGCGGACGCGCTCGCGGCGTTGGTCGCGGACATCAGCGCGGGCAAGGGCGAGCTGCTCTCGCGCAAAACGGAACTCGCCGCGCTCGCACGGCGGTAGGCGCGATATTTTTTGTCATTCATCTGCCGCCAAACCTGGACTCTATCATACTCTGGAATGTGATGTAATCCGTGCCGGTCAGCGTGGCGATTAGCACGAGGATAAATACAATAGCGGCCCCTATGGTGCGAAAAGAGCTCGTCGTACCCCCGTCTCCCTTGACCATTCCCCGGATGCCGGTTATAGAAATAATTCCCATAAAGACCAGCAAAACATAGTTTAATGCCAACAAAGACCTCCTTCCCAAAGCGTTTAAACGCTTTCGTCTCTTTACTTTGAGGCTCGATGTGCCGCCTCGCGGATTTTTGTTTTTTGCCGGACCGAACGGCTCCGGAAAGCGTTCCGGCGTCGCCGGATTTTCGGCGCCGGGCGCGTCGGCGGCGCGTCGTCGCCGGAATTGCTGAAACTTAGAGATCGTCTTTGCGCCGTTTGAGCGTGCGCAGGGCGCGCGCGGTTTTTGCCTTCTCTTTTTTGCGGAGATCGTAAAGCGTCCAAATCCTTTCCATCACAAGGCTTTGATCGTCCGATGGCAAGTCGGAATAGGCTTCAAGAAATGGCGGCGCGCCATCCGAAGACTTTCCGTCGGACACGAGACGACCGATGGGCGTGCTGATGTTCGTTCTGCCGAGCAGGTAATCGACGCTCGTGTCCAGCGCGTCCGCCAGCTTGACCAAACCGTCCCATTGGTACGAGCGCCTGTCGTTTTCGTAGCGCGATATCGTGGATTCTTGCATGTCAATGCGCTCGGCAAGTTCCTTTTGATTCAAGCCCTTCTTTATTCTCAACGTGCGAATTCTGTCGCCGAAAGTTCCCAAATTCGTATCCTCCATTACCATTATAGCGAGCAATGGAAGGATCGGTCGAGAATTCCCAATATCCGAACAATTGTTGCCAAAAACGCAAGTCAGGAGCGCCGTCGCCGGCGCGCTTTCACTCTCTCAAATATAAACCGCATGAAATAACGAGCGGCGCCGGGCCGGCGGCGCATTTCTCACAGCCGGAACAGCCCGACCGCGTTCAGCAGGATGAGCGCGATGGCCGCGGGCGCGATGTACTTCACGGCGATGGGGTAGATCCGCGCGAGAAAACCCGCGGGACGCTTGGCGCCCGCCACGAATTCCTCCTTCGAGACCGCCGTCCCCATGCGAAAAACGACGAACAGCGTACCGAGCAAGCCCGTGATCGGCAGCAGGATGTCGTTCGCGAATTTGTCCAGAAAGCTGAAATAGTCAAGCCCCAGTATCCGGAAGTTCGCGAGCGGCCCGAAGGAGAGCGCGGCCGGCGTCCCGAAGAGCGCCACGACGGCGCAGACGATCACAAGGCCCTTGCGCTTCGAGAGCTTCAACTCATCCTCCAGAAACGCGAGCGGCACCTGCATCAGGCTCATGATCGAGGTGAGCGCGGCGATGAACAACAGCAGGAAGAAAAGCGCGGAGAACACTTGGCCCGCCGGCATCTTCGCGAAGGCGCCGGGCAGCGTGACGAAGGCGAGGCCCGCGCCCTGCCCCGGATCGAAGCCGAGGGCGAACACGGTCGGGAAAATGGCGAGGCCCGCCAGCAGGGCGATCAGCGTGTCCATGGTGATGATGGACGCGGTCGCGCTCGCCAGATCCGCGTCCTTCTTCATGTAGCTCGCGTAGGTGATCATGATGCCCATGCCGAGACTCAGCGAGTAGAAGGAATGCCCGAGCGCGTCCAAGACTCCCGTGATCCCCAACATGGAAAAATCCGGGAAGAACAGGAAGCGCACGCCCGCGAGGGCGCCCGGCAGCGTGACGGAACGCTGCACCAGCACGACCAATATGCCGCCGAGAAGCGGCATCAAGATCTTGTTCCAGCGCTCTATGCCGGCCGAAACGCCGCCGATCAGGATGAATGCGGTCAGAAGCAACGCGAATCCGGAGAACAGCAAAGCCTTGCCGCCGGACGAAAAGGCATCGAACGCGGCGGCGCTGTCGGCGATGACGGCATTCCAGTTGAACACGCTCTCAAACACATAGCCGATCGACCAGCCGGCCACGACCGGGTAGTAGAACAGGATGACGGTCGAAGCCAGCACACCCACCGCGCCGACGAGCCGCCACGCCGTACCCGGCGCGAGCGTTCTGAACG
>JAISMX010000135.1 GCA_031276515.1 Eubacteriales Family XIII. Incertae Sedis bacterium | reverse complement strand
TCCGCGACGCCCTTGACGATCTCCGCGATCTTCTCGGCCCTGACGCGGCCCGTCGCGATGTAATCCAGAAAGAACAGCGGCGTCGCGCCCTGACACAGGACGTCGTTGACGCACATCGCAACGCAGTCCAGGCCGACCGTGTCGTGCTTATCCAGCATAAAGGCGAGCTTCAGCTTCGTGCCGACGCCGTCCGCGCCCGCGACGAGCACGGGCTCCGTGAGACCGGCCAAATCCGGCTTGTACAGACCGCCGAAGCCCCCGAGCCCCGCGAGCACCTGCGGGCCGAAGGTCTTTTTCACGTGTTCCTTCATCAGGGAAACGGCCCGCTCGCCCTCCTTCGTGTCCACGCCCGCGTCCCTGTAGGTGAGCTTGCCCATCTCTATCCTTTCACGCGATCCAACACCGCCCTGTAGGTTTCCTCGACCTTGCCAAGGTCGCGGCGGAATCTGTCCTTGTCCATCTTCTCGTTCGTCTCGACGTCCCAGAGCCGGCAGGTGTCCGGCGAAATCTCGTCGGCCAGCAGGATCGTTCCCTTGGAATCGACGCCGAACTCGATCTTGAAATCGATCAGCTTCAAGCCGCGCGCGCGGAAGAATCCCTTCATGACCTCGTTTACCTTGAAGGCATGATCTCGCACCCGCGCGAGATCCGCCTCCGAGGCCAATTCGAGAGCCAGGATGTGGTCGTCGTTGATCAGCGGGTCGCCGAGCGCGTCATTTTTGTAAGAAAATTCCAGTACCGTGCGCGCCAGCGGGCTCCCCTCCTCCACGCCGTAGCGCTTGGAAAAGGATCCGGCCGCCACGTTGCGAATGATGACCTCGAGCGGCAATATGCGCACCCGCTTCACGAGGGTTTCTCTGTCCGAAAGCTGTTTGACGAGGTGCGTCGGCACGCCGGCGTCCTCCAAAATCCCGAACAAGATGTTCGACATGATGTTGTTCACGACGCCCTTGTCCGCGATCCGCCCTTTTTTTTGGCCGTTGAAGGCGGTCGCGTCGTCCTTGTACGAAACGATCAGCAGCTCGGGATCGTCCGTTTTGAATACCTTTTTGGCTTTGCCTTCGTAGAGCTGTTCTCTTTTCTCCATATTCTTCGACCTCCGGCGTTTGAGTGGTTTGATTGCTATTTTTAATCCGTTATGCTTCGCTCGTCCGGCGGTTGAACGCCGCGTCGGCCGCTTCGACCTCCTTCGCCAGCGCGTCCTTGTGCGCCTTCACGCGCCGCCGCAGTTCTTCGTACTTGACCGACAATATCTGCACGGCGAGCAGCCCCGCGTTTTCCGCTCCGTCTATCGCGACGGTCGCGACCGGCACGCCCTTTGGCATCTGCACGGTGGAGAGCAGGGAATCCAACCCGTTTAGGGTGGACGACTTGATGGGCAGGCCGATCACGGGCAGGGCCGTGTGCGCGGCCAGAACGCCGGCCAGGTGCGCCGCCTTGCCCGCCGCCGCGACGATCACCTCGATGCCGCGCTCCTCGGCGCGCGATGCGAATTCCTCGGCCGCGCGCGGCGTTCTGTGCGCGGATATGACGCGCGTTTCATGCGCGACGCCGAAATCCTTCAATATCTTCTCCGTCCGCTCCACGACGGGGTAATCGGACTTGCTGCCCATTACGATGGCCGCTTTCATGCCCGTCTCCTTTCTCTCTCCGCGCGCGTTCCGGGCGCGCCCGCAATGCCGCCGGCGGAGGCTTCCGCCGGATTTCAGCCGAAATACGCCACGCCGGACGCGAATATCCCCTGCTCATAATCGCCCGGCACGTTCTTGTAAAGCTGCGGCCCGACGCGCTCCGAATGCGCCATCTTGCCGAGTATTCTGCCGTCCGGCGAGGATATGCCCTCGATGGCCATGGCGGAATCGTTGGGATTGAAGCGAATGTCGCTCGTGACCCGGCCCGCGAGATCCACGTACTGCGTGGCGATCCGGCCGTCCTCCGCCATCGCGCGCAGCAGCGCTTCGGACGCCGTGAAGCGTCCTTCGCCGTGCGAAACCGGCACGGTGTGCACGTCGCCGACGGACGCGCCGGCCAGCCAAGGGGAGAGCGTCGAAGCCACCCGCGTCCGCACGAGGCGCGACATGTGCCGGCCTATGGCGTTGTGGGCGAGCGTCGGGCCGTCCTCCGCGCCGTCGCGGATTTCGCCGAAGGGCAGCAGCCCCAACTTGACGAGGGCCTGGAAGCCGTTGCATATTCCCAGTATAAGACCGTCGCGCAGTTCCATAAGTTCCGCAACGGCCTCCCGCACGGCGGGATTTCTGAACACCGCCGCTATGAACTTGGCCGAGCCGTCGGGCTCGTCGCCGCCGCTGAAGCCGCCCGGTATCATGACGATTTGGCTTTCCCGTATCCCGCGCGCGAGCGCGCGCATGGACGTCTCGAGCGCCTCCGGCGTGCGGTTTCGCAGGACGCAAAGCTCGACGCGCGCGCCCGCCTTCTCAAAGGCCCGCCTCGAATCCGACTCGCAGTTCGTGCCGGGGAAGACGGGGATCAGCACGCGCGGCTTCGCGACGCGGACGGCGGGCCGAACATCGGAGCGGCGCGCATACGTGACCGCCTCGCAAGTTCCGGCGCTCCGGCCGGCGGCCTCGATGGGGAACACGTTCGCGAGCGGGCGCTCCCATGCGGCGATCAGTTCGTCCAACTCCATGCGAAACGCGGGGCGGCGGACGCCGCCCCAAGCCGCCCCGGCCGCCGCCGGGGCAACGGAAATCTCCTCGCGCGCCGTCGTTTCGCCTATGGCCTTGCAGCGCACGCCGGCGCCGCGAAGCAGCGCGTCCGCGTCCTCCGCCGCGTCGATCTCGAGCAGCAGCGCGCCGTAGCGCGGCGCGCGAAGCTCCTCCTCCGTGAGGTTTTCCAGGAAAGCGCCGATGCGATTGCCCGCCGCCATCTTCACGACGGCGACGAACACGCCGCCTTGGCCGGACACGGCGGCGGACAGGACCTTTCCCCGCTCGATCAGCGCCGTCACCCCGTCCATATTGCGCTTGTAGCGCGCGAAGTCGATCATCCCGCCCTCGTCCCGCTCCGCGTCGACGAAGAGGAGCCGGCTGCCCGGCTTCTTGAATTCCGGCGACAGCACCCGTTCCGCGCGCGTCACGTTCACGGCAAAGGAAACGAGCGTCGGCGGCACGTCCAGATTCAAAAAACTCCCCGACATGCTGTCCTTGCCGCCGATCGCGGGTATTTCGAGCGCGAGCTGCGCTTCGAGCGCGCCGAGCAGCGCGGAAAAGGGCTTCGCCCAGCGCGCCGGATCGCGGCCGAGCTTTTCAAAATATTCCTGAAATGTCAATCTGATGGAGCGCCTGTCGCCGCCCATCGCGACGATCTTCGTGACGGAATCCACGACGGCGTACAGCGCGCCGTGAAAGGGGCTCGCCGAGGAAAGCTTCGGGTCGAAGCCGAAGGCCATCAGCGTCGTCGCGGAGGTTTCGCCAGAATACAGCGGCAGCTTCGCCGCCATGCCGAGGGCGGGCGTCGCCTGCCACAGGCCCCCGAGCGGCATCAGCACCGTTCCCGCGCCGATCGTGCCGTCGAAGCATTCCGTCAGGCCCCGCTGTCCGCAGCAGTTCAGGTCGGAGAGACTTTCCGCGAGATCGCGCGCTTCGTCCGCCGCGAAACCCGAGGCGAAATCGCGATCCGCGACGAACACGCGGGCTCTCTGCCGCACGCCCTCGCTGTCGAGAAAATCGCGGCTCAAATCGAGTATCGCGTCGCCGCGCCAATACATGCGGAAGCGCCCCGTGTCCGTCACGCGCGCGACGGCGGCGGCTTCGAGGTTTTCCTCCTCGGCGAGCGCGACGAAGCGCGCCGCGTCCTCCGCGGAAACCATGACCGCCATGCGCTCCTGCGATTCCGAGATGGCGAGTTCGACGCCGTCCAGGCCTTCGTATTTTTTTGGAATCAAATCCAGGTTTACGTCGATGCCGCCCGCGAGTTCGCCGATGGCCACGGACACGCCGCCCGCGCCGAAATCGTTGCAGCGCTTGATGAGCGAAGCCGCCTCCGCGCGGCGGAACAGCCGCTGGAGGTCGCGCTCTATGGGCGGGTTGCCCTTCTGAACCTCCGCGCCGCAGGCCGTGAGCGATTCCGCCGTGTGCTCCTTCGAGGAACCCGTCGCGCCGCCGCAGCCGTCGCGCCCCGTCCTGCCCCCGACGAGCAGGATCGCGTCGCCCGGCGCGGGAACTTCGCGCCGGACGTGCGCGGCGGGCGCGGCGCCGATGACCGCGCCGATCTCGAGCCGCTTCGCGACGTAGCCCTCGTCGTATATCTCGACGACCTGCCCCGTGGCCAGACCCACCTGATTGCCGTAGGAGCTGTAGCC
>JAISMX010000113.1 GCA_031276515.1 Eubacteriales Family XIII. Incertae Sedis bacterium | reverse complement strand
GCCGGATATTTTCGACAGATCGAACACCGCCGCGTCCTCGCTCTTGGCGATGACCTCGTCCACCTTGCCGTCGGGCAGGGAGAGCGTCGCGTTGCCGCCGGAAAGGGTGTGGCTCACGGCCACGGAGCCGCCGGCGGACGTGACGGTCTGCGCCGCCGGGATGCCTCCGCCGCCACCCGCGCCGCTTGGTTTTTCCGCCGAATCGGACGATGATTTCACCGTGATGGTGAACTGTTTCGAATAGCTTTTACCGTATTCCAATCCGTGCTGAACAGTCGCTTGAATCACTGCCGTTCCCGCTTTTGGCGCTGAGAATACTGTTGCCCAAAAACCGGTCGCAGTTGTGTACGAGATTGTCGCGCCTGTGTTTCCCGGATCGACGACAGACCATGATGGGAAACTCTTCGAAGTAGCATTGGCGGGTTCCGTCACAATGGCGATATTGCCGAGAATCAACTCCGTTCCGGCCACAATATCCGTAGGCACACCGGTGATGTCCGTCACCGGCACGTAGGGACCCCAATGGGCGTAAACCGTGGCGTCTGAGTCAAACACGGTATCAATGGTAACAGGGTCGCCCCCGTCAAGTTCGGTGAACCAACCTTCGAAGGCATAGGGACCCCACTTGTGAGGATTCGGCAAGCCAATCAGTTGTCCGTCCCTGTTCGTCGTGTCGTCATATTCATCGCCGTAAAAATCTATGGATCCTCCGCTCAGGTCAAAGGTAATGAGATGGTACGCGGCTGTGGGATCCTCTTCCAACAGGATCTCCCCGTATCCGGGATATTTGGAATTGCCACCGTTGAATCCCTTGTGCCAAATCGAGCTGTCCGTTTTCCGTATCAGGTAATCGCCGTAACCGGAATCCGTTATCTCAGCCACGTCGTCAATTGTTTCGTCGCCGCCGTAGCGCGCAAAATGATAGGTGCCGTCGTCGTCAAGCCAGGGGTTTTTGAAGCCGGCGATGATCTCATCCGCGTTTTCCGTTACCTGCGTGGGCATTTTTAATTCCGCTTGCAATGCACCCGTTTCATCGTAATCCGTACCCCATTTCCACAGGGAAGCATCGGTTTTGATTGCGTACACCAACACATCATCGTCGTCATTCGCGATCCGAACGGAGCGAATGTCGTCCATAATCTTGACGGGACGAAAACGTTCTTCCTGCGTGCCGTCCCCGAGCTGATAGGATTCGTTCGCGCCCCATCCCCACAGTGAGCCGTCCTTTTGGATCGCAAAAGCAAAATAACGCTCAATCTCCGCGCAGACAGCGCTCACGTCGTCCATGATTTTCGCGGGTTCCAAACGATAATAGTATGTCGCATACTGCCCATATCGAGGGGTATTGCCTTCACGGTTGTCCCCGAGAAGTCCTCCGTTTAATTGATATCCCCAAGACCACAGACTTCCGTCCGTTTTTACGACAAAGGTGACGTCATTGCCTCCGATGCGCACGCCTGCCGCGGATGTCATAATCGGTTCCGGAGCGACGCGTTTTTTATAAACGGTATATCCATCTCCGTCCACACCGCCGTATTCGTTTCCCCAAGCCCACAGAACCTCGTCTTTGATCGCGTAAGCGTGGTCGTATGCCGTGGCAATGAGAAAGTTCTCGCCGACAGTGGCGGTCTCGGGGAATTTTTGACTTGATCCCGCGAACACGGACGGCGATAAGCTCACGACAAGCATGAGCGCGATGAGTAGCGAGAGGGCATTTTTTTTGCTGTTCATTTTGGGGTTCCTCCTAAAACTGTGAATATTGTTTGCCGTCTCGTCATAAAACGACGATTTGAATAACAGTCTCAACTATCACAATGTGTGCTTTTTGATAGCGCGTCCAAGGACTTCGCTCCGGCCGCTCGAAAGGGTTTGGGATCGCAAAAAACGTGAAAATCATGAACAACTTTGTAAATTTTATTAAGATTCTTGCAAAATATATTGAATGTTGACAGGTATAGTATTATAATTGTTTTCATAAACCGACTGTCAAAAAGCACACTTTTTGACAGTCGGTTTTCCGTTCCGCGTCCTTCCGCGGAATACGCGCCTTGGATTGGCCGATGGACGAGACATAAAGCGGAGTGCTCTTGATCACGTTCTTGAATCCAAAGTTTTTGGCCGATGCCCGCACCGCGCAAGGCGGCCTGTGGATGTCTCGATAGGCCCGCAGACTTCCGAATCGCACCTTCGCGCGTTTTTCGCCGACTTCGCCCTCATAAACACAGACAGGCGCGCGGAAATATGCTATACTTGGATTGTATTTCACGCCACACGCGCACCGATTTATACGGGGAGGACAAAGTTATGCCGCTTATACGGAAAATCATCGAAATCGACGAGGAGAAATGCGATGGCTGCGGGCTGTGCGCGAGCGCGTGCCACGAGGGCGCCATCGGAATCGTCGGCGGCAAGGCAAAGCTCCTGCGCGACGATTATTGCGACGGACTGGGCGATTGTCTGCCGGCCTGCCCGACCGGAGCGATTCGGTTCACGCAGCGCGAGGCCGCGGCCTATAACGCGGAGGAAGTCAAAGCGAATCAATTGCGCGCGGCGCGCCCACACGCGGCGCCGAGAAGCGCCGGATCGGGACGGGAGACGCACGGCGTCGCACGGAATCCGCAGAGCGCGCCCGGCGATTTTGCGCCGCCGGAGAGCGAACTCAGGCAGTGGCCCGTGCAGATCAAGCTCGCACCCGTGAACGCGCCGTATTTTGACGGGGCGAATTTGCTTGTCGCCGCCTCCTGCGCCGCCTACGCGAAAGCGGATTTCCACGCCGAGCTTATGCGCGGCAAGATCACGCTGATCGGCTGTCCCAAGCTCGACGGCGTGGATTACTCCGTGAAACTCGGAGAAATACTCGCCGACAACGACATAAAGTCGCTGACCGTCGCGCGCATGGAGGTCCCCTGTTGCGGGGGCATAGAGCAAGCCGCGGGCGCCGCGCTGAAAAACGCGGGCAAGCCCACACCTCTGCGGGTGATCACCCTCGGCGTGGGCGGGGAAACGAAAGGAGATCGGACGGGTTCCTGACAGCGGAGCGCGCCGCCGGATCGCAGACGCGAAAGCTCGGCGGACATCGCGCTTCGATATCGCTCGATCACTCGATCCAAATAATCTTGCTCAAATCCGGCTCATGCGGGCTGCCGCCCGGATTTTCGGCATAGCCCAAGAGCACCGCGAGACCGATGTCGTATCCTTCGGGAAAGTCGAGACGCTTCTTGAATTCCGCATTCTTTTCTCCGGCGAAGGAGAGGGCGGCGAATCCGCAAATCAGGCTGTTGATTCCCAGCGAAGTGGCCGCGATCGCGATGTTCTCGACGACGATGCCGCAATCCAAAATTTCCATTCCGTCGCGCGTCGCTTTGCCGATTGGGACGACCATCATGCAGGGAGCGTTGTAGAACAGCTTGCCTCCCCGCGACAAAATGCGTTCGTACGCGCCCTTGTCCGGAAGCGCCGCAAGCTGTTTCATGCCTTCCGCTTCCAAATCGGCGATGAGTTCTTTGTTTTTCACGACCACCACCCTCCAAAGCTGGCGGTTCATGCCGCTCGGCGACGCGACGGCGGCTTTCGCGATCGTGTCCAAATCCTTGTCCGGCGGCAGTTTGTCGGTAAACGCCCGGCAGGAATAGCGGGTGCGTATGGCTTCGATGGCGTCCAAAATCATGGTGCGTTCTCCTTTCTTTCCGGCAGTTGACGCTGCCGGCGCAATACCTCGTCCGCGCGCGACGCCAAAAATGCGGGCTTCGCGAGACGAGAGCGTTTCGGGTGCCGATAGTTTCATTATATTACTTTTGCGTGAATTGTAAAGCGATCCGCCGCCATTTCGCATTTTTGTATTTTTATGCGAAAATTCACGAAAGCGCAAATTAAAAACCTTTACAACTTCGCGAGAATCAAGTATTATAACCATAATCCCGTATACAGTAGGTCGATGTGACAAAATTCGCAAAATGTTGCATCGGCGGGGTTCGCTGCGCCGGACGCGACCGCATCGGCGCGTGCGAGAAAGCGCGCCGGATAAAGTACGGTATGATTTCCACACAACGCCAAGGAGGTATGAACGAGATGAACATCGGAAGCACGCATGCGCTCAGCGGACCTTTTGAAACGGAAGCGCTGAGCGTCGTATCGGTACAATTTTCGCCCGTCAGCGCGCAGACGACGGAAGACGTCGAAACGAACGTGGAGACGATCTGCGATTTCATGAACAGAGCCGTTGGCGGCTTTCCCGGCGTGGATCTCATCGTCACGTCGGAAGGCGCTCTGCAAGGATTCGGCCCCGACTGTAAAAACGTCTTACTCAATTATGACGGCCCGGAAATCCGCCGATTGAAAGATATCTGCAAAAGTCTTGACGTATGGGGGATTTTCTGCCCCCTGTTCCGGGAATACGCCGGCATGAAATGCGCCAATACCTGCATCATGATCAACAACAAGGGTGAAATCGTTCATCATTACGTTAAAATGAACCCGTGGATTCCGGGTGAGACGAGCTGTCCCGGCGGAGAATGTCCGACGACGCTCGGACCCAAGGGCGCCCGCATCGCAACCATCATCTGCGCGGACGGAGATTATCCCGAGATGTGGCGCGCGGCCGCCGACGGCGGCGCCAACGTTATCGTCCGCGTATCCTTTGACATGTCGCCTTGGGACAAGGCTTGGGAGATTACGAACAAAGCCATGGCATATACGACTCAATGTTATGTCGTCACGTCCAACGCGGTCGGCCTGGATGAAGTCTACAGTTACTTCGGGCGCAGCATGATCCTGAATCCGGACGGCGCGATCATCACCGAAGCGCCCATGGGTCTGCCGTGGATGATCAAAGCGGATCTGTATCCCGCGATCGTCGATCACACGCGCACACAATATGCTTCTAATAATTTCCAATGGGCTCGCCGGCATCGCGGCGCGTCGCATCCCAATCTTGCGGGCGTGGGCGCGAGCGTACGCGCTTACGGAAACGAATCGGTGCGGTGAAACGGAGGTCAAGTCTATGAAAAAATACTATATGGCGGCCGCGCACAATGTCGTGCGGGCCTTGGACGCCGGCAACATCCGATTTCCCATCGGCAAAGAAGAATTGCTTGCCCAGGTAGGAAATCGTGAGGTACAGATCGACTTCGACAGGAAGATCAGTATATCGGAATATTGCGGCAATATTAAAATTGACAATTTTGAAAACAAAGCACAGTTTTTCAGCGCGCTGACCGCGGCGAACACCGAGGAGGTATAATATGGCCTGCGCGCTCACGCGTCCCGATTGGATCAAATCGAGATACAACAGTGAAGACGTCATGGAAATGCATCGATTGATGTCAAAATTGTCATTGAATACCATTTGCACGGAGGCCCTTTGCCCCAATATGGGCGAATGCTGCAAAAATAGAACGGCCACATTCCTGATTCTCGGCAATGTGTGTACCAGAAATTGCGGGTTTTGCGCGGTTCGCAAAGGGAAAGGCGCGCGCTTGGATTCGGAAGAACCGCAAAAAGTGGCCGAAGCCGCGAGGACGCTAAGGCTTAAACACGTCGTGATCACCTCTGTGACCAGGGACGATCTGCCCGATGGCGGCGCCGCGCATTTTGCGGCGACGATTCGTTCGATAAAGGCAACGTCGCCCGCTTCCACCGTGGAGGCCTTGATCCCCGACATGCGCGGGCTAAAGGAAAATTTGGATATGGTTGTGGCCGCAGGCCCGGATGTCGTCAATCACAACATCGAAACGGTGCCTTCCCTCTACGCGAACGTGCGGCCCGAGGCCGATTACGGGCGATCTTTGCGCGTTTTGCGCTATGTGAAAGAGCGCGCCCCGCAAATTTTAAGCAAAACGGGCGTAATGGTCGGATTGGGCGAAACGCCGGATGAGATCTATCGGGTAATGGATGATCTGATCGCGGTCG
>JAISMX010000111.1 GCA_031276515.1 Eubacteriales Family XIII. Incertae Sedis bacterium | reverse complement strand
AGCGCCGAAGAGGTGATGGCCTATCTGGAAAAGCTGCGGGAGATTCTCGTGTACACGGACGTTTCGGACTGCCGGATGCAGGAAGGCTCCATGCGGGCGGACGTGAACCTCTCCGTGCGCCCCGTTGGCGCGTCCGAATACGGCACGCGGACGGAAACGAAGAACATGAACTCCTTCAAGGCCATCTGGCGCGCCATAGAATACGAACGCCGGCGGCAGATCGCCGTGCTCGAGGGCGGCGGCAAAATCGTGCAGGAAACGCGCCGCTGGGACGACGAAAAGGGCGAAAATTACGCGATGCGCTCAAAGGAGAACGCGCAGGACTACCGCTATTTCCCCGACCCGGACCTGGTACCCGTGCGCGTGACGGCGGAATGGATCGATTCCGTGCGCGCGGAGCTGCCCGAGCTCGCGGAGCAAAAGCGCGCGCGCTACACGCGCGAATTCGGCATGGCCGCCCGCATGGCGGGCGTGCTGACGGCGAGCCGCCGCATCGCCCTGCTGTTTGAGGAAGCCGCCGCCGTTTCGGGACACGCAAGAGAAGCGGCCAACATCGTGGCCGGAGACATCCTGCGCCTCGTGAAGGAGACGGGCGCCGACCCCGACGCCGTCGCGACGGACGGCAGGAAGTTGGGCGCCGCGATACGGCTCATCGCGGACGGAAAGATCAACCGCACCGTGGGCAAGAGCGTCGTGGAGGAGATCTTCCGGCGCGACGCCGATCCGGAGGAATACGTGCGGACGCGCAATCTGCTGCGCATCGAGGACGACGAGCTGCTCGAACGCGCGGCGGAACGGGCCGTCGCGGAGAACCCCAAATCCGTCGCGGACTATGCGGCGGGCAAGGAGAAGGCTTTCGGCTTCCTCGTCGGGCAAGTCATGCGCGCGCTCGAAGGGCGGGCCGACCCGCGCGCCGCGGGCGACGCGCTGCGGAAGAAGCTCGGAATAAGCGCCGCCCCGGCGGATGCCGCGGACGACGGGAAGGGCGCGTCCGCCCCTGCGAAAACGGCTCCCGCGCGGGATGCGGACGAGTGCGAAAACCCCGCCGGCGACGCGGGCGCGCGGGCCGAAGCGGAACCGGCGGCCGCGGAGGACGCGGAGGACCGGCAGCCGGCCCGCCCGCAGACGACCTTGACGTCGCTGCGGCAAAGATGGGCGGAGGAAGGAGCGCGCCGCACGCGCGACAGGCGATTCCTCCACACGGGCATCGAGAATGTGGAATTCGGCGGCGCATCGCCCTGCGAGAGCGCAACTCCGGGCTTTTCAAACCGATACAGGAGCAAAACCTGCGCCGACATCGGCCCCGCCGACGTCGGCAAGGAGGAACGGCTCGCGGGCTGGGTCATGACGGTGCGGAATCACGGCGGCGTGGCCTTTCTGGATCTGCGGGATCACTACGGCGTGACGCAGGTGGTCGTGAGCGACGAGCAGCTGCGCGGCCTGACCAAGGAAAGCGTGGTTTCCGTGCGCGGTCGCGTGCTGCTGCGCGATCCCGAAACGGTGAACCCGAGCATAGCGACCGGGCTCGTGGAGCTCAAAGCGGAGGAGATCACCGTCCTCGGAAACAGCTTGCAAAACCTTCCGTTTGAAGTGGACGCCTCGACGGACACGCGCGAGGAACTGCGGCTGCGGTACAGATTCCTCGACCTCAGGAATCCCAAGGTACACGACAACATCGTCCTGCGCGCGGAGATCATCCGATTTTTGCGAAATAAAATGGAAGAACTGGGATTCATCGAAATACAGACGCCGATACTCGCCAACTCGTCGCCGGAGGGCGCGCGCGACTACCTCGTGCCGAGCCGCAAGCACAAGGGCAAATTCTACGCCCTGCCTCAGGCGCCGCAGCAATTCAAGCAATTGCTGATGGTTTCGGGTTTCGACCGCTATTTTCAGATCGCGCCCTGCTTCCGCGACGAGGACGCCCGCCTCGACCGCTCGCCCGGCGAGTTCTACCAGCTCGATTTCGAGATGGCCTTCGCGACGCAGGAGGATGTCTTCGCCGTGGCGGAGCGCGTTCTCGTTTCGACGTTCCGGCGCTTCTCGGACAAGGCCGTTTCCGAAGCACCCTTCGCGCGCATCCCCTTCAAGGAGGCCATGCTGCGCTACGGCACGGACAAGCCGGATCTGCGCAACCCGCTTGTCATCCAAGATCTCTCGGAATTCTTCGCCTCCGTCGATTTCGCGCCCTTCAAGGGCAAAACCGTGCGCGGCATCGTCGTGCCGGAGGCGGCGAAGCAGCCGCGCTCCTTCTTCTCGTCGATGGAAAAATTCGCCCTCTCCATCGGCATGAAAGGGCTGGGCTACATCGCCGTGAACGAGGACATGGGTTACAAAGGGCCGATAGACAAGTTTTTCACGGATGACCGGCGCGCCGAAATCGCGCGCCTCGCGGCGCTGAAGCCGCGCGACGTGCTCTACTTCATCAGCGACGAACCCGCGTCGCTCGCGGCCAAACACGCCGGGCAAATACGCGCGGAGCTCGGGGAACGCCTCGGCCTGATCGCGAACGACCGCTACGAATTCTGCTTCGTCACGGATTTCCCCATGTACGAAATCAACGCGGAAAGCGGCCGCGTCGATTTTACGCACAATCCCTTCTCCATGCCGCAGGGCGAGATGGAAGCGCTCCTCTCCAAGGATCCGCTGGAAATCTTGGCGTGGCAGTACGACATCGTGTGCAACGGCGTCGAACTCTCCTCCGGCGCCGTAAGGAACCACCGGCCCGACGTCATGGTCAAGGCCTTCGAGCTGGCGGGCTATTCGGAAAAGGACGTCACGGAAAAATTCGGCGCCCTCCACAACGCCTTCCGGTACGGCGCGCCGCCGCACGCGGGCATGGCGCCCGGCGTGGATCGCATCGTCATGCTGCTCACGGGCGAGACGAACATCCGCGAGGTCATCCCCTTCCCGCTCGACGGCAACGCGCGGAACCTGCTGCTCGACGCGCCGAGCGAGGTCACGGAAACGCAGCTGCGCGAGGTACACATCAAGCTTCGCTGACGCCCGGCGGTCTTGGACCCGGCGCGCCGCCAAATCACGGCGTCCGTTGCCGTTCGGGACAGAGGGACTCGCCCTCAGCGGCCGGTCGAATAATCCGCGTCGAAGTTGATCACGGCAAAGCAAGCCGGATCGACGGAGCGGAGCTCCGCCTCAAACAGCGCGGTTAGTTCTTCCTTGGGCAGCTTGCACTCCGGCGAGAGCACCACGTCGAAGATGATGTTTTTGCGCACGCGGCCCTTGACGAGACGCAGGTCGTGTATGCCGACGACGCCCGCAAGCGTTTTCGCGAAGCTCTCCATGCGCGCCCGCAACTCCGCGGTGAGCGGGTCGGTCGTGTCCACGGGGTCCATGTGAATGACCATCGACAGATCGAATTCTTCGCCCACCTCGCGTTCGAGCGTGTCTATGACATCGTGACATCGCAGAAAATCGTCGCGCGAATCGACTTCGACGTGAACCGAAGCCAGCGTGCGGCCGGGGCCGTAGTCGTGCAGCACGAGATCGTGCATCCCCATGATGCCGGGGCATTCCAAAATCCGCCGTTCGAGCGCCGCGACGAGCCTTGGATCCGGCGCCCTGCCGAGCAGCGGGTCGGCGGTTTCAATGGCCAGACGCACGCCCGAGACCACGATGAACGCGGCGACGAGGCAGCCCATGAAGCCGTCGGCGGGCAGACCCGCAAAGCGTTCGATCAGCAATCCCGCGAGTACCGCGCAGGTGGCCGCGACGTCGTTTCTGCTGTCGACGCCGGAGGCCTTCAGCGCGCCGGAATCGATGCTCCGGCCGATTGAGATGTTGAAAAACGCCAGCCATATCTTCACCGGCACGGCCGCCGCCGGCACGATGAACGCGAGGAGCGTGAAATCCACGGCCGAGGGGTGAAAAATCTTGTCGAACGAGCTCGTCAGCAGCTTCGCGCCGGCGAGGATGATCAATATGGATATGAAAAGGCCCGTCATGTATTCGATGCGGGCGTGTCCGTAAGGATGCTGTTTGTCGCCCGGCGCGGCGGCCATCCGGAAGCCGACGAGCATGACGACCGAGGACGCCGCGTCCGAAAGGTTGTTGACGCCGTCCGCCACGACGGCGATGCTGCCGCAGAGCAGCCCGACGGCCACCTTCGCGGCACAGAGCAGGAGATTTGCGCAGAGACCCACGACGCCGGCCAGCTTGCCGTAAGCGCGCCGCACGGCGGGGGCGCGCGCGTTCTCATAATCCCGCACAAATGTCTTAATCAAAAATTTTCGCATGCGCTTCTCTGCCGGTTATTCCTTAAATGTTCGATAAAAAGTACTCAAACGCCGCGATGTTTTCAACCGCGTTCCAACGCGGCGCGCAACGCAACACTCAACTGATCCGGGCAGGAGGTTCCCTTGCCGCCGCAGTCCACTCCGGATAGCTTTTCGATGAGTTCCGTCGCCGGCATGCCCTCCGCCAAGCGACCCAAGCCCTTGGCGTTCCCGTCGCAGCCGCGCGTGAAGGTCAATCCTCGCACGATTCCGTCTTCGAGTTCAAATTCTATGCGCCTTGCGCAAACGCCTTGCGGCGTGTAAGCGTATTTCATGATTATAGGTGTCCTTTCCGCTATTCATTTTGTTTTTTAATGATACTATAAATGGCGTTTGGGCGCAACACCTTTTGGCGGGAGAAACGCTTTGGCGGGGGAAATCTCCTCCGCCAAAGCACATCGCCATCCGCCGTTTGTCCGCGTCAGGCTTTTTCGTCCCAAGTTTCTCCGCGTATGCCGGCCGCCGCCATGAGAAGCGCCTGCGCCGCGAAGATCGCGGCCATAAGCAGCGTCCAGCGGTCGACCGCCACCATCGAACCGCTCATGTTCTCGGTGAGAAGGAAGGCGATGGGCGCCGAAACGCCCGCGAGCATGCCGAGCCGCTGCAAGGCCGTACACCTTTTTTCGTCGGCTTCGCACTCCGATTCATCTCCGCGGCTCCGCGCGAGCCGAATCGCCGCAGCCGCCGTCAGAATCGAACACAAGATGGCGATGAGCAGGTTGAGCAGCGCCCATGCGTCCCCCTGCTCCGCCTTCGGCGCGCCGAAAAGTCCATGCGGCGCTCCCGGCTTCTCGGGCCGCGATTCCCGCGCGTTCGCGCCCTGCGAGCGCTTCGCGTGGCCTCGAAGTCCGGCGCCCGCCGCGTTCCCGGTAAAATAAGCGCCTTCTCCGCCCCCGCGTTCGATACGGCTGCCGCTTGCGCTTCTCCCTCGCGAATCCGCTTTGCGATCTCCGGCGTCCGAACGCGGGCCGGCGTCTCCCGCGCCGTCGTCTGGTTTGCCTCCGCTCACGCCGCCGCGTATGCCGCCGGGCGTGGCGAGCTTCTCGTCCTCCGGTCCGGCCGCGAGACCGCCTTTGTGCGGCGGTGGGGACGGGGGATTTTCTTTCGAGCCCTCATCCTTGGGCTTTTCGCCGGTCAAAGCGCCGTTTCCGGGCTTGCCGGCCGAAGCGCTTCCCGGTTTGCCGGGCTTGAGCGATGAAGCGCCGCCCGCGCCGGGTTTGGCGGTCGAAGCGCCTCCGCTTCCGGCGCCGGGCTTGAAGTATGAGCCGCCACCGCCGCCGTCACCGCCGCCGCCGCCCGAATGGCTCGATCCGCCGGAAGCGTTGCCGGGCTTTTTCGCTTCGCCGCCCTTGCCGGCGTCGGGCGCGGTTTCGGTGGGCTTCACGACGAGAGAATCGGGGGCGGAGGGCGGCGCGGACGGCTGCGGTTTCGCGATCTCAGCTTCCGGCTTGCCGGCCGGAACGCCGTTGTCCGCGCTTGTGCCGGCCTCGGGCTTGCCGGCCGAACCTCCGTTGCTTGCGCCGGCCCCGGGCTTGCCGGTCGAAGCGCCGTTGTTCGCGCCCGATTCCGGTTCCGCGGCATCGGGCGCATCGATGATATGCCCTTCGCCGTCAAATTGGATCACGCTCTTGTTTGCGAAGCTCTTCAGGCCGCGCTGCGGATCGGCCGGATCCGGATTCGGCGGCGCGCTTCCCGCGTGCGGTTTGGAGTTCGGATGGATCAGCGCGCCGTCGCCTCCCACCGCGGCGGTCAGCGTGAAGAGATGGCCCTGCGCCGCGGGAACGCCCCATTCGCCGTGCGCGGCGGCGGTGTCCACCTTCCAATTGTCGTCTATGCCGATCTTCTCTTTGCCGACATCCCAGGCCCGGATGCCCTTGCCCATGAAGTCGAGCTCGATGGGACCCGCCGCGGAAACGCCGTAGCCGTCGCCCGCTTGGGCCGCGGAGATCGCGGACACGGGCGTCGAGGTTCTCGCTCCGTTGTAGAGCAGCACTTCCTTGGGTTTGTTCAGCGTCACGCGGGGTTTCTTTCCGTAAAAGCGCAGGAGGTCCTCGCCCTTCACGTTCTCCGGCGCTTTGGCCCGCAGGACGGCGCCTTCGCCAACGGTCAGATTTTCCGCGCCCAGCAGCGCGTCCCTGCGTTCTCCCGCGTCCCCTCGAAGGATGTAATTCCAGACGGCGCCCTCGGCGAGGACGATGTCCTTCGCCCGGAAATACGCGCCGTTGTCGTCACGGCGAAACATGCTCTTGCCGCCGGGAACGCTGAGACGCATGTTGACCTCCGCTTTTTTTCCGATTGTGAATTTGTCGAGGGGCCATTGCTCGAGGACGCAGCCGCCCACTCCGTCGTAACTGAAGCGCGCGCCGTCCTTGACGACGAACGAATGCTTGTTCGCGTTGCCGCCTTCGATGAAGAGCAGACCGCTCCAGTAAGCGGATCCCGCCGCTTTGGAAAGGTTTGCGATCTTGATGTCGGCGTTTTCCGCGACGATCAGGTCCCCTTCCGGCAGCGAGAAATAGAAAATCTCGTCGTAATCCTCGCCCGACTCCTCCTCTTTCGTGATCCGGACGTCGCCGACCAATTCCACATTGAACGCGTGCATCGCCTCCGACGTGTATCTGACCTTCTCGTTGCGTACGCGGAGCGTGATGGCGCTGTCCTTGATCACGCCCGTGTTCCCCTCGACGACGCCGTGATACAAGGCCGGGCCTATGTACCTGACGTTGTCAAAGACGACTCGCGCGCCTCTGACGGGCGCGTTTACGGAAGCGCCGTAGCTGTGTCCGTGTATCTCGATCGCGCTGAATGTGATATTTTTGTAGTTGCCCCTGAATGTCATCGTGAAATCCAACGCGTTTGCGGGCAATTTTTCGTCCTCGATGAGAAGAATCGATTTGTCGGCGCCCCGGATCGTCAAATCGTTGTTCCGCGTCGCCTCGATCTTCCTCTCGATGGTAATGTCGGCGTCGATCACGATCTCCTTGACGCTGTCGTCCTTGACGGCGGCTTCAAAAGACTTGAAGTCGCTTACCGTCACGGCGCCGGGGGTGATGGCGCCGGGCGACGCGGCCCTGTCCGCGGGAAGCGCCCTCTCGACGACGGCCGGAGGCGGCGGTTCATCCGGCTTGAACAAGGGAAGCAGCGCGCCCGGCGCAATGCCGCCGGGTGTGACGCCTCCCGGAAAGAACGGCGGAACGCCGAGCGCGTCGTTCGCGCTTGCGGCGGGCGCGGGCGAAGCGACTTCGGCTTCGTCCGTACCCGTCAAAGCCGCTCCGAATGACCACGGAGCGGCGAGGAGTGCGGCGACCAAGACCGCCGATACGATTTTAAAGAACTTTTTTTCCATTTATATGAGCCTCCTACTCAACTGACAAGTCCCTGCTCGAGGGCGGACGGGCGGAGCGGAGACTCCGAATGGACGCCCGTCGAGCGGAGACAAATGCGGGCATCTTGATTCTAACATTCGATTGCAACTTTATCAAGCAATATTATCGATTATAAATTAAAATTAAGCGTTATTTCGATTTACAATACGATCAATTTTGAAAAACATGCAATCAAAGGAACGCGGGGATTTTCAGAGCAAAAAAAACGCAGCTTTTCTGTTGACAAAGCGGCATCGAGCCGGTACAATTGAATTAACCTTAGAAAACATATATATAAACCAATGTATTCCGACCGCCCCATCTCCGAAAACCCGGCCGAGCGCCGGAAAGCGCGAAAGCGGAGCGGGAGGCAAGCAGTATCAAAAAGGAGGTCACAAAATGGCAATAGCACAGAGTCTCACGGATTTGATCGGCAAGACACCGCTGCTCCGGCTGAACGCCTACGCGAAAAGCAAGGGTCTGTCGGCGGGCCTGATCGGAAAGCTTGAGTATTACAATCCGGCCGGAAGCGTGAAGGATCGCATCGCGAAGGCCATGATCGACGAGGCGGAGCAGAGCGGAAAGCTGAAGCCGGGCTCGGTCATCATCGAGCCCACGAGCGGCAACACGGGCATAGGTCTCGCGTCGGTGGCCGCCGCCCGCGGATACCGCGTCATATTGACGATGCCCGAAACGATGAGCATCGAGCGGCGCAAGCTGCTCAAGGCCTACGGCGCTGAACTCGTGCTGACGGAAGGCGCCAAGGGCATGAAGGGCGCCATCGCGAAGGCCGACGAGCTCGCGGCCGAAACGCCGGGCGCCTTCATACCCGGACAGTTCGTGAACCCCGCCAATCCGCGGATTCACAAGGAAACCACGGGTCCCGAGATCTGGGAGGACGCGGACGGCAAGGTGGACCTGTTCGTCTCGGGCATCGGCACGGGCGGAACCATCACGGGCGCGGGCGAATACCTGAAATCCAAGAATCCCGCAATCAAGGTCATCGCCGTGGAGCCCTTCGATTCCCCCGTGCTTTCTGAGGGAAGCGCCGGGCCGCACAAGATTCAGGGCATAGGCGCGGGCTTCGTGCCGGACACGCTGAACACGGACGTATACGACGAGATCATCAAGGTCAAGAACGAGGATGCCTTCCTGACGGGCCGCGAGGTCGCGAAAGCCGAGGGTCTGCTCGTGGGAATCTCCTCGGGCGCGGCGATTTGGGCCGCCTCCGAGCTGGCGAAGCGCCCGGAATACGCCGGCAAGAACATCGTGATCATCCTGCCGGACACGGGCGAGCGCTACCTCTCCACCGCGCTGTTCGAGGAATAGGCGCGATACCCAGTCCGCAACCGGAACAACACCGTCCACACCTCCGCGGGGCATCGCTTTCGATTGTGAAAGCGATGCCCCGTTCCTTTTCTTTTTTCCTTTCGCCGATCCGCGATGCGCCCCGGCATTCGCGGGTGAAATCCGTATTTTTGTCGATCATTGCGCTGACAAAAAACATTTCCCCGCTTCCCTGTTCGCGGCGTTTATGGTACAATTGAATAACGCAAACCGCGCGAGCGCGGCGTCGCGGCAAGGAGGCAAAATGGACTATTTGGCGAAGCTGAACCCCGAGCAGAGAGAAGCCGCCATGCACACGGACGGGCCGCTCTTGATCCTGGCCGGCGCGGGCAGCGGCAAGACGAGCACGATGACGCACCGCATCGCGCGGCTCGTGCGCGAGGAAGGGGTTTCCCCATACAGCATACTGGCCGTCACCTTCACGAACAAGGCCGCCGCCGAGATGCGGGAAAGGGTGGAAGCGCTGATCGGCGGAAATTCGCGCATGTGGATCCTGACCTTTCACTCGGCCTGTCTGCGCATACTCCGAACGCACGCGGAAGCCGCGGGCTATGGCCGCGATTTTGTCGTGTACGACCCGGCGGATCAAAAGACCGTGATCAAGAATTGCCTGAAGGCCCAAGACGTGAAGGAAAAAAAATTCACGCCGGCTTACGTATTGAGCATCATCGGCGACAACAAGGAAAAAGGCCGGAGCCCGGAACAATACGCCAAGGAAGAAGGGGATTCGCCTGTGGGCGAGATCATCGCGCCGCTGTTCGCGGAATACGAAAGCATCCTGAAAAAGAACAACGCGATGGACTTCGACGACCTGCTGCTCAACGCCGTCAAGCTGCTCTCGAAGCACGGCGACATCCTCGCGTCCTATCGCGCGCGCTTTCGCTATATCATGGTGGACGAATATCAGGACACGAACGCGATGCAGTATCGCTTTATACGCCTGCTGGCCGAGGAACACAAAAACATCTGCGTCGTGGGCGACGACGACCAATGCATCTATCAGTGGCGCGGCGCGGACATCACAAACATTCTCAATTTTGAGAAAGATTTTGCGGGAACCAAGGTCGTGAAGCTCGAACAGAACTACCGCTCCCACGCCAACATCCTCGGCGGCGCGCATTCGGTCATCGAGAGGAATCCCTCGCGCAAGCGCAAGAAACTGTGGACGGACAAGGATGCCGGCGAAAAGATCACCTATCGCAGTCTGAACGACGAAAAGGCCGAAGCCGCCTTTGTAGCGGAGCGCGTGGAGCAAATGCGCGCGGACACGGATTACGCGTTCAGGGATTTCGCGATTCTCTACCGCACGAACGTCCAGTCGAGAACCTTCGAGGAGGCCCTTTCCGCGCGCGACATCCCCTACCGCGTGCTCGGCGGGCTCAGGTACTACGACAGGAAGGAAATCAAGGACTTGATGGCCTATATGCGTCTCGTGCAGAATCCGGCCGACGACCTGTCCTTCGAGCGCGTCGTCAACGAGCCCAAGCGCGGCGTCGGCGGCAAGACGCTCGAAAGGCTCGCCGCGCTCGCGGCGGAGCGGGGCGAGAGTCTGCTGGCGGCCGTTTCCGATCCGGCCGTGCGCGAAGGCTTGTCCGCGAAGGCCTGTTCCGCCGTCGCGGAGATGGCGGAGGCGGTGACGGAGCTGGCCGAGGAGAAGGAGAACCTGCGCGTTTCCGACATTTATGACATCCTGCTGGCGCGGACGGGCTACCTGAAGGCCCTCACGGATCAAGAAAGCGTCGAGGCGGAGAGCCGCGTCGAAAACCTGCTCGATTTCAAGTCCGTGATCGCGGGCTATGAGCGGGAAAACCCTCTGATTTCCCTCGCGGACTTTTTGGAGAAGCTCGCGCTGCTTTCGGACATAGACAACCATGACCCGAACGAGGACGCCGTGACCCTGATGACGCTGCACAGCGCCAAGGGACTCGAATTTCCCGTCGTGTTCATGCCGGGGATGGAGGACGGCCTGTTTCCGAGCCGGCGTTCCCTCGAAAAAGAGGGCGGCGTGGAGGAAGAGCGGCGCTTGTGCTACGTGGGCATGACGCGCGCCATGAAGAAGCTTTTTCTGACGCGCGCGGAAAACAGGACGCTGTACGGCAAGACCGATTTCATGCGAGTTTCCTGCTTTCTGCACGAGTTAGATCCCGCCTTTGTGGACGGCGACGCGCTGCGAAAGCCGTCCGGAATCTTTCATTCCGCCGCGACCGGCAACGACGGCTACGCGGCGAGCCGCGCGTTCCGGCCCTTCGACCCGTTCTCCGAGGCCAAAAAGAGCGTCGCGCGCGGCAATGCGGCGGACGCGGGTTTCGAGGGCTTCGCGCTCGAAAGCGGCGACCTCGTTTACCACAGCAAATTCGGCGACGGTCTCGTAATAGAAGCGGACGACAAAACCGTGACCGTGCTGTTCGACGACGCGGGCAAGAAGAAGCTGGCGCGCGGCATGGCGCCGATCGCCAAGAAATAAAACCGGGATTGCACAAACGGAGGTTCAGCAAGAACACATGGATCAAGAATCGCATGCGCGCCAACGCCTGCTGACGGAGCGCCTGTCCGAGGCGGCGCGCGCCTACTACGGCGAAGATCGCGAGATCATGCCGAACATCGAATACGACGAGCTGTATGACGAGCTAACCGCCCTCGAGGAAAAGACGGGCCTCGTCTTCGCGGGCAGCCCCACGCAAAACGTGGGCTACGAGGTCGTTTCCGAACTGCCCAAGGAAGCGCACGCCGCGCCCATGCTCTCGCTCGACAAGACAAAGGACGTCGCCGCGCTGCGGGAATGGCTCGGCGACAAGAAGGGTCTGCTCTCGTGGAAGCTGGACGGGCTCACGGTCGCGCTGACCTATCGCGGCGGCGAGCTGTTCAAGGCCGTGACGCGCGGCAACGGGCAGGTGGGCGAGGTCGTGACCGCGAGCGCGCGCGCCTTCGCGAATCTGCCGCTGCGCATACCCTACGGAGGCGAGCTTTCGCTGCGCGGCGAAGCCGTGATCGGCTATGCCGACTTCGAACGGATCAACGCCGGCATAGAGGACGCGGCCCTCAAGTACAAAAACCCGCGCAACCTGAGCAGCGGCAGCGTGCGCCAGCTCAACAGCCGCGTGACGGCCGAGCGCCGCGTGCGCTTTTACGCCTTCGCCTTCGTGAGCGCGACGGGCGAAGACGCGCCGGATTTTCAAAACTCGCGCGCCGCGCAGATGGAATTCCTGCGCGCGCAGGGCTTTTCGCTCGTCGAATGCTTCGAGGTGGACGCGGAAAGCCTTGCGGAACGCGTCGCTTGGTTCGAGCGGCGCATTGCGGACTTCGATCTGCCATCGGACGGCCTGGTTCTGACCTACGACGACCTCGCCTACGGCGCCTCGCTCGGCAGCACATCGAAATTTCCCAGAGATTCCATCGCTTTCAAGTGGGCGGACGAGCTCTGCGAGACGACGCTGCGCGAAATCGCGTGGAGCGCCTCCCGTACGGGCTTGATCAATCCCATCGCGATATTCGATCCCGTCGAGATAGAGGGCAGCACCGTGTCCCGCGCCGGCGTTCACAACATCAGCATCATGGAGGAACTGCGGCTGGGCGCGGGCGACCGCATCACCGTGTACAAGGCCAATATGATCATCCCGCAGATCGCGGAAAACCTGACGCGCAGCGGCGCCGCGGAAATCCCCCGCGTCTGCCCCGTCTGCGGCCGGGAAACGGAGATCCGGGACGAGAGCGGCGTGCGCTTTCTCCACTGCGCGAACGAGGATTGTCTCGCGAAGCAGATCAAATCCCTCGCGCATTTCGTGAGCCGCGACGCGATGAACGTGGAAGGCCTGTCCGAGGCGAGCCTCGAAAAGCTCGTGGACGAGGGCCTGATCAAGGAGCCCGCCGACCTGTTCCGGCTCGAGCGCTTTCGGGACCGCATCGCCGGCATGGACGGCTTCGGCGCGCGCTCCTGCGCGAATCTGCTGGCCGCCGTCGACAAGGCGCGCCGCACGACGCAGGTGCGGCTGCTGTACAGTCTCGGCATCCCCGGCGTGGGTCTCGCGGGCGCGAAGCAGATCTGCCGCACATTCGGCTACGACTGGGACCGCATCCAAGAGGCCGAAGAAGAGGAACTCTTGGCCGCGGACGGCATAGGCGAGGTCATCGCCGAAGCGTTCACGCGCTATTTCGGCGACGCGCAAAAACGCGAAGCCCTGGACCGCCTCTTGGCCGAGATCCGCTTTGAAGAAGCTCCGCGGGAGGCGGCCGGCGGGATTCTCAGCGACCGGGTCTTCGTGATCACGGGAAGCCTGACGCGCTATCCGAACCGGAACGCGCTGAAAGAGCTGATCGAATCGCTGGGCGGAAAGGTGACCGGCGCCGTCACGGCGAAGACGAGCTGCCTGATCAACAACGACAGCCTGTCCGGCTCCGCGAAGAACAAGGCCGCGCGGGCGCTGGGCGTCGCCGTGATCGATGAGGAGCGCTTCGCCGCGTGGGTGGAGAGCGGCGTTCCGCCGGAGGAATTGCGATAACTAATGTTAAAAATAGGAAAACTTGACAATAGACTGCTCGAAGACATCGTGCTTCGGCACATACGGCATCGCAGACCGGAGGTGACAACGCGGCCCGGCGTGGGAGAGGACTGCGCCGTCGTCGATTTCGCGCCTTACGAGTGCGTCCTGTCCACCGACCCCATCACGGCGGCCGCGGCGCAGGCCGGCCCGCTCGCGATCCACGTGTCGTGCAACGACATCGCCGCGAGCGGCGCCGAGCCGCTTGGCGTGCTGCTCGCCGTGCTGCTGCCCGAAGGCACGCGCGAGGAGGAGGTTCGCGAGCTCATGCGCCGCGCGGCCGAAGCGGCGGAGGAGCTCGACGTGGAGATCATCGGCGGCCACACGGAGATCACGGCGGCCGTGACAAAGCCCGTCATCATCTCGACGGCCATAGGCCGCGCGGCGAAGGGCTCGACGCAGAGCGCGAAGAACATGCGGCCCGGCGACTGTCTGCTGCTCACGAAACAGGCCGGTCTCGAAGGCACGGGCATTCTGGCGAGCGATTGCGGACATAAGCTCGCGGGCGTGCTGAGCGACGCGGAGCTGCTCGAAGCGGAAGCCATGCTGTCGCGCGTCAGCGTCGTGCGCGAGGGCGTGATAGCCGGGCGGATCGGAACCGCCGGCATGCACGACGTCACGGAGGGCGGCGTGCTCGGAGCCGTCTGGGAGATGTGCGAAATCTCGGGAACGGGCGCGGAGATATGGGAGGAAGCCATTCCCGTCGCCGCCGTCACGCGAAAGCTCTGCGCGCATTTTGGTCTCGACGCTCTGCGCCTGATCTCGAGCGGCGCCATGCTGATCGCGGCGCGCCCCGCGAAAAAAGACGCGCTGCTGTCGGCCATAAGGGAGGCCGGCGTCGAAGTGGCGTGCATCGGGGCCGTGCGGGAGCGCGGCGAGGGCGTCGTCATCGTGGGCGGCGGCCTTCGGCGCTCCGTCGAGCCGCCGGGCGCGGACGAAATATACAGGGTACACGAACGATGAAACTGCTTACGGTAAAAATCGAGCGACATTTGCTTCATATGGCCGAAACGGAAACGCGCGGCAAGCGCGTCATCGTGAGCGGCGTCCGAGCGTTTCCGCTGCCCGAGCGCGAGGAGACGGAGGGCGGCGACGGCGGCCTTGCGGACGATCCCGAGGCGCTCGCGCGCTTCATCGCCGATATGCTCAAGCGGAGCCGGCTCGCGCCGGCGCCCATTGCTCTCCTGTTCCATTCCGAAATCGCGCCGTATCACGAATATTATCATCGCAAGCTGTCCGCCTCGGATCGCTTCGGCAGGGCGCGGGCGGAAGCGGAAGCATTTCTGGCCGCGAGCCTTGGAAACCACATCGTCGAAAACGAGCTCTACGGCGCCGGAGACGATTCGGACAAGCTAACGAGCGCCGTATTTGCCATAAGCGACGGATTCTTGCGCGCATTGATCAAATCGCTGCGCTTTGCGGGCATAAAGGTTCGATTCGCGTCCTCGGCCCTCTCCGTTCTGTCGGACATGACGCGAAAACTGCTGAACGCCCTGCTGAAAAACGACGTGCGCGTCGGCGCGAACCTCATCTGTCTCGACGTGAGCGAGGATTGCGTCCGCTTCCTCTTCTTCGCGCAAACGCGCTTGATTCACAGGCGCGAATCCGCCATCTCCGAAGGAATTTCCGATGAAGAGCTCCTTTCGTTCATCGAGGAAGAAACGCGCGAGATCGTCTCGCGGATCGAAAGCGGAGAGGGCGGCGCGAACGCCAAGCCCGACTGCATCCTGCTCCTTGGAACGCGCGTCGTCGCGCCGGACTTCGCCGACCGCGTGGCGGGGCGGATGAACACGCCTTGCCGAAGCTTGGACGCTTACGCGGACGAGCTCAGCGGCGCCGTGGCGCTCGGCGGTGAACTCGCGGACAGGCCCGGTCTCTACGTCAGAGCCATTTCGTCGGCCGGAGCGGCATTGGGACGCCTGAGGAAGAAGAATCTGCTGTACGGCGGTTTTCGCAAGCGGCGGGAACGCGGCGTCGCGCGCGCCGCGGCGGTGTTTCTCTCATTGGCGGCGGTCGCCGCGATGTCCGCCATGCCGCTCGCGAATCGCTATATAGAGGAGGAAAACGCGAAAAGCGTCGCCATCATAACGAGACCGATTTACGCGGAGGCGCGGGAGAAGCTCGCCGCGCAGCGGCAGCTCAACGCCCTGCTTCAGAGCCATATGGCCGAAGAAGCCTACATGCAGAACAAAAATCTGAAGTACGGCGACCTGCTCCTCAAAATCGGCGACGAGCTGCTGGCGAGGTCGCGCGTCGAGCGCATGACGCATGAAAACAGCGGCGCCGGCGTGGAACTGACCTTCACGACCTCCGACCCGGATTTTTTTCTCGAAGCCAAAGAGAAAATGAACGGCGGCGGCAATTTGACGGTCGAGGATCCCGTGGTCATGAACAAAACCGACGACGGGCTTTGGCGCTGCGTCGTCACGATCTCCTGGGAGGTCCCCGCGGGGGAGGTGAGCGAATGAAGGACGAACGCGTCGCGCTGCTGCGAATCTCCTTTGCCGTCGCACTGGCCGGCGTGCTCTGCGCCTACGCGTATTTTTTGTATCCGCCGCTGCGCGCGCAATTCGCGAGCAATTACCACGCGCACATCGCGCTCGAGAAGGAAAAGGACGCCATAGCCGAAATCATGCTCGATCCGGGGCTGATCTCCGAGCGCATAACGGATATGCAGGGGCAATTGCTGGAAACGCGTCCCATCAAGGGTTTGACGCCTGCGGGCGTGGTCGACGACATCACGCGGGACGTTGACGCGCTTGGACTCGAATTGCGGAGCGTCGTCCTCGGCGTGCCCGAGGCGCCGGGAGGCGCGGTCACGGACGAGCCGCAGCTCCTTTCGATGCCCGTCACCGTCCATGTGCGCGCCTCCTATGACGGTGGCGTGCGCTTCGTGGCTTCGCTCGAAAAGAGCGAAACGGCCACCTACAAAATTGGAAGTTTCTCGTTTGAACCGGCGCCGGCGGAAGATTCCGGCGATGCGGAGGACGCGGACGCTGCGGAGACCGGAGACAAGGACGCGGACGCAAAGACGCGAGACGGCGTGAAAGGCGCGGGCGCGAAGGACGCGGGCGCGGAATCGACCGCCGGCGCGAAGGAAGACGGCGCGGCGCCGGAACAGCTCCTCTTGGATTGGGTCATAACGGTATATTTATTATATTATGGATAATATCATGCTGTTTTCCCGCGCGGCGGCCATGGCCGTGTCGATTGCGGCGGGTATCTTCGCCGGCTACGGGGCGGTCTTCGTGTTCAACAAGATGCCCGCGAAATGGCTCTGCGACTATGACGAAGTTCCGGACGACAGGCACCTGCCCCCGCGCATCGGCAAATACCCCTGGGCCTTGCTCTTTTCCCTCGTGTTCGCGACATCCGCCTTCAAGGCGCTCCTCCTATCGTGGGCCTACGGCGCCGCCGCCCTGCCCGCTCTGTGGGCGCTGCTGCTCGTCGGCTTGTCGGACGGCAAATATCGCATCATTCCCGACCAATTCGTGATACTGCTGGCCGTCACGGGCATAGGTTTCGCGGCGCTTGGCTTTGGCGGCTCGTGGAAATACGCCTTCCTGTCGCCCCTGTTCGGCATGCTTCTCGGCGGCGGGCTGTTCTTCCTGATCGCGTTCTTGGGAAGTCTTATCATGAAAAGGGAAATAATGGGGTTTGGCGATGTGAAGCTGACGGCGGTCTGCGGTCTAATAACGGGACTTTGGGGGATAATCGCGGTCATGCTGATGACGGCCGTTTCCAGCGCCGTATTTTTATCGCTGCGATTGGCGCGCGGCAGCGTCAAGGCCTCGGACGAAGCGCCATTGGGACCTTTCATCGCGGGCGCCGCGGCCGTGTATTTGTTGTTTCCCGAGGAGTTTGCGTATGTTCTGCGATTGTATTTTGGAATCGCGCCGTAGCGCGCCGCGCCGCGCACCCGTCGTGCGCGCCCGCACATGAAAAACATCTTGCTCACGGTGGAATACGATGGCGCCGGCTTTCACGGCTGGCAGAAGCAACCCGGCGCGCGCACCGCGCAGGGGGAGCTCGAGGCCGCGCTTTCGGCCGTCTGCCGCGCGGAGGTCTCCGTCCACGGCGCGAGCCGCACCGACGCCGGCGTTCACGCCTACGGGCAGCGGGCGAGCTTTCGGGGCGATTTCGGCATCCCGGCGGAGCGGCTCGCGCGGGCGGTCAACAATCTGCTCGGCTGCGGAATAGAGTTGCCGGCGCGGGACGCCGGCCCGGCCGATGGCAAGGCCGGCGCGGGTTTGGCCGAGACCGGGGTCTGCGCCGGCAAAAGCAAGACCGACGCGGGGCGTGTGCCGCGCATCGGAATGCCGGGCGATCTGCGCGTCAGGGAAGCGGCGCGCATGCCCGAGGATTTTCACGCGCGCTACGACGCGAAGGGCAAGAAATACATCTATCGCATACTGAGCACGCCGCAAACGGACATATTTCTGCGCAATTCCTGCTGGCAGATGGCGGAGACGCTCGACGCAAACGCCATGCGCGCCGCCGCCCGCCACATCGTGGGTACGCGGGACTTCCGGGCCTTTCAGGCCGCCGGCGGCCACGCGCGCAAAACGACCGTGCGAACGCTCTTCGGTCTCAACATTGAGACAAAGTCCGCCGGCGAGGGCCGGAGCATGACCGTCATAGAGGTCACGGGCGACGGTTTTCTCTACAATATGGTTCGCATCATCGCGGGAACGCTGGCATTGGCCGGAACGGGCCGGATGGATCCGGAGGACGTGCGGCGAGCGGTGGAATCCCTCGACCGCCGCAACGCGGGTCCGACGGCGCCGCCGCAGGGCCTCTACCTCGCCGAGGTGTATTATTAGCTGCCTCGCTAACGCGCCCACTCGAAGCTGTCCACCGCAGCCTTGGACACAGCCGTTATATCCTCGGCGTTCTTGTCATGCCCATCCGACTCCGTGATCAGGACGTATTTGTAATCGCCGACGATGTAATACATCCTATCCGTTCTGCCGGCGCTCTCGTATTCGATGGTGAACACGTAAAGCGTATAGCCCTTCGCCGTGGTCGTGCCGTCGCCGAAAAGAAAGCCGGCGTCGGGATCGTTCGACACCTGTTTCAGCAGCTGCCGGTAGACGACGTCGCGAAACGCCGAATGGTCTTCCGCCGCGTAGCGATGTCTGCCGCTCTCGACGGAGATCATGCCCGCGTTTTTTTCGGGGTTCTGCCCTTTTTTCAAGTAGAAGTATCTGTCGTTCTGCGAAAGCTCCGCCGATTCGAACCAATCCGCCGCAACGCTGTACGCGCCGAAGGATTTCATGTATGAAACCGTGTTTTCATCCGCATACTCCTCGTCCGTCGCGATTATGACGGTCTTTGAAGCCGCGTCCCAGCGTACGCCAAAGCGCAGGAGCCTTCCCAGATCCCGCAGTTTGAAATAGTTGTTGCCATCGATATTGTACGCGCTCGGCGCGACGAGCGCGTCGTTCAACCTCACCCGCGCGTTTGCCAAAACCGGCGATTTCGCCTTGCCGTCTCCCGGGGACAGCTCTCCGCCCGCCGGCGTGTAGGCTTCGCCAGGTTTCAGAAGGATCGTGCCGGATTCCGCGTCCCAATCCACTCCGAACTGCTTCGCGCCGCCGTTCATCGCGAAAGCCAGGTCTCGCAGCTTGAAATAGTTGTTCCCGTCGATATTGTACGCGTCAAAAGGCGTCGAAACGCCGTCCACGAGAATGACCGCCGACGTCGGCACGGCCGCGCCGGCTGCGAAAGCCGCAAAAGGAAGCATGAAAAAAATTACGGGAATGATGGCGAACAATGCGCGTCTCACGCCGAATTTCATCTCAGTAACCTCAAAAATCGCAGGGACGGGTTCATAATCATTATAAGTATATACCGTAGCGCCTTTGCGCGCAAGTAAGTAAAAAATTTAAAAAATATATTGCAGTTCATAGTACTGTCCTTTATAATGAATTAGGAAATGACAGCTTGCTGATATCTATTTGCGCAAAGGTGTGGAGGAATGTGCCATGACATTTGAAAAAATCAAGGAAATCATCATAGAACAATTGCAGTTGGACGGAGCGGTCATCACAATGGACACGCATCTCATGAAGGATTTGGAAGCCGATTCCTTGGATGCGGTTGAGATCATCATGGCAATAGAAGATGAGTTCGACATAGAAATACCCGATGATGAGGCCGAAAATTTTCAAAGTGTCGGCGATATTGCGCGCTATGTCGAGGAGCAGATTAAAAAATAAATCCGCCGCACTTCGCATGGCGACGCTTAATCCTGCTGATGATGCGCATGCACACGTGCTATTGTCGGCCGGCAACCCGGTTGAGGCCGGGTTTTTGTTTTGGAGGCGTTCAAAATGAAGAATCCCATCAAGGTTTCAAATGCCGTCATAAAGAGATTGCCCAAGTACAGGCGGTACCTCGAAGAATTGAAAAAAAAAGGCGTCGATAGAATATCATCCGGTGAATTGAGCAAGATGATCGGCTATACGGCCTCGCAGATTCGGCAAGATTTGAACAATTTCGGCGGTTTTGGCCAGCAGGGCTACGGCTACAACGTCGAGAGCCTCCACAGGCAGATAGGCGTCATCCTCGGCGTCGACCGCGATTACGGCATCGTGATCGTGGGTTCCGGCAATCTGGGGCAGGCGATTGCGAATTACATGCACAACTACGGGACCGGGTTTTCGGTGCTCGCCATGTTCGACGTGAAGCCGGAGTTGGTCGGCCGGCGCGTCAACAGTCTCGCGATATCGGATTTCGACGAGCTCGGGGTGTACTTGGCGGAAAATTTCGTCGACATCGGCGTGATCACGACGGGAGCGGAGAGCGCGCAGCGCGCGGCGGACGATCTCGTGAAGGGCGGGGTGAAGGGCATTTGGAATTTCGCGCCCGTGGATCTGCAAACGCCAAGCCTCGTCGCCCTCGAAAACGTGCATCTGAGCGACAGCTTGCATTCCTTGATATATTACATCAACAGAACGGACAATTTGCAATGAAATGCAACCGCGCAAACATGTGATTGAATAATTGACCGATAAAAAACAGCCGCTTCGCGAGAAACGGCCGTTCATCCGACAAACCCCGAAGATCCGGCGTCGCGCGTCAGCGCGTCACTATCCCTCGACGGGAGCGTCCACGGGGCAGACGCTCGCGCAAGCGCCGCAGTCGATGCACTTATCGCCGTCAATCGTGTAAATATCCCCATCGGAAATGGCGTCGACGGGGCATTCCGACGCGCAAGCGCCGCAGGCGATGCATGAATCATTGATCGTATAGGCCATGCGTAATCCCTCCTTAAACAATAACGTTACAAACAACACGTACAGTATACCGGATTGCCGGCGGTAAGTAAACATGAAAATTTATGCGCTTGTTGGGAAAAGCGGCAGCGGAAAAAGCTATCAGGCCATCGGCCTGTGCAGAAAACTGTCGATAGAGAGCATTCTGGACGACGGCCTCTTCATACTCGGAAACCGCGTGCTGGCCGGCATATCCGCAAAGCGCCGCGACACGAGGGTAAAGGCCATCAAAACGGCCCTGTTCACGGAGGAGGAGCACCGCGACATGGTGGCGAGGAAGATCGAATCGGTCGCGCCGGCGTCGATTCTCGTGATCGGAACCTCGGACAAGATGATCGAAAAGATTGTGGACAGGCTGGGTCTCCCAAGACCTTCCGAAACGATATACATAGAAGCGATTACGACCGAGGAGGAGCGCAGGATCGCGAGCGTGCAGCGAAACGAACTCGGAAAGCACATCATACCGGCGCCGTCCATCCAGCTCAAAAAGGAATTCTCGGGCTATTTCATGCACCCTCTCAAGATGATCCGAGAAGGGCGGAGCGGCGTTACGCGGGTTTCGAGCAGGTCGGTGGTTCGACCCTCCTTCAGCTACCCCGGCAAGTACACGATATCGACGCGCGCGCTGACGGACATAGCGCTGATCGTATGCAGAGGCGAAGCCGGTGTGGTTTCGGTGATCAAAGCGGCGGCGGACAACGGGGAATCCGGCGCGGTGGTCAACCTCTCGCTCGTCATGCGCTACGGCGTGAATGTCGTCGACGCGGCGACGGATTTGCAGCGGCGAATCGCGGATCGGGTGGAAGGCATGACCGCCTTCAACGCCGCCGCCGTCAACATAGAAGTGCGAGGGTTGAAGTGAGCGGAGACGCGATCGTTTTTCGGAACGTCGAGGATTTTGACGCCTTGCAGATATTCGAATGCGGGCAAGCCTTCAGGTGGAAGCGCGAAAACGACGGCAGCCACACGGGCGTCGCCCGCGGCCGCGCCGCCAACATCTCCTTCGCGCTCACGAATTCGGAAAGCGGCGCGGGAGATGTAAAAATCCGGAAAATCACCGCCGCCGCGTCACGCGGCGAAGAGGACGGCGAAGAATCCAATGACCGGCGATTTTGGGAGCATTATCTGGATCTCGGGCGGGATTACGGCGAGATCAAGCGTACCTTGACCGCGGAGGACGCGGTCATGGCCCGCGCCGTCGCCCACGGCGCCGGCATACGCATCCTGAATCAGGAGCCTTGGGAAGCGCTGATCTCCTTCATCATATCGCAGAACAACCACATTCCCCGCATCATGGGCTGCGTGGAGCGCCTGTGCGCGGCTTGCGGCGCGCGCATCGACGGCGGCGCGGCTTGCGGCGATTTTTTCGCTTTCCCGCGCATAGAGGTCTTGGCCGGACTCTCCGAGGGGGATCTGGCGTCCTGCCGTCTGGGTTACAGGGCGGAATATCTGGTCAAGACCGCGCGAAAGGTCGCGGAGGCCGGCGGCGCGGCTTGGCTCGAAACGCTGCGCGGCGCGGCGATCGACGAAGCCGAAAAGGCGCTGCTGTCGCTCCCGGGCGTGGGACCCAAGGTGGCGGCCTGCGTACTGCTCTTCGGCCTCGGGCGCATGGAGGCTTTCCCCGTGGATGTGTGGATGAAGCGCGCCATGCGCGCGTTTTATGGCGTGGACGAGAAGGACGCGGCGGCCCGCGCCGCGGCCCGCTTCGGGCCTTACGCGGGCATCGCGCAGCAGTATTTGTTTCATTATATGCGAACCGCCGGACGCGCGGAATAATAGTAACTACTCAAACGCCACGCAATTTTCGCCCATCTCGGAACCTGATGACGGATTTCGGCTCCTCACGTACGTCTCATGTACGCTCCGGGGCCAAAATTCGCCATCAGAACCCGATCTGAACAAAAATATCGCGGCGTTAGAGTGGTTTTGATTGAATATATTCGTTTGGCATTCGTCTCGTTTCGGCTTCGCGGCCTATATCGTCGCCGCGTCCTTTTTCAAAAGCTCCGCCTTGTCCGTCTTCTCCCACGGCAGATCGAGATCCGGGCGGCCGAAGTGGCCGTAGGCCGACACCTGCTTGTAGAGCGGCCTGCGCAGGTCGAGGTCGCGGATGATGGCGGCCGGCCGCAGGTCGAAATGCTTCTCGATGAGGGCCGCGAGCTTGTCGTCGGCGATCGCGCCCGTCCCGAAGCTGTCCACGAGTACGGATACGGGACGCGCCACGCCGATGGCGTAGGCCAGTTCGATTTCAATCTTTTTCGCAAGCCCCGCCGCGACGATGTTCTTGGCGGCGTAGCGCGCGGCGTAGGCCGCGGAACGGTCCACCTTCGTCGGGTCCTTGCCGGAGAAAGCGCCGCCGCCGTGCCGCGCGTAGCCGCCGTAGGTATCGACGATGATCTTGCGCCCGGTCAGCCCGGAGTCGCCGTTCGGCCCGCCGATCACGAAGCGGCCCGTCGGATTCACGAAGTATTTGGTCTGCGCGTCGAGAAGCCCGGCCGGGATCACGTTTTGGATCACCTTTTCGATGATCTCCTTCCGTATTTCTTCCTGCGAGACGTCGGGGTCGTGCTGCGTGGAGATCAGCACGGTGTCCACGCGAACCGGCTTGTCGCCGTCGTACTCCACGGTGACCTGCGATTTGCCGTCGGGGCGAACCCAGGGCAGCAGCCCGGACTTCCGCACCTCGGCAAGGCGCAGCGTTAGCTTGTGCGCCAGCGAGATGGGCAGCGGCATCAACTCCGGCGTTTCGTCGCAGGCGAAGCCGAACATGATGCCCTGATCGCCCGCGCCCGTGGCTTCGATTTGGTCGTTTAAGGTCCCTTCCTTATACTCCAGCGCTTTGTCCACGCCGAGCGCGATGTCGCCGGACTGCTCGTGGATCGCGGTCAGCACCGCGCAGGTGTTGCCGTCGTAGCCGTACTCGCTTTTGGTGTAGCCGATCTCGTTGATCACCTCGCGTATCAGCTTGGGAATGTCCACGTAGGTGCTCGTCGAAATCTCGCCGACGACCAGCGCGAGGCCCGTCGTGACGGTGCTCTCGGCGGCCACCCTGCCGTTCGGGTCCGCTTCGAGAATGGCGTCCAATATCGCGTCGGAAATCCGGTCGCAGATCTTGTCGGGATGTCCCTCGGTAACGGATTCGGATGTGAATAACCTCTTGCTCATATTGCTCCTTCCTCTCCTTGTTCTCCCCTCGCACAAGAAAAACTCTCCATCGCTGACGATGAAGAGGCCGGTGTATGCTTCCTCATCTTTCAGACCTCCGGTCTGTAGGATTTGGCACCTTTGCGATCCGCGCGCGTACGCGTCGGACGTCATACCGTTTTCGATTTGACTCCCGTTCCGAATTTTGGAACGGACAATAAAAAACGATATTCGCCAATCCTCGTCATATGGAATGCTTTGATTGAGGATCGGCGTCACAGGTTGCCGGGCTTCACAGGGCCTATTCCCTCTGCCGCTCTCGATAAGGGGATATTCGGTTGTTATGTTGACAACATTATTATAACGCGCGCCGCCGCGACGCGTCAAGCAAAAATTGTTCCGGAATCTCCCGTAACGTTTTTGCTTGAAAAATGCGCGTTTTTAATTGTTGTACAACGGGCATTTTTGTGATAGAATAGCCGAGAAGGCTTTGGCGGTGACGGTGCGCAAATTAAACACAATCGGAATGGTATAACACGGGCGCGAGACGCGAACCGAATGAACAGACGAACAAGGAACGAACGCATCATAAGCATGGCGGAGGCGCGGGAAAACCGCAAGGAGAAGCGCGCGCTTCAAAAATCCCGAAGGCGCGGAAACCGCATGTTCGCCTACCGCAAATTCTACATCGCGATCCTGCTGTTCCTGCTGGTCATGTCGAGCGTCTACGCCGTCCGCATCGTCGCGCTGAAAGCGGACGAAGCGCGGGCCATGGCCGAACTCGATGCCGCTCTCGATAAGAAAGCGCGTCTCGAAAGCGAGCTCGAGTACATAAACGACCCGGTGTACATAGAGCAGCAGGCGCGCACGCGGCTCCGCATGGTGAAGCCCGGCGAAATATATTACGTGCTGCCGGAGCGCGACGCCGAGGATGCGGCGGACGGCGCGCCCTCGGACGAAAAGGCGGACGCCGAATGATGCGGAAGCTGTACGCGCCATCCGCCGTTCGCGAGCTCGGCGAGCGATACGGGATTCGCGCCGTCAAACGCTTTGGTCAGAATTTCCTGGTCGACAAGAACGTCGTCGACCGCATCGTCGAGGGCGCCGGCATAGGAGAGGACGACTGTGTGCTCGAGGTCGGCCCCGGCATGGGCGTGCTGACGGCGGCACTGGCCGAAAAAGCCCGCCGCGTGGTCGCGGTCGAGCTGGACGCTCGCCTCATACCCCTGCTCGCGGATGTTCTGGGAAATTATGACAATATACGCGTCGTACAAGGCGATATACTGAAAATCGATCTTTGCGAATTGCTGCGCCGAGACGAGACGGAGCGAGGCGGCCTCAAGATCATCGGCAACCTGCCCTACTGCATCACGACCCCCGTCATCCTGCGGTTTTTGGAGGAAGGCCCGCAGGCCGACGGCATGACTTTCATGATGCAAAGGGAGGTCGCGGAGCGCATAAGCGCGCGCGCCGGCGAAAAGGCCTACGGCGCTCTGACCGTGGCGGTGCGCTATCGCTGCGAGACGCGTTTCATCGCCCGGGTGTCGCGGGAGGTTTTCATCCCCAAGCCGCAGGTGGATTCGTCGGTGCTGCGCTTCGACTTCCGGTGGGAAAAGGCCGTCCGGCCGCAGAGCGAGGCCATGTTTTTCGCCGTCGTGCGCGCGGGCTTCGGCAAGCGCCGCAAAACCCTGCTGAACGCGCTGACCGGCCTCGCCGGATGCGGCAAGGAGGAAATCGGCCGCGCGCTGGAATCGGCCGGCATAGACGCCGCGCGCCGCGCGGAGACGCTGGATCTCCGCGAATTCGCGGCGGTGGCGGACGCCGTCCGCGCCTTCGCCCCCCGCGCTTGACCCTACGCCTCCGTTGCTTTTCGGCGGCGCCGGAGCGGTTCGCTCCGGGCAAATCGTGTGTGTTTTATCGGAATGTGTGTGTGAGAATCAACAAATGCCTTTATATGCCAATGTAAAGCCGGGTTTTGACGCGCGAAATTCGCGCGGGACCCGCGCGTTTTTTGAAAAATGCGCAAAGACCCCCATCGTTTTCTGCGCGGCGCTGTCGATTGTCCTGAACATGACCATCGAAACGGCGGGACGGCATTCCCCGGCGCGCATGCTGGAATTCATGACCGGGCAGCCCTTCGCGTTCTTCCTGAACGCGCTGATCTTATTTTCCTCGCTTTCGACGGTTCTGCTGTTTCGCAGGCGGATATTCGCGTATGCCCTTTGGTCGATGGCCTGGCTGACCCTCGGCGTGGTAAACGGCATCATACTTTCCTATCGCATGACGCCGTTCACCATGACGGATCTCTCGCTCTTGGAATCCGGCTTGTCCGTGATTCCCAGCTATTTGTCGAGCTTCCAGATCGGGCTCGTGATCGCCGTCGCAGCCTTGGTTTTGCTGTTGTTCGTGCTGCTGTTCCTGCTTGCGCCCAAGAAGGCCGGCGCGCTGTCGCGGGCGAAGAATTTCCTCGCGATCGTTCTGATCTTTGCGGCGCTCACCGCGGTGACGGCTTCGGGGATGCGCTCCAACGCGATAGGCGCCGTGTTCGGGAATCTGGCTTACGCGTACAGGGATTACGGCGTACCCTACTGCTTCCTGAACACCTGGCTGAACACGGGCATCAAGCGGCCCTTCGGCTATTCGTCAAGAAGCGTCCACGCCATATTCGACGCGGGAGAATTGGATGCGATGAGCTCGCAAAAGCTCTATTCCGACGCGGAATCGTCGGCTTTCCCGGCGGATTTGCCGAACATCGTGTTTCTGCAGCTGGAATCCTTTGTCGATCCCGTCGAAATCAAGGAGCTTTCGTGCTCGGAGGAAGCCGCGCCTTGGTTTCACGAGCTGCGCGAGAAATTTTCGTCCGGCTACCTGACCGTTCCCTCTATAGGCGCCGGAACGGCGAACACGGAATTCGAAGTGCTTTCGGGCATGAGCACGAAGTTCTTCGGCCCGGGAGAGTACCCTTACAAGTCCATCCTGCGAGAGGTTCCCTGCGAAAGCCTCGCGTACAACATGAAGAACTTGGGCTACGCGAGTCACGCGATACACAACCACAGGGGCGCGTTTTACAACAGGAACGTCGTCTTCGCGAATTTGGGCTTCGACACCTTCACCTCGCTCGAATACATGAACGGCGTGACCCTTACGCCGCGCAATTGGGCGCGGGACGATGTGCTTCTGCGGCAGATCACGGGCGCGATGGATTCCACGCCGGAACGCGATTTCGTCTTTGCGATCTCGGTGCAGGGCCACGGCAGCTATCCCGAAAAGCCGGTCTTGGAAGAACCCGCCGTGCGGGTGTCCGGAAACATGGATGCGGCGCGCGTCAACGCGTTTGAATATTACCTGCATCAAATTCGCGAAATGGACGATTTTCTGCGCCGACTGACCGCCAATTTCGCGAACCGCCGCGAGGACATCGTTCTCGTCGTGTACGGGGATCACCTGCCCGCGCTCGATCTGCGCGACGGCGACATGGCGCACGCTTCCTCGTTTGAAACCGAATACGTGATTTGGGACAATTTTGGATTGGAAAAAAACGACAAAAACCTGTACGCTTATCAGCTCGCGGCGGAGGTGGAGGCACGGCTTGGCTTGACGCAGGGTACGCTTCCGGCCTATCATCAAAATCACGCCGGCGACGCCCTTTACATCGAAAACCTCAAACGTCTGCAATACGACATGCTCTACGGGAAGCGATACATATACGGCGGACGAATGCCTTTTAAAAAGACCGATCTGCAAATGGGTTTTTCGCCCATCGGCATAGACGAGGTCCTGGAGGCCGGCGGCGCGCACTACATACGCGGACACGGCTTCACGCCGTACAGCAAGGCGTCCTTGGGGGACAGGGTGCTCGAAACCGAATTCCTGTCGCCGGGTGAGCTCAAGCTGCTCGAAGACGTGACGCCCGAGGAGGTCGCCGCGCTGCAAGTCAGCCAGGTGGAAAAGAGAAACGAGATCTTGAGCACGACGGAGTGAATGTCCATGACAGAGGGCGAATTGAACCGCATCATGATGAAAACGCGGATCTTCGGCGACTTTGGGCCGGAGGAGTGCGCGTTGCTGCGCAAGCTCTCGAAAGCGTCCCTGCGCCGATGCGCGGCCGGCGAATCGCTCGCGGAGGAAGGCGGCGAGCTCGACTTCTTCGCGATTGTGGCGGAAGGCAAACTGGTCTGCGAAAAAAACGGCTACGGCGGACATGTGGAGCTGATCGCGCACTATGGGGCGGGCGATTCGGTCGGTCTCGACATCGCCTGCACGGTGACGAAGCGCTGCCCCTTTCGGATCGGCTGCCTGACGGACGCCACGCTCCTGATCTTCCGCTATGACGCGCTCATGCGCGCCGGAGCTCTGCGCGGAGCGATGCACGAGAGGTTCAGCGTCAATCTGATACGCTTCCTCGCCAACGAGAACATCAAGAAGCTCTACAAGATAGACGTCCTGTACAAGCGTTCGCTGCGCGAGAGGATTCTGGTATTTTTGCGCAATATGGAAACGCGGACGGGCGAGAGCGGCTTCCGCATCCACATGAGCAGGGAGCAGTTTGCGCAGTACCTCGGCGTCAACCGCAGCTCGCTGTCGCACGAGCTGAGCATGATGCGCGGCGAGGGCTTGATTCGCTTCAAAAAGGACTATTTCGAGCTATCGAAACCGCCTCGGGAAAGCGACCCTTCCGCCGAATTCGCCGAGAAAGGATTTGATTGAAAAACGGGCATATGCCGTCGAGACGAAAGGCGCCGTCATACGAAAAAAACGCAAGCGACGCGTTTCCCCGCGGCGGACGATGCGGTCCGCGGCGGCGGATTACCGGCCGCCGTACAGATATTGCGGCGCGGGAACGCGGTTTTCCGCCAATTTGAGCATCGCCTCGACATCTCCGCCCTCCCGCGTGAGCATATCCGAAAAGAAAGACAGCATGGCCGCCGCTCCCTTTTCCGCAGTCGCGCCGAACAGCATACCGAACAGCGAATCGTCCGTATAGTTGAATTCCGTCCATTCGCAGGAAACGAGTCCATACTCTTTGCACATGTCGTCAAACGCCGTTTCGAGGTCGCCGAGGTCGTCCACGAGACCGTTTTCGAGAGCCTGCGCGGCCGTGTATATCCTGCCGTCCGCCAGCCCGCGCACATACTCGAGGTCGAGCGCGCGTTCTTCGGCGACGATGCCCGTGAATTGATCGTAGGCCTCGTCGATGAGGCCTTGGAATATGCTCTTCTGTTCATCCGTCATGGGCGCGAAGCTGCTGCCCATGGCTTTGTTGCGGCCCGCGATGATGGTTTCGACCTTGACGCCGTGGCTTTCGAGAAAATCGCTGACGTCCAACATGGTTCCCATCGTCACGCCTATGGAGCCCGTCCACGTGTTGCGGTTCGCATAGATGCGTTCGGCGGCGGCGGCGATGTAGTAGCCGCCGGAGGCCGCCATGGAACCCATAACCGCGTACACGGGGCATCCCGTCTCATCCGTGTACTCCCTGAGTTTGAGATAAAGCTCGTCGCTCTCGTATACGCCGCCGCCCGGAGAATCGACGAAAAGGATCAGTCCCTGATTGTTGTTGTCGTATATGAGCTCGTCGAGGAGCGAGAGCGTCCATCCATGATTGTAAGCGGCTTCGCTTCCGAACACGCCGCCTTCGGAGGAAGCGCTTATGGTTCCGATCACGTTGAGCTGCGCGATGTACGGTTTGTTCGGCGCGGCGTATGAGGCGTCGTCGGAACCCGAAAACATCTTCATAATCGCGAAGCCTATCAGCAGAATTCCGGCAAGGACGGCGACATAGATCAGCGCGCCCTTCCTCCATCCGCCCGCGCGGCGTCCTCCCGGCACCTCGCCCCTTTCCCGCACCTCAGGCCGAGAGCGATCCCATGGCTCCGCTCGCGCTCCCGCGTTTGGCCGATCCGCGGCGATCCGCGCGTTTTCTTTGTCGGTGGTTTTGCTTTCGTAATCTTCATACATGGCAATTTCCTTTTGTGGCGCCGCAATCGCAAACGGCCTCGCGGCGGCTCGCGTCTCGTGTGAAAACCTTTACTCTATTTTCCTTGTTTTTTATGCGCATGTCAACAAAAATAAGGCAAAGATGTTTCTCAATAATGAGATTCTTGTCTCTATCGCGATACGAATCGCATACCAAGATGCCAAGGTATGACATATCCGTTTCGCGTATTTCGTTGCCATTCCGCGTTTTTTGCCGCATCGGCGACGCGCGCGCGACCAAATGCAGAAAATTCGCAATCCGGCATGAAACTTGAATGTTATGTAAATAAGAAATGCGGCGATTGCGGGGGCCGCGCAAAGGCCCTTCCGGCGCATTCACAAAAAAGGTCACAATTAAAAATGGAGGTACGATCATGACTGCTTACAACAGAGAGCTCGCATTGGAACAGGCCCGTAAGGTGGTGGGCTTTATCGAAAGAGAGACGCTCACAAAGGAAGAAAAGGACAGCATCGTCAAGGAATCCATCAATAATTTCAATGAGAACGTCAACCCGGGATGGTTGGAATACAGGAAGTCGGTGTCCACCGACGCCGCCTTTGTGGAGTGGACGGACAGCGTGGACCATTTTGAGGATCTGTACGGGACGCAGTTCATCGACTGTCTCGGCGGCTTCGGCATATTCACCTGCGGCCACAGGAATCCCGAGATTTTGAAGACGGTGCAGGCGCAGCTCAACAAATACGCGCTTCACTCGCAGGAGCTCGTGGATCCGCTCAGGGGCTATCTCGCGAACATACTCGCGATGATCACGCCGGGCGATCTGCAATACTGCTTCTTCACGAACGGCGGCGCGGAGGCCGTGGAGATGTCCCTGAAGCTGGCCCGCCTCGCGACGGGCGGCAGGTGGTTCATCTCGAGCGTCGGCGCCTTCCACGGCAAATCCATGGGCGCGATTTCCATGGGCGGCAAGGGGGGCTACAGGGAGGATTACATCCCGATGGTGCAGCAGGTGCAGCACGTCGAGTACGGCAACGCGGACGCGCTCGAAGCGGCCGTGAAGAATTTGCAGACCGTCGGCGAGAAGGTCGCCGCCGTCATCCTCGAACCGATACAGGGCGAAGCCGGCGTCGTCATCCCGCCCGCCGGATATTTAAAGAAGGTGCGCGAAATCTGCGACAAGTACGGCGTCGCGCTGATCCTCGACGAGATACAGACCGGCATGGGCCGGACCGGCACGATGTGGCGCTGCGAATACGAGGGCGTCGTACCCGACATCATGACCTACGGCAAAGCCTTCGGCGGCGGCATCATGCCGATCACCGGCATCATCGCCCGTCCCAAAATGTGGGTGGACAAGCTGATCAACAACCCGTGGATACTCGGCTCGCCGACCTTCGGCGGCAATCCGCTGGCCTGCTCCGCCGCGATCGCCACGATCAAGTTCATGCTCGAAAACGACGTCCCCGGCATGTGCAAGAAAAAGGGCGACTACATCATGAGCAAATTAGAGGAGCTCAAGAAGAAATATCCGACCGTGCTGACCGCGTACAGGGGCGCTGGACTGCTGATCTGCATGGAGTTTCCGGAGGCCGAGATCGGCTACAGCGTCACGAAGGGGCTTTTCGCGCGGCGCGTCATGACGGCCGGAACCCTCGTGAACGCCAAGACGGTCCGCATCGAGCCGCCCGCCGTTCTGAGCGACGAAAGCATCAACGCCGTGATTTCCAGACTGGATGAGGCGCTGGCGGACACGAAAAAGGAATTTAAATTGTAAAACAAGGAGAATCGATATGGCGAACTATGAAAATCTGCTGTTTGAGGTGCGGGACGGGCTTGCCTTCGTCACCGTGAACAGGCCGGCGGCGCTGAACGCGCTGAACACGAGTCTGCTGGCCGAGCTCGGCGACGTTTTTTCCCGCATCGACGAGGACGAGGCGCTGCGCGCGGCCATACTCACGGGCGCGGGCAAGGCCTTCGTGGCCGGCGCGGACATCGCGCAGATGAAGGATCTGACGACATTTGAGGGCCGGGAGATGATGAAAAAAGGCCAGCGGGTCATGGCGCTGATCGAGAACATCGACAAGCCCGTCATCGCGGCAATCAACGGCTTCGCCCTCGGCGGCGGCTGCGAGCTCGCCATGGCCTGCGACGTTCGCTTTGCCTCGGACAAAGCGAAATTCGGGCAGCCGGAGGTGAATCTGGGCATCATGCCGGCGTTTGGCGGCACGCAGCGCCTTCCGCGCCTCGTCGGAAAGGGGACGGCGAAGTACCTGATCTTCGGCGCGGAGACGATCGACGCCGCCGAAGCGCTGCGCATCGGACTCGTCCAAAAGGTATTCCCCGCCGAGGACCTGCTCGCGGAGACGGAAAAGTACGCGCGTCTCGTGATCTCCAAATCGCCCATAGGCGTGAAGATGGCGAAGCGGGCCATCAACGCCGGCATCGATCTGGATCTTGCCTCCGGCGTCGCCTTCGAGCTCGAGGCCTATGTGAGCGTCTCGGCTTCCGAGGACAGGCGGGAGGGCATGACGGCCTTCCTCGAAAAGCGGTCCGCGGAGTTCAAGAACAGATAAAGGCGTTGCACTCCCGCGCGGCGCGGCGACCCTCCGCTATGCCCCACACGACCAAGCCGGGGCCGCGCCGCATGTCGCCGGCCGCGAACACGGAGAGCAGGCTGCTCTTGTGCGAATCGCCTTCCGTGGCGACGTTGCCGCGCGCGTCCGTCTTGAGGTCGAGCCGGTCGATGAGCGCGCGCTCCGGCCCCGTGAAGCCCATGGCCGTCAGCACCAGCTGCGCCGGGCGCAGCTTTTCCGTTCCCGGCGTCTCGCGCGGCGCCGGGCGTCCGTTTTGCGAAACCCACTCGACGCGCACGGTTCTGACGCCGCTGACGCGCCCGTTCGCGCCCTCTATCGCCTTCACCGTCGTCAGGTATTCGCGCGGATCGGCGCCGAACAGCTCTATGGCCTCGCGCTGGCCGTAATCGGTCTTGTGCAGCTTGGGCCAAAGCGGCCAAGGGCTCCCCGCCGTCCGCTCCGCGGGCGGCTTTGGCAGGATCTCAAGCTGCGTGACGCTCTTCGCGCCCTGCCGTATGGCGGTCGCAACGCAGTCCGTGCCGGTGTCGCCGCCGCCCACGACGATCACGTCCTTGCCCGCAGCGGCCTTGCCCGCGGCGTCCCGCGTTCCGTCGAGCAGACTCTTGGTCGCGGCGCCGAGAAAGCGCACCGCGCTCACCACGCCGTCGAGCCCGCTGCCCGGAACGTCGATCTCGCGTTCCTTCGTGGCGCCCGCGCAGAGCACGGCCGCGTCGAAATCGCGCATCAGCGCCGACACGGGATAGTCGCCGCCCACCTCCGACGAGAGGACGAAGCGCACGCCCTCCTCCTCCATCAGCGCGACGCGCGCCAGCACGAGCGATTTGTCGAGCTTCATGTTCGGTATGCCGTACATGAGCAGACCGCCCGGGCGATCCGCGCGCTCGAACACCGTGACGCTGTGACCGAACCGGTTCAGAAGCTCGGCGCAGGCGAGTCCCGCCGGCCCCGAGCCGACGACGGCCACGCGCTTGCCCGTGCGCAGCAGGGGCGGTCTCGGTTCAAGGCCCCGCCGCAGCGTCTCGTCGCTGACGAAGCGCTCGATCTCCTTGATGGTGACGGGCGACGCGTGCTCGCCGAGCGTGCAGGAACCCTCGCAGAGCGCGGGGCATACGCGTCCCGTGAATTCGGGAAAGGGATGGGTCTTCGCGAGCCGCCTGTACGCCTCCGCGTAATCGCCCCGATACACGAGATCGTTGATCTCGGGTATGAGGTTGCACAGCGGGCAGCCTATGGAAAATCCTTCCACAACGAAGCCCGCGTGGCAGTAGGGAACGCCGCAGTCCATGCAGCGCGCGCCCTGTACGCGCAGCGCTTCGGCCTCCCCGGCCGCGACGAATTCATCGTAGTCCTTTACGCGCTCGGCTACGGGGCGATGCGCCGCTTCCAGCCGTTCGTATTCCAAAAAACCCGTGGGTTTTCCCATTTTATTCCACTTTCCTTTCCCGCAGCGCAGCGCCGCCGAGCACCTTTTCAAAGGCGTACAGCGCGCGATCCTCCTCCTTCAGCTTTTGGCTCTTGGCCTCCTCCATGGCGAGCAGTATGCGCCTGTAACCCTCCGGCACGATTTTCAAGAATAACTTGGACGCCGATTTGAAATCGTCCAGCACGGCCTTTGCCCGCGCGCTGCCCGTATAGGCGAGATGCGCTTCGAGCAGCGCCTTGAGCTCCTTTTTGTCGCCGGCCTCCAAGGCGTCGATGTGCAGGCCCTCGCGATTGCATTTTCGCAAAAACGCGGATTCGGAATCCATGACGTAGGCGACGCCGCCCGACATGCCCGCCGCGAAGTTGCGGCCCGTCCTTCCGAGAATCACGACCCTGCCGCCGGTCATGTATTCGCAGCCGTGGTCGCCCACGCCCTCCACGACGGCGGTCGCGCCGCTGTTTCGCACGCAGAAGCGTTCGCCGGCCAAGCCGCGTATGTAGGCCTCGCCCGCGGTCGCGCCGTAGAGCGCCACGTTGCCGATGATGATGTTTTCGCCGGGGTCGAAGGACGCGTCCGCCGGGGGAATCACGACAATCCTGCCGCCCGACAGCCCCTTGCCCACGTGGTCGTTCGATTCGCCGCACAGGGTGAGCTCCACGCCCTTCGCCAGAAAGGCGCCGAAGCTCTGTCCGGCGGAACCGTCGAAGCGCAGGCGTATCGCGGCGTCGGGAAGGCCTTCCGCGCCGTGCGCGCGCACGATTTCGCTCGAAAGCATGCAGCCGATCGTCCGGTTCCGGTTGTTGACGGGCAGCTCGTAATGCGCGCTTCCCTTTTGCTCGATGGCGGTGCGGCAGAGGGAAAGCAGGGTGTTGCGATCCACCGTGCGCCGCAGCGCGTGATCCTGCGGCTGCGTGAACCGGCGCTCCGCGCCGTCCGCGAGGGCCGGGCGGTAGAGAAGCCTCGACAGATCGACGGTCTTGGCTTTGTCGTTGACGTCGTTCGGATTTCTGTGCAGGAGCTCGACGCGGCCGACGAGATCCTCAAACCTGCGGACGCCTATGCGCGCCATCCATTCGCGCACCTCTCGCGCCAGAAACAGCATCAGGTTTTCGACGTATTCCGGCTTTCCCGAGAAGCGCTTGCAGAGCTCGGGGTTCTGGGTCGCTATGCCGACGGGGCAGGTGTCGAGATTGCAGACGCGCATCATGTCGCAGCCGAGCGCCACGAGGGGCGCGGTCGCGAACGCGAATTCCTCCGCGCCGAGCAGGGCCGCCACGACGACGTCGCGGCCCGTCAGGAGCTTCCCGTCCGTTTCGAGCACGACGCGGCTGCGCATGTTGTTCATGAGCAGACTCTGGTGCGCCTCCGCGACGCCGAGTTCCCAGGGCAAGCCCGCGTGGCGGATGCTCGTGCGCGGCGCGGCGCCCGTTCCGCCGTCGTAGCCGCTGATGACGATAACGTCCGCGAGACCTTTGGCCACGCCCACCGCCACGGTGCCGACGCCCGCCTCCGAAACGAGCTTGACGCTTATGCGCGCGTCGCGGTTCGCGCTTTTTAAGTCGCGTATGAGCTGGGCCAAATCTTCTATTGAATAGATGTCGTGATGCGGCGGCGGCGAGATCAGCCCGACGCCCGGCGTGGAGCGGCGGGACTTCGCGATTTGCGGATACACCTTGTTGCCGGGCAGATGCCCGCCCTCGCCGGGCTTCGCGCCCTGCGCCATCTTGATCTGAATCTCAACGGCGTTGTTCAGATAGTGGATGTCCACGCCGAAGCGCCCCGAGGCCACCTGCTTGATCGCGCTCGAGCGGTTTTCGCCGTCCGGGCCGGGAACGAAGCGCTCGGGGATTTCCCCGCCCTCGCCCGTGTTGCTGCGTCCGCCGAGACGGTTCATGGCGATGGCCATGCATTCGTGCGCCTCCCGGCTGATCGAGCCGTAGGACATGGCGCCCGTCTTGAAGCGCTTGACTATGCTCTCGGCGGCTTCCACGGCGTCGATGGGTATCGGCTTTTCCGCGGTCGCGATCCGCAGGAGGCCGCGTATGTTTTTGAGCTCCCGGACGCGCAGGTTGACGCAGGAGGAGAAGGTCTTGAACATCTCGTAATTGCCCGTGCGGCAGGCCTGTTGCAGGTAGAAGATGTTCTCCGGGTTGAACAGATGGTATTCGCCGTCCTTGCGCCACTTGTAATCGCCGCCCGGATCGAGGGCTTCATGCATCGTGACGGGGTCGAAGGCGCGGGCGTGCCTCTGCGCGCATTCGGCCTCTATCTCGCGCAGCGTGACGCCGCCGATGCGCGTGATGGCGCCCGTGAAGTACTTGTCCACGACCGCTTCGCTCACGCCCAGGGCCTCGAATATCTGCGCGCCGTGGTAGCTGCGCACGGTTGATATGCCCATTTTTGACATTATTTTTACAATGGTGTCGGTCATCGTCTTGCGGTAGTTTTCCTTTGCCGTCTCCGCGCAGACGAGAAGCCGCCGCTCCTCCGCCATTCGATCCAGCGAATCGTAGGCCAGCCACGGGCAGACGGCGTCGGCGCCGAAGCCGACCAAGAGCGCGAGGTGATGCGCCTCCCGCGCCTCTCCGGTATCGACGACGAGGCTGATGCGCGTGCGGTTCCCCTTGCGGATGAGGTGATGGTGCAGGCCCGCGGCGGCCAAAAGCGCCGGCATCGGCCGTTTGTGCTCGGACGCCCCCCTGTCCGAGAGTATGATGATGTTGTAGCCGCCGTTCATGGCCGCGTCGACGGCGAGAAAGAGATCGTCGAGAGCCCGCGCCAGTCCGTGCTTCGCGCGCGCGTTGAACAGGATGGGCAGCGTCACGCTCGCGAAGCCGCGCCGCGTCACGCCGCGCAATTTCGCGAGCTCCGCTTCCGTGAGCACGGGCGTCGAATGGCGGATCACGCGGCAGTTTTCGCTCCCCGGTTCGAGCAGATTGCCCTCGCTGCCCAGCTGGATGTCCGAGGACGTGACGATGCGCTCGCGTATCGCGTCGATGGGCGGGTTCGTCACCTGCGCGAAGAGCTGTTTGAAGTAGTTGTAGAGGAGCTGCGGCCTGTTCGACAGCACGGCCAAGGGCGTGTCCGTTCCCATCGAGGAAATCGGATCCTCCGCCGTGTCGGCGATGGTTTTGAGCGTGAGGTTCAAGTCCTCCCACGTGTAGCCGAACATCTTCTGCACGGTGAGCAGCGGCAATTTCTTCGCGTCGGCCTCCTTGCTCGTCACCGAAAGATCGAGCCCCGCGAGGTTTTTCAGCAGCACCTGCTCGTAGGGCTCGCCGGCGCTGTTGCGCTTTCTGGCGCGGATCACGTCCTGCCAGGTGGCGCCCTGCTTCTTTCCGGCGGGCAGCCTGTCGAGCTCCGTCAGGTTCCTGTCGAGCCAGCGGCGGTAAGGCTTGGCGGAGGCCGCCTTGCTTTTCAATTCGTCGTCCTCTATGATGCGCTTGCGCAGCGTGTCTATGAGCAGCATGCGCCCCGGATGCAGCCTGTCCTTCTTGACGATCTCGGAGGGCGCTATGGGCAGGACGCCCGCTTCGCTCGACAGGATGAGCAGTCCGTCCTTCGTCAGGCAGTAGCGCGCCGGCCGCAGTCCGTTGCGGTCGAGCGTGGCGCCCGCGATGCGCCCGTCCGTGAAAGCGATGGCGGCGGGACCGTCCCAGGGTTCGAGCAGACAGTTGAAGTATTCGTAGAAGGCCCTTCGATCCGGATCCATGTCGTCGCCGTTCTGCCACGGCTCGGGGATGGTCATCATCATGGCCTCGGGCAGGCTGCGCCCCGCGTGCACGAGCAGCGCCAGAAAATCGTCGAGCATGGCGGAATCGCTGCCGTCCTCGTTTATGACGGGCAGGACCTTTTGCAGGTCGTCGCCGAATATCTTGGATTTCAGCATGGCCTCGCGGGCCTTGACCCAGTTCACGTTGCCGCGAATCGTGTTGATTTCGCCGTTGTGAATCAATAGGCGCATGGGGTGCGCGCGCTCCCAGCTCGGGAAGGTGTTCGTGGAGAAGCGGGAATGCACGAGCGCTATGGCCGAAGCCACGCGGGTGTCGCGAAGATCCGGGTAGAAGGCGGACATCTGGCTCGGCAGCAGCATGCCCTTGTACACGATGGTTCTGCACGAGATGCTCGCGAGGTAGAAATACAGATCGGGCGCCGACTTCGCGCGGCGAATTTCCGCGTGCGCGCGCTTCGAGAGGATGTAGAGGGCGCGCTCGAAATCGTCCTCCGACGCGCCGTCCGGCTTGGCGATGAACACCTGGCGTATGCCGGGGCGCACCTCCCCCGCGGTTTTGCCGACGCAGTCCGCGTAGACGGGTACGGCGCGCGTTCCGAGCACGCGCAGACCCTCCCCGCGCGCCGCGTCGCAGAAGGCCGCCAGCGTCTTTTCGCAGCGCTCCCGGTCGGGCGAGGCGAACAGCATGGCGATGCCGTATTCGCCCTCGCCCGGCAGCGCGACGCCCTCGACGGCCATCACGCGCTTCATGAATTCGTGCGGGATCTGAAGCAGTATGCCCGCGCCGTCGCCGGTCTCGGGCTCGCTGCCGACGCCGCCCCTGTGCGTCAG
>JAISMX010000019.1 GCA_031276515.1 Eubacteriales Family XIII. Incertae Sedis bacterium | reverse complement strand
GTGATGATTACCGTCCAAGTGTACAGGACGAGTTCCTTGCGCGTCGGCCAGACCACCTTCTTGACTTCCACCCTGACGCCGCGAAAATATTCGCGAAGGCTCGCCTTGCTGCCTTTGTTGGCGTTTTTGGCGCGATTCGCGGCCGTAGCCAGCGCGCTCTTCTTTTTGACGTCCTTGTCGTTGTTCTTGTCGTTCTTGTCCGCCATGTCCGCTCCTTACTTGGTTTCCTTGTGAACGGTGTGCTTTCCGCAAAATTTGCAATACTTGTGCATCTCGAGACGATCCGGATCGTTCTTCTTGTTCTTGATCGTATCGTAATTGCGCTGCTTGCATTCGGTGCAAGCCACTGTGATTTTTACTCTCATCGCGCGAACCCTCTTTCACTCACTTAAAAATCAGAGTCGAAACATCCAACTCTGCAATTTCCTGCCGTTCATGGGGCGATCATTCGATTTTACGCGCCCCTGGCACAGAACGCTCAATCAGAATATCACAAAATCATCGGCCTGTCAATCGGTTTTTTTGATACTGTTATTGGAATATTTGTTATTTTTTATAAAATCAATTTGCCCGTGACAGCAAAGCCACCGTTTCTACGTGCGAGGTGTGCGGAAACATATCCGCGGGCGTCGCCTCGACGAGGGCATAGCCCGCCGCCGTCAGGCGCCGCGCGTCGCGCGCGAGCGTGGCGGGATCGCAGGAGACGTAGACGACGCGCGCGGGCGCGGCGGCGGCTATCGCGGACAGAAGCTCCGCGCGGCATCCCGCGCGCGGCGGATCGAGGATCACCGTCCGCGGCGTCTCGCGCGCGAGCAGAGCGGGGAGCGCGCGCTCGGCGAAGTCTCGCACGAAAACCGCGTTCTTTATGCCGTTGCGCGCCGCGTTGCGCTTCGCGTCCAAGGCGGCGGACGCCGACGACTCGACCCCCACCACGCGCCGCGCGTCGCCCGCGCAGAGCAACCCGAGAGCGCCCGCGCCGCAATACAGATCGAACACCGTCTCCGTCCCGCGCGGCGCCGCGTATTTCGCGACCAAGCTCCCCAGCGCGCCGGCCATGACCGTATTCACTTGGAAAAACGCATCCGGCGAGATTTCAAAACGCAATCCGCCGAGCCTCTCCTCTATCGTTCCCTTTCCCGCCGCCACCGCGAAAGCGGGCCGCCTTCCTCCCGCCTCCACCGAAAACACCACGCTTTCGAGGCTGTACGGCAAGCCATTGTCCGCCGACGGCAACGCGGAAACGGCCTCGCGCATCGCAAAGATCAGATCGTCGGCGCCGCGAAGCCGATTCCCGCTCACGGACAGGATGGCCATGACCTCGCCCGTGCCAAAGGCCGTCCGGACGGTGAGCGCGCGCACAGAGCCGCCCGATGCGTCCGTCTCGGGCAAAACCGCCGCGAAACGCCGCAGAACGCCCGCCAAGGCGTTTGCGGGCGGCGCTTGGATGAGACAGTCCGGCACGTCCGTGAGCGCATGGCTTTCGGCGGCATAAAAACCGACCCTCGCGCCGTCCGCCGCGTAGCGCGCCTTATTGCGGTAGCGCCAAGGGTTTTCCATAATTTCCATGGGTTTGACGGAAGGCTCGCGGATGCCGCCCAGACGGGTGAGCGCGTCGCGGACGCGCCGCGCCTTCATGTCCGTCTGGGCCGCATAGCGCATATTCTGCAAGGAACAGCCGCCGCAGCGTTCGAAATGCGCGCACGGCGGAACGACGCGATCCGCCGAAGCTTCGAGCAGCCGCTTCACGGAGGCCAAGGCGAAGCGTTTCTTCATCCGCTCGACCGTCACGAGCGCCAAGTCTCCGGGTATCAAGCCCGGAACAAACACGGCAAGCCCGTCGTCCATGCGGCCGACGCCCCGCCCCGACGCGTCCGTGTCCGTGATTTTGACCGCGCCGTTCAATTCGGACACCCTATGCTCGATCGGCCCGCGCTTCGTTCGCCGAGCCGGAAGCGGCCTCCGACGCGTCATCCTCCGGCGCATCGCCCGCGAGCATGTCCCGATACCAGCAGAGCGCTTCCACATAGGCATCGCACACGACCTCCGTCGTCAGATCGTGCAGGATCAGCGTTCGAGAAACCGCGGACCAATTCGCCGATTCGTAATCGATGATGAACTTGTGGACTTCGCCGAATTTCCCCGTGTGCGACACGAGAGCTTCGCGGATGTCGTCGGACACGAGCACCAGATTCAGCGCATCCTCCATGGGCATCTCGAGCATGGCGTCCAGCACGGAAAAAAGACCCATGAGAAACAGGCTCTGCGCGTCGGCGTAAAGCCCGAACTTTACCGCCAGCGCTTCCGCGAACTTCGCGCGTATCAGGGACAGCTTGGTGATCTCGTTCGGTTTTTCCGAGCCGAGCTTGCCCGCGGCGGCGGCCGTGATCCACTTGCGAACTTCGTTTTGCCCCAGCATGACCACGGCGCCGTTTATGGTCTTGATCTCGTTCCTGCGTCCCCTGTTGCCCGTGTTGACCATGCGGAGCAGAGAAATGGTCAGCGCCGGATCTCTCTGTATGATCTTCGCCACCGCGTCGAAATCGAAATTCTCCGCTCGAACCTTGTTCAGCAGGTTGATCATGTTGACTTGCAAGGGGGAGACCTCGTTGTCTCCTTCGGAAAAAGGCATGCGATAAAAGCTCCCCTCGTACAGGCCTTTGAACTTCTTTCGCGCGCTTTGGAATATCTCCATGGAATCTATGTTGGTGTAAACGCATCTCATGTGCGGAAACTTCTCCGCGACCTTGGTCCTGAGCGTCACCTGCTTGGGATCGCTGAATGTCCGTTGGTCATAAAATATGAAATCGCAGAATTCCAGAATATGCATGTACGCGACGATGTTGTTTATTCCGCGCAGACCAAAGCGATACCCTCGTTCCTTGAGCCGCCGGATATTGCCCGCGTTCGTGGCGTTTCCCTTCACCTTGCCGTCGATGAGAAAGAGGATCTTGTCGGGCGATTCGCCGCAGGCCGCGTCGATATCGGTCATAAGCACGAATTTGCTGACGGGAACGAATATCGGCTTGCCCATCGTGAGCGCGTCAAGCCCGACCGCGCGCAGCATGGAAAGCAAAGGAGAATGCATCGCGCCGTCGAAATGAATGCCCTCCTTCGCGGCCGCCAAAAGGTCATTGCCCTTGCTGTATTGAAACATATACGCCTCAACGGTATTTTCCTCGTTGAAAAGAGGCACCGGCACAACCAACAAATCCACTCTCTGTTCCTTTCCTTTCTCGAATCAAATGCGCCATGTCACGCCGAGCAAAAGCGTGGTTTGGCAAACCGCCCGCAAGCATTCAATCCGAAATGCGCAGATACTCTTTCAATCCCTTCCGGAGTATTTGTGAGAATGGCGCATTGGCTTTTTCCGCCCGATCGTTGAGCCATGACGGAATGGACAATGTTTTTTTGACGGCTCTGCTTTCGTTCGCCCGTCGGTATTCGTCCGTGTCGACGGCGATCAAGGTAAGAGTTTCACCCGGATCGATTGAAAGCGTTTCCGAAGCGGAAGGCGCCGGAACGGCATTGTTCTCCGCATGCCAAAGCCACATTTCCACGGCATCCTTGGCCATGAACAGAGCATCCGCTTTATCGTCGCCATAGGTGTGGCAGCCCGGCAAATCGGGAACGGTAACGCCAATTTTTCCATCGTCAGGGTATAAAATGGCCGGATATACGTATTTCATGTTTTCCTCGCTTGCTTTCGCTTTAGTTCTTTGGCTGTCATTCCGCCGCACCCTCTCGAAAAGATCATATCACGTAACATTACGTATGTAAAGAAATATTGCATATCCCGAGATTTTCGGCGACGACCGTTAAAAAAAGAAACAACTCCAAGAGACCCGTATTACAAGCTCTGCAATAATTCTCCCGCAATGTCCGGATTCTCGATCCGCATGACGCTCTCTTCGGACGCGCCGTAACTGAGAAAATTGATACTGCCGTACCACACAACCCGCTGATCCATAATCGCAAATTTTTGATGGATGCGGTCTTTGGTTTTTACGGTAATGCCATGTCGCGTCAACAACTCTATGCACTCAGTGATTTTCCCTCTGTCCTTTTCGGCGTAGTTCCCGGGCGGCTTCGTAATCACCGTGATTTTTGCTTTGGCAGCGGTCAAATAATTCAGCGACGACAATACTCTTCGCTTCGCGACAAATGGACTGACAATTAAAATTTCTCCGGCTGTCGCAAAAACATCGGCGGAATAGACGGGAAAGAAGGTATGACCGTCAAAAATGGAATGCACTTCTTCCAATGGTTGCGGCGTTCCTTTCGCCTTGTATCCTATGGAAGCGTAGCCTTTAAGGCGTTTCTGATACATTTTTTCGAGCATGGCCACATGGACGTCCACATAATCGTAAACGCGGACTTCCTTTTTTCCGGCGTACAAACGATGCAGTCTTCCGGCGTACTGTTGGAGCGTTCCTTTCCATGATATGGGCATTGCAAGGAAAAGCGTGTCCAAGCGCGGCATATCAAAACCTTCGCCGATATATTTACCGGTTGCCACAAGAACGAAGGGCTCGTCCCCGGGAATATCGGCAACCGCTTGCAATGCCTCGCGACTTTTCTTCCGCGACCCTCCGCCGGTTAAGGATATCACATTTTTTACGTTTTGCGCCAACCGTGCCGATAAATATTCAACGTGCTCGGTGCGCTCGGTAAGGATAATGGGGTTTCTTCCTTCTTCCACGGCTGCGATAAGGTCTTGTATGATCAAATCATTGCGTAGATCACTGTTTTGAATGGTCTTGTAAATATCGGCTATCGCCCACTTGCTTTCCTCTTGGTGCGCCGGTTTCTGAAACCGTGTAAATCGCGGAATCACAAAATGCTCAAACGGTCGCGTCTTGGCCTGTTCTTTCGCGTCGACGCGGTAGCGAATTTTCCCGCAATGCATATAGATGATGGGGTGATGGCCGTCCCGGCGGGTCGGCGTTGCGGTCAATCCGTAAACGTATTTCGCGTTCACGGTTTTCAGAATCCGCTCAAAGCCGAACGCCGACACATGATGGCATTCATCCACAACGACCATGCCGTAATCCTTGACAAGCTCCTTGACCTCATCGCCGGACACAAGGGACTGCATAACCGCAACGTCAACAATGCCGCTTGGATTGTTTTTGCCGCCTCCGATTTGTCCGATTACGTTTTTTTTGCGTTTACGTCCCTTGGGCGTCAGTTCGATTATCGGCTCTTCGTTGATTGTTAGGAATTCGTTGAGCCTACTCATCCACTGTGACAATAAATTGGTGCGGTGTACCAAAACAAGTGTGTTCACCTTTCTTTCCGCTATCAAGAACGCCCCTACAACGGTTTTCCCAAAAGCTGTGGTCGCGGACAAAATGCCGTTGCCATGCGCCAAAATCGCCGACGACGCCCGTTGCTGATCCGTGCGCAGCTCGCCGTTAAATCGGACGTCGATGTCGCGTCCGCCATTCGTTTCATCGGTAAAACGAACCTCAACTTCGTGCTCCCTCAAAATATCGCAAACCTCATCCAAAAGGCCGCGTGGTAAACACAAATACCGGTCTGTTTCATCGGAGCAGGAGATGATCCTTGGTTTACCAAATGTAGATAGACGCATGGCCTGCGTTTTGTAAAAATCGGGATTGCTAAATGCTGCCAGACGCTTTATCGCATTGAGCGCCGGGCTTGAAAAACCTGTCTTGTCAATATACAGTAAATTCGCGGACACAATTTGAACCGTATCCGGAAAATCCGACTTCGTTAGCTTAGGCTTTGGTTTTTTCTTCTCCCACGGTTTTTCATCTTCCGAATCTCTATGCAAGTCGCCAAGCTCTCCCGCCGGAGAAAGTTGCCCGATCAACAATTCCGTTTCGTCAAGCGTATATCTTTTGACATTATAAAGGTAGTTCCATTGATCGGGGTACGCATTGAAGCTCGCGTCCACAAATGCGCTGTTGCCTTGTTCGCGCGGCGTCTTTTGGAGAGGAAGCGCGATCAGGTTGCCGAATCCGCCGTTGGGCAACGTGTCCTGAGTGGGTATCATGCGGTCATAGGTTTTGAATGGAAGCTTATGGCACTTGTTCATGGCGCAGGTGATCAAGCTGCTGCCAAATTTTCGAGCTATGCTTGCGGAAATGTTTTCGGCAAAGAATATCCAAAAGTGAATACCCCGGCCCGAACGCGAGCGCTCCACGGCAATGTCGATGCCTTTTTCTTCGCAGATATCGCGCATGGCGTTGACATCGCGAAGCAAATCCTCAAAGTCGCAATTCTTTCCTTTTCCGTCGAAATCAAATACCAGAAAGCGACACGTTTCATCGGGAAACATCGGATACACACCGACGGTCATATGTCCTTTTAAATGTTTTTCGACTATGTTTTCACCATATCGCACGAAATCCTGATTGGAACAATCGCCGCATCGCATTTTGCCGCCGCCGGATTTGGGACACAGACGCGACCATTCATTGTTGCAGACCGGAACATATCCCGCAGAACCTTTTTTGGAGTTTTCCCACCGCTTGGCAAAAACATCGTCACGGCCAATAAACAGCGACAGAAACAAAGCGACTTTTTCGGACGGCGCACTGTGATTGTGAACACCTTGGAGCGTTTCCCGCACAACATCGTCAACGTGAGTAAAGCGCCGAACCCTGCGTCCGTCCAAATCGATTGCGTCATCCCACATTGCCGCGGGGCACACCCAAAGGCCGCCGTCACCGTACAACGCTCGGTACACAACCACTTCTTCGGACGTTTCGCTGTTGGTGGCCGTACCGATAACTTCGTATTCTTTTCCTTTGAAGTGAATGTGCTTTCCGGGTTTGATAGACATGTCAAAGCGTCTCCATTTGTTGCGGATGTCGGATGTCTTTTGCTTTCCGAACTGCCTCCAAACGGCGCCTACAAGCGAAAGATCTCCCTGATCGCCGGCGCTTCCGCGAGGCGCGCGTGACAATACGATATCTCGAAATCGGATCCCGCGCGCGCGGCGCCGAAGGACACGCCGAGCTCGCCGCCAAGAACGGAGAAAGTTCCGAGGCCGGCGCCGAGACCGCGCCCCGTGTACTTCACGTAGGCTTCCTTTCTCGTCCAGACGAAAAAAAAGCGCCGCAACAGCGACTCGTAGCCCCGCTCCTCGGCTTCCTCCACGAAGCGCAGCTCGTCCGCGCGGAAGTGACGGCGGGCGATTTTCAAATAGCGCGCGCAGTCCGGCGGCGCGCCGGCGGCGCGCCGCGCGTCCTGCTCGCGCCGCATGGCGAGATCCTCCGCGTCGAGACCCACTTCGACGCCGGCCATGAGACAGGCGATGAGGCGGCCCGAGTGCGAAATCGAAAAACGCACGCGCGGGATGTCGACGAAATACGGCTTGCCGTAGGGTCCGGCGGCGCAGGGCGCGGTTTCCGCCTCGCGCCGTGACAGGCCCAGCCCCGCGCGCGCGTTGTAATCGAGGAAGGCGGCCCTGAAAAAGCCTTGCTCGTCCGTTTTTTCATCCGATTCGCGCAGATACAGATACATGAATTCCTCCTCACGGTTATTTTCAGGTTGTCCTCAAAGGTTTAATCAAAACCGGTCAAAGCGATGTTTACAGACCGCGCCCCGCCCTGACCGCATTCAGCGTCGCCAGCACGGCCACGCCCACGTCGGCGAACACGGCTTCCCACATCGTCGCGAAGCCGAGCGCCGCCAGCGCCAGAACGAACAGCTTCACACCGAGCGCCAGCGCGATGTTCTGCCACACGATGCGGCGCGTGCTGCGCGCGATGTCGATGGCGGTGGCGATCTTGGAGGGTTCGTCGTTCATGATCACGATGTCCGCCGCCTCTATGGCCGCGTCCGAACCGATGCCGCCCATGGCGACGCCGATGTCCGCCCCCGCGAGCACGGGTGCGTCGTTGACGCCGTCCCCCGCGAACAGCACAAAGCCGCGTTTCTTGCCGCCCGCCGCGCGCGCGCGGGAAGCGATGCGCTCCAATGCGTCCACCTTGTCGCCGGGCAGCAATTCCGACTCGACTGCGTCGAGACCCAACTCGTCGCCTATGCTTTCCGCGATCCGCCTGTTGTCGCCCGTCAGCATCGCGATCTCGCCGACGCCGCGCGCGCGCAGCGCGTCCACGGCCTCGCGGCTGTCCGGGCGGAGTTCGTCGGCGATGACGATGGCACCCGCAAAACGCCCCTTCAACGCAATATACACCATCGTTCCCGCCTTGTCAAGCGCGGGAACCTCCACGTTCTCGCGATCCATGAGTCTGCGGTTCCCCGCGAGTATCTCCTCCCCCGCCGCGTTTCGGACGCGCATGCCGAAACCCGCGAGCTCCGTGATCTCCGACGCGTCGTTCTCCTCCGTTCCGCCGCGCTTCGCGTACAGCTCGCAGACGGAAACGGCGATGGGGTGCGTGGAATGCCGTTCCGCCAGCGCGCCGAGAGAGAGGATTTCATCCTCCGAGAAGCCGGACGCGGGCAGGATTTCCGCCACGCGGAAACGCCCCTTCGTCAGCGTTCCCGTCTTATCGAACACCACCGCGTCCACCCGGTTCAACGCTTCGAGGAAGTTGCCGCCCTTGATCAATATGCCCTTCGCCGAAGCCGCGCCCAGCCCGCCGAAGAAGCCGAGCGGTATGGAGATCACGAGCGCGCAGGGGCAGGATACGACGAGAAACACCAGCGCCCTGTATGCCCATTCCGAGAACGCGCCGAAGCCGGCCAAGGGCGGCGCGACGGCCAGAAGGACTGCGATCCCGACGACCGCCGGCGTATACCGGCTCGCGAAGATCGTGATGAAATTCTCCGTCTTGGCCTTCCTGTCCGCGGCCTTCTCCATCATCTCCATGATCCGCGAGGCCGTGGAATCCGCGAACGCCTTGCCGACGCGGACGCGCAGCAAACCTCGGCCGTTGATGAAGCCCGACAAGACGGCGTCGCCGGGGCCCGCGTCGCGCGGCAGGGATTCGCCCGTCAGCGCCCGCGTGTCGAGCGTGGTGACGCCCTCCTCGATCTCTCCGTCAAGCGGAATCTTCTCTCCGGGGCGGACGAGGATGAGCTCGCCGACCCGCACGTCCTCGGCGGGCGTCCGGACGGCCTCGCCGTCCCGGATCGGGTTGGCGACGTCGGGGCGGATGTCCATCAGGCTCTCTATGGATTT
>JAISMX010000169.1 GCA_031276515.1 Eubacteriales Family XIII. Incertae Sedis bacterium | reverse complement strand
TACACATAGAGGCGGATTCGGAACTCAAGACGGTTTCGGAATCGGATCAAGTCACGGGAGCGATGCCGGCGCAGCCGGGCGAGTTCATAACCATACAGGACAGGCAATACCGCACGGATATTACTGAGCTTGAACTGATTGGCGAACCTCATTTGACGGCCACACCGATATCAAACCGCTCAAATACATGACAAATCTGGAAAACTTGGATCTGGGGTGGAACCGAATCCGCGACATAAGTCCCTTGGCGGGCTTGACGAATTTGAATAAATTGCATTTGGAAACAAACCGAATCAAGAATCTAAGTCCATTGTCGGAGTTGTCGGAGTTGTGGGAATTGTATCTGATGCCAAACCGAATCAGCGATCTGAGTCCCCTGGCCAAACTGGAAAGATTGTCGAAATTGAAACTGGACGACAACAAAATCAAGGACATAAGCCCATAAGACGGAAATCGAAGAGAGATAGATCAGGAGGGAATCGGTGACTTATCACCTGCAATCGGGCTGCGGGAACGTGAAGGGCAAGCCGTGCGTACCGCTGATAACCGAGCCTTGGCAGAACCGCACGCAAAACATGTTGATGTAAGGCCGCAATAGAACCCGTACGCGCAATCCGTCCCCGATCGAGGCGACGGGGTGGATTCTGTGTACATTGCGTTTCCGAAACGAAAATGCGGGATTGTTTACTATTGAAATTGCGTGAGTTTAAAGCAATTTTATGATACAGTGGGCATATGTGCCTCTGAAAGGACGCTATGTTTATGAAAACGGAAAACCCGTGTGCGCTCGACGCCGCCCGAAAAATCACATTCCTATTTCTGCTCGTCGCTTCGGTGTTTTTTTCGCTTGTGGGATGTCGTGTCGAGTCCGCGCCACAGAAGGCGGTGCAAGAGGGTTTCGGTTTTGACGGCGCATCATCCCATGCACCTCCGCAGGAAGAGTTGCGCGAGCGTCTCCGTCTTGACGGAGCATCGCTCTTTACGCCGCCGCAGGAAGAAGGACTCGTTGCGCTTCACGAGGAGTATTTCACGCTTCCGTTCGGCGGGGAATTGCGGTTCCCGAGCGGCAGACGCGTCGTCCTCTCTCCGGGCAGTGTTCTCCGCGACGACGCGAAGAAGATTTTCCCGTCGGTAGAAGGAATTCTTTCGGGCATGGGGGAAAACAATACGAGCGGCGTAACGATTGGTGCGGAAATTCGAGAAGCGGACGGGCCGGCCATGCAGATAGAAAGCGGCTATTTCATTGAATTTTCCGACAAGCCCGGCGCGCCTTTTTCCGATATAAACATCCTTCCCATGTCGCTCTGCGACGCAGCCCATGCGCTCAGAAACAGCGTTCGCGCGGAGGATGGGGTATCTCCGCAGTCCCCCCTTACGCGCGGCCTGTTGGTGATGATTCTGGCAAGAAACTCCAATGAAGGCAACCGGAGATACCGTCCGAATGTTTTCGACGATTCCGCGCTTTTGACGCCCATTTCGTTTGGCGACGTGGACGGAGCGAGCTACTTTGCGGCCGGTTTGGAATGGGCCAAGGAAGAAGGCATCGTCATCGGCAGGGGGGACGACCGCTTCGAGCCCGACGTCGTTTTCTCACGGCAGGATATGGCGCTTATCCTGTTGAGGTACGCGCGTTTTACGGATGAAAACCCACTTCCTTTTCCGGAGAGAAACCCAATCCCTCTCCGCACTTTCGGGGATGCCGACGGAAGCGGCGCCGCTTCGGCGGATTTTTCGGATGAAGCCGAAATCGCGGCATATGCGAAGGACGCCGTACACATCCTTTGCGCATCCGGAATTTTCAGCATGGAAGAAGGGGAACCCTTCCGCCCGAAAGATGGCGTGACAAGGGAAGAAGCGGCGGAGATATTGTGGGCCTATATAGGGCAATCTTGACGAGGCAACAATGCAACAGTTCCGTATGAACGGCGGGATCATCGGGTTCCCCGCATACGTTTTCATACACTTCGGACGATGATACGATACCCAAGGAACAGGCGACGGACTTGGCGATTTCGAAAATTCCGATATTGGGAAAAACCATGTTGACACAAGGCGATTATTTCGGTTATGGTTACAAAGTAAATTCATGGCATGGAAACGGTTCCCGCGCCCATATCGAAGAGAAGGCGGCTTGCATCGGACCGGAGGGGGGACAAACTCGCATACGGGGCATATAACCTAAGCTCCCGTAAAATTATGGCGTGGTTTGCCTGAAACCGTTGAAATCGCTGCGGCATAGGCGTTTTGTCGATTGAGTGACACGATATGATTATAGCGTGTGCAATCAAATAAGGTGATAATTGATTGTTGAAATTTAGCCATTTCATCGTACCACGCTATAAAAATCCGGGAGTTTAGGATATAAAAGAGCGTCCCGCAATGGGAGCGGAAGCTTAAATGAAAAGCAGTATAAGTCGCAAGGATGGGATAAGTATTGTCTGACGCGGCCAATCATTTTTTTACACGTAATTCCAATGGCGTTGACGGTGTCTGCATATATGTGAATAATTGTGAAGATTTTGCGTGGATTTCTGATAGAATCATTATCAATGCAGGTTGCATTGTCTTCTGGAACACCGGTTCGTCACGGCGGCAAAAAAAACATTGAGAACGCGCGAACAATGTCATATAATTTAAATTGTAAGTTTCATTGAGAAAAAAGGAGAGGGGACATGAGCAAAATGCAATATTCATATATGACATTTGAGCGGGACGACGCTTTTCACAGAAAGCCTTTTGTGGAAAGCATCATGAAGCTGATCGGCGAATGGGGAGAGGACATTTTCAGCGACGACGAGGCTCTTTCCATAAGCATCGATTCGCCTTGGGGTACGGGCAAGAGCGCCATGCTGGCGATGTGGGTGAATTACATAGCCGAAACCTCCAAGTACAGCCGTTACAAGGTGGTGTATTACAACGCATGGCAGAACAACTATTTCAACGACGCCTTTCGTCCGCTGCTTTACGAGCTGCAGAACAACGACGACGGGCCGCAGGTCGAGGCTTTCAGAAAGGCCGGCGTGGAGATGGCCGCGGCCTTGGCCGAGGGCGACAGCGATATCCTGCGGATCATGGCGAGCCGCGCCGCGGGCGAAGGCGCGGGCTATTTCGGGGGCTTTCGCAAGATCAACCAGACGAGCGAGGCCTTCGCGAAGGCCCTTGGCAAGCTGGTTCCCGCGAACGGCAAGCTGATCGTGTTCGTGGATGAGTTGGATCGCTGCAGACCGGATTTCGCGATAGCGACGCTTGAGTTGATTCGCCATTACATGAGCGTTCCGAACGTGGTGTTCGTATTCACCATGGATTTGTCGCAGCTGACGCAGCTCGTACGCTTGATTTACGGATTCGATACGGACGCTTGGGGGTATCTGCGCCGATTTTTCAGCATCAGTTTCCGCATGCCGATGCCGGAGCTCACGAAATACGTGGAGAATATGCTCTACAAGGCCGTCAACAACAGCGACGCGCTGAAAGAGGTGAAATTCGCGCACACCATGGGCGAGATGTACAAGTATTTCGGCCTGCACATCCGCGATGTGGAGAAAATCACGACCAATTTCATCATATTCTATTCGATGAACAAGATCGTGAACAGCCCGGAGAAACCGCGCTCGCTCGCACGGCTCGGCACCTATCTGTATTTCATGATTTTGAAATATAAGTATCCCGAGGTTTATAAAGGGATATTCGACAAAGGAGGCTATCATCTGGAAGGCGATCTCGTCGAGGGCAAATACGTGCTCGAACGCAGGTTCAGCGGCCAGGGCGAGGTCAAGGATCTCCTGCGCGCCATGCAGGGGAGCCGCCTCTGGGATGAGGATGCCGGCCCCGGATACATCGCTTCGTATCTGTTTCCGGAGATCGCGCCGGACGCAAAGAGCTTGGGTAGGCATATATTTGAGGCCATAGAGCTTTTCGCCGAGGTGGGTTGACGGGGGATCAAAGCGGGCGGCCCGCGACGATTTCGAGATCGACGGTGACGCGCCGCAGGGAGTCGAGCGCGACGGGGTCCGGGGTTTTGCCGGCCGTAAGGGGCGTCATGGCCGGCAAAACCTTTTTTTGCTCCGGGCGGAGCGCGCGGAAATAGCGGACGCTCGCGCGCTCCGCGACGCGCATGTGCCGCTCCACGTGTTCCCGCGCTCCTTCGCCGCTTCGCCCGCCTTCGAGCTCGCCGCGCAGCGCGCGCAGCTCGCGCAGGTGATCCGGACCCGGCAGAACCTTGATCAAGACGCCGTCCCGCGCGAGGATGCGGCGAAACGCGCCGTAGCTCGCGGGACTCAGCACGTTGAGGACGAGGTCGAAGGCGCCGTCGCGAAAGGGCGGCTTCGCCAGATCTCCGACGATCCACGCGATGTCCGCCTCGTAGTCCGTGGCCATGGCGATGGCCTCGCGCGACAGATCGAGTCCGTAGAAACGGCAGACGGCGCCCGGCGACGCGTCCCGCGACAGCGCGAAAGCGAAATAGCCCTCTCCGCATCCCGCGTCGAGCGCGCGAATCGCTCCGGCTCGCTCGATTTGCCCGCCGGTTTCGGCCGGGCGCAAAAGCTCCTTCGCGAGCGCCGCGATCCGCCGCGCGGCTTCTTCGTAGAGCCCGAAGCCGAACGCGGCCCGGCGGTTCGCGAAGAATGCCGCGTCGTACACGCCCTTCGCCCCGCCGCCGCGCCCGAGCAGGTTGACGTAGCCTTTCTTCGCGATGTCGTGACAATGCCCGCGCGCGCAGCAAAGAGCCGACGCCTCGCGCGAGAGGCGCAGGGCCGCGCCGCAGACGGGGCAGGCGAGGACGTTCGGATCGCGGGCGAGCAGGGATTGCAGACGCTCGCGCTTGCTTGTTTTCGCATGTGCATCGGGTTTTTGTTCATTCATCGCGATTTCAGTATATCGCGGCCGTCTCGGAAAAACAAGCCGCATATTGTGTTTTGGCTCCGGTTGCCGTATAATTGTCGTAGGGTGCAGGAGTCGAACGGATTTTTTCGCGGCGCGCACATATCGATTCAGAGATCCCATACACGGCTTCATCGAGTTTTCGGGCTTGGAATTGAAAATAGTGGATTCTCCCGCCAAAAAAGACCTGTTCGAGAATTCGTGGAGAATATCGCGGCGATTTTGCCGGATTCGACGTATCCGTCGGAAGTTGCCGAATATCTGCAATGGGACGATGACAAGGTCATAGCGAAAATCAAAGAACGCGTCTCGGTATTTCCGCCGGCGAAGCGCTTTATGGATCGCCGAGTCAAAAGCTGTGTCTATGAAACGACCGCGCACAGCGGCGGCGGAACGGACGACCAAGTCTTCGGCATCATAAAGAGGATGCTGAAGGAAAAATTGGGTTATGAACCCGATTGTGACGCGGCGAACAAATTGGCGCATAAAATCCCCGTATTGGAGTGGTACGACATGGACAGCGGACGGGGCGTTCCCATTTTGACGGGCTATTC
>JAISMX010000115.1 GCA_031276515.1 Eubacteriales Family XIII. Incertae Sedis bacterium | reverse complement strand
TCGACGCGGATGGTCTTGGGCAGCTCGGAGATGATGGCGGAAGCCTGGTCCGCGCGCGCGTAGGAGAGGATCAGCGCGATCGTCTGCGGGTGTTCGCCGACGATCATGTTCATCAGGTTCTTGTAATCGGCCTTGCGTATAAACTCAAAAGCCTTGGTTTTCAAGGTTTTCGTTACTTTTTCGAGAAGGATGTTGCCCTGCTGCGAGCCGAATGCCTTCTCGAGCACGCTCTTCGCGTAGAGCACGCCGCCTTCGAGATAGACCTTCTGCGCGATGCAGAGCTGATAGAACTCGTCCAGCACCTCGGCCGCCTCGTCCGGCGACACGGATTCCTGCCGTGCGATCTCGTAGGTGATCTTCTCGACGTCGTCCTCGCCCATGTGCTTGTAGACGCCGGCGGCCACGTCGCTGCCGAGCGCGATGACGACCTGTGCCGCTTTTTGCTTTGAAGTCAGATTTGCCATTCGATTCACCCGTTATACGCTGTAACGATTTTTGTTCGCATTAGCCCTCTTCGGTTTTCAGAAGGGTTTTGATCATCTGCGCCGTGATCTCCGGGTTCTGCCGCGCGAATTCCTGTATCTCCTCGCGCCGCTTGTCCCGCATGGGCGTTATGGGGCCTATGTCCGTTTCGGCCTGCGGGATCGGGCGGCCTTCCTCGTCGTACTCGATCATCGCGGCCGCCGCGGCCTCCGCCGCGGCGGCTTCCTCCGCCGCCAACGCTTCCGCCGCCTTCTTGCGCCTGCGCATGAGAAGCAGCAGCACCACGAGCGCAATCAGCAATACGGCGCCGGCGATGATGCCAAACAGCAGATAGCGGTTCATGCCCTCCGCCTCGGGTTCCTCCTCGGGCGGCGCCTCGCTGTAGAATTCGGTGTTGTATATGACCACGTTCTCCGGCAGGGTGTTGGCCGTGCGCGCCACGAGATCGATCAGGCGCGCCTCTTCGCCCGGCGCGAAGGCCGCCTTGTTCACGGAGACCGCGACGGTGACGGATTCGACGGTGGGGGTTTCGCTGACCGTGGCGAAGTTTTCCTCGCTGACCTTGTAGTCGGTCTCGGCGTCGGCGGCCGACGATTCCGATTCGCCGCTCAGACCGCCCGTCGGATACCTGGGAATCTCCGAATTGCTATCCGTCCCCGGCACGCCCGCGTCGGATTCCGTCGAGCGGTAGCTCTCGGAAGAATTGGCTTCATGGCTTACGACGCCCCTGTTGTCGCCGTCCGGCGACGGTATGTAGTTGCGGCGGGTCGTATAGGAAGGATTCGTGTTCACGACGGCCGAAACGGCCACGCGCAGATCCTCGTAGGCGTACGGCCCGGTAAGTATGCTGAAGATCTTCTGGCGTATGTCGTTTTCGTACTGCCGCTTGAAATCGAGACCGGCGCCGCCGGCGCCGAAGGAGGAGTCGCCAAGAAGATCCCTGCCAAAACCGTCGACCATCGAGACATTCTCCGCGGTAAGCCCCTTGATGGATGTGACCACGATGTTGCGGATGCCCGTGATCTGAGTCGACGTCAGGCTGCGGCCCTCTTGCATGTGGATGATCAGAGACGCTCCGGGAGGGGCTTCCTCATCCAAAGAAAACACTTTCTCGTCGGGAGGCGTGACGATGACGAAGGCGTCGCGGACGCCGTCAAGGCTTTTGATGAAGGCGCCGAGCCTCTCCTGCAAGCCCCGGTAGTAGGCCTGTCTGCGGCTGTAATCCGTGGTCAGCACGCTCTCGTTTTCTTCTTCGGCCCAGTAGTTGAGACCGTTTTTCGGATAGCCGGCGGTGGCCAGCTGCATGCGCACGGCCGCCTGCTGCTTCTTTGGCACCATGATCCTGCCCGCGTCGTCGAAGCGCACATTGACGCCCATATCGTTCAGCTGCGCCATGACCTCGGTCTGCTCGTATTCCGGGAGTTCCGTGAAGATCGCGACGTATTCCTCGGAGTTCAGCCAAATGCTGAGAACCAGCGCCGCAATCAAAATCAGCGCCGCGGCGGCGATCGTGATCCGTTTGGCGCGCAAACTCAAGCCTTCCCAAAATTGTCGCAGAGGCGCCAATATTCTTGCCAACTGTTCACCCATATATGTGTGTACCGACTTTCAAGCTCCGCAACGAACCCTATACGCTTATCCGCATGATTTCGGAATACGCGTCGAGCACCTTGTTCCGTATCTGGACCATGGTTGACAAGGTCAGCTCGGCCTTTGCCGCGTTGATCATGGCCGTATGAGGGTCTTCCAGCGCGCCGACCGACAGGAGATACGCATCCTGCTCGGCCACGGCTTCCGTCCGTTCCACATCGCCAATCAAACCCTCAAAGATGTTTCGAAAGTCGGAATTGTAGACCGGCGTCTCGTCGTGAGACGCTCCCGTCACGCTCTCGATCTCCTTGATGGCGGCGTTGATCCTGCCGACATCAAGGCTTGAATTTATTGGCACAATAAACATATAATACCTCTTTACTCCGCTTCGGGATCTATCTTCCGATCTGCAGCGCGCTGCCGATCATGGACTTCGTCGCGTTGAACATCGTTACGTTCGCGGAATAAGCCCGCGTCGCGGCCAGCATGTTGATGAGCTCTTCGGTGCGGTTCACGTTGGGCATGAAAACGTAGCCGTCGGCGTCGGCGTCGGGATGCGTCGGATCGTAGACGGGTACGAGATCCGATTGGTCTTCGAATATCCGCGCGACCTTCACGCCGCCGGCGTTCACGGCGGGATCCCCGCCCATACCGAATGCGGCGCGGCGCGCGGACAAGCCCGCGGCCCGGCGCATGAGTTCATGCTTGAAGCCGCCCTCGTTGACGCTCTGGAGCACGACCAAGCGCCGCCTGTACGCGCCGCCGCTCTGCGTGCGCGTGACATCGGAATTCGCGATGTTCTGCGCAATGACGTCCATGCGCAGCTTCTGCGCCGTCAGGCCGGAACCCGAGATATTCAGCGCGTTCAAATAGTTCACGATTCGTTACCTCCCTTCCCTGATGGCGTAGCGCAGCCTGGAAAAGGTGTCCGTGATCTGCCGCGTCAAATAGCTGTATTGCAGCTGAACCTTGGCCATTTCGACGTTTTCTTCTTCAAGGTTCACATTGCTCGCGTCGGCGCGCTCCGAGTAGACCCGATTCTCGCGCACGGTGATGTCCGCGCGCTTCACGGAATCCAAGGCGCTCATGTAGTTCCCGCCCGCGGTCTCCGTCTTGCGCTTCAGATCCCGGACGGCGCGGTCGAGCGCTTCCTCAAAATCCACCTTTATCGCCTTGTAGCCCGGCGTCTCGTGATTCGCGATGTTCGCCGCGACGACCTTCTCCCGCCGCCATGTGCCGTCCAAGGCCCGCTGCAAAACGGCCGTGGTCAAAGAATCGCCAAACATAAACGCTCCCTTCCATATATATAGGCATATCGACGCTCGCGTCGCTTCAAAATATTTTAACATACCCCCATCCGATTAACAAGGGATTTTTGACGAAAAACGCACAGGGGCTAAAGTTTTCGGCGAAAAGTCCGATAATATGTCGTAAAGGCAAAAGTGTCAACCGGCATTTTTCGGGAAAAATTTATTTTCGTCTTAATTTTCCGAAGAAATTTACGATATATGCTATGTAACGAGTGACACAGAACCGCTGTGAAGGAAAGGAGCGCATCATGGAAATTTCCCTGATCGGCAAGCCAAAAGCGCTGCAAACGCAAACGGCACAGGATTCGTCCCGCGCGATCAAGGGCGAAGACGGCGAAAAAACCGCCGCGCGCGGCAAGGTGGACAGCGCCGAGATTTCCGCGGGCCACGCGGGCGCGTTCGACGACAAGCGCCTGTCCGTCGCCAAGTCGGCGATTTTGTACGACATATCTCTCAGCGCCTTCGCGGAAAGGATAGAGGAGATACGGGAACGAGTGGACGAAGGCGCTTATCACGTATCCGACGCGGAACTGGCGGGGGCCTTGCTCGGCTGAATTCCGCGTCTTCGCGCACTTTTCCGGAAAGGTATTGCGACATGAAAGACCGTTCCGCAATGGACGAATTCTACGACTACCTGCAGGGCGTCAAACAGACGTATACGGACATCATACCCGTGCTGCGGGAAGAGATGGACCGGATCGCGAAGGACGATGTCGCGGCGCTCGACGAGACGCTCAAGCGCCAACAGGCCTTGCTGCTCAAAACCCGCAATTTCGACGACAAAATCGCCGAATACATCGAAAGGCTGGGCATCTCCGCCTCCACATTGACGGAGACCGTGCGCGAATTCCCGGAAGACGACCGTTTCCGGTTTTATGACTTTTTGGGAGAATTCGGTCGCGTCGTCGAGCAGGTGGATTTTTACAAGAACAAGTGCCGCGAGCTGTTGCAGGCCAAGCTTTACGGCATAGACAAGCGGCTCGCGGACCTTCCGGGCAGCCGGGAAAGCTTGACCTACGACGAAAACGCCGGCGGAGTGACGAAGTCGCTGTACTCCAAGACGTTCGAAAAGAAGATCTGACACGATAAGCGATTTTAAAGCGAGGATTCTCATGAGACCCACATTTTTGGCTTTTCAGACCGCGTACCGCGCCATAGCCACCAGCCAGATCCTGCTGGACACCGCAGGCAACAATCTGGCCAACGTGGACAACAAAAATGGCTACACGAGGCAGCGCGTGGACATCAACTCCGTTTCCAACGGCGGTTACATACAGCGGTACAAGCCGCAGGACGTGACGGCCGGAGGAGGCGTCGAGGCGAAGCGCGTGACCCGCGTGCGAGACCAGTTTTTGGACGCGCGCTACCGCATGCAGAACTCCGAGAACAGCGAATACGCCGCCGTGCTCAGCGGTTTGAAAGACCTCGAAAACGTGATCGATCAGACCACATCCGACGGTCTGCTCGCCGAGATCGCCAACTTCAAAAAAGCCCTCGATCCCATGCTCGAAAACCCGCCGAGCAACGACATGGCCATGGTCGTGCGCAACGCGGCGCAAAAGGTGGCGTCGCTTCTGAACGCCTATTCGCAGCGCATCGAGAACGCGCGGGACCAGCAGATCTACGATCTGCAAAACGTGCATATAGACACGAACTTCAACAGCATCGTGCAAAACGTCGCCGCCCTGAACAAGCAAATCAACGAGGAAATCGCGCACGGCAACACGCCGAACGAGCTCCTCGACGAGCGCGACATGCTGTTCGACAAGCTCTCGGGTCTTGCGAACATCAAGATCGACATCACGCCCAAGTGGCTCTCGAGCTCGCTCAAGGTGGAGCACGTCGAGGTGTTTCTCGTTGACGACAAAACGGGCAAGGAGCTCAATCTCATCGAGGACGAAGCCTTCAACACGCTCAGCGCCGTAAAGAACGTCGACGGCACGGTCAGCGTCAACATCAACTCGGCCTTCGGCAACGTCGTCAAGGACGCGAGCGGCAACATCACGGAGATATACCGCGACGTCACGCGCTATCTGACGGGCGGAACCATAGGCGGAGCGCTGAACGTCATCAACGGCAAGGGCGCCGAGTTCGGCTCGCCGCTCAACGAGGACAACCTGTTTCGCGGCACACTGTACTACAAAGGCATGCTCGACGCCTTCGCCGCGAACTTCGCGCGCGTGCTGAACGGCATCAACGCGTACAATCCCAACGGAGCCTTGCCGCGCTCGCTGCTTATGTCCGATCCGAACAATACGACGGGCTACGATCCGAGCAACGGCGCGTACAATCCGATATTCGACTCGAACAACGCCGCCTACGACGAACAGGCCCGGCGCGCGACGATGACGGACTATCTCTCGGTGCTGGCGTCGGATTACGGTTCGGCGAGCTACGACAGCGCAAGCCCCTACTACAAGCCGGAGTTTGACAGCAACGAATCCGCCTACAACGCGGCCATGGTAACCGCCGCAAAAGACAAATACACATCGTTTCTCGCGTCGAATCCCGCCAACAAGGCGGCCTATGACCAAAACGGCCCCTACTACGACGCGACGCTCGATTCGTCCCACGCGGATTACGATCCGAAAAGGTACGCCGACACGCTCACCTCTTATCTGAGCGAAAACCGTCCGCTGTTCTCGACGATAGACGGTTCGGCCACCATCACGGCCGCAAACATCCGCATATCGCAGGAATGGCTCAACAATCCGATGCGCCTGACGGTCACGCAGCCGAGCGACCCATCCGAAGGAGAGAACGTTGGCCGCATGATCGTGGCCATAGAGAAGGGCTTCGCCTTCTACAGAGGCGGAGACCAAGCCGAATATCCGAACGCGCTGTTCAACGGCACCCTGGAGGAATACTTCACGGGCGTCAACGCGACGCTCGGTCTCGACGTATCGCTCTACACGAACTACTCGAAAACCTCGGAGCAGGTCATGACCACGCTGTTCACGGCGCGCGAATCCGTTTCGGGCGTCAGTCTCGACGAGGAAGGCGTGGCGCTGATGACGTACCAGAAATCGTACAACGCCGCCGTCCGCTTCTTCACGGTGCTCGACGAGGCGGTTAATAAGATTATTAACGAAATGGGCCTTGTGGGCAGGTAAATCACGGGAGGCTAAGCCATGCGCATCACCAACCGCATCGTAACGGAGAAATATCTCAATTCGGTCAACAACATATCGACGGAACTCGACCGGCTCAACAACCAGGTCGTGACGGGCTTCAAATTCAACAAGGTTTCGGAGAACACTCCCGCCGCCGTCAAAGCGTTCCAAATAAGAAAAGATTTGTCTCGCGTCGAGGGATATCAATCGGGCGTCAGACACGCGCAGAGCATGCTGAACAACGCCGAATCGTCGATCATGAAGGTGCAGGAGCTGCTCCACGACGCGCGCGAGAAGGTCGTGCAGGGCTTGAACGGCACGCAGAGCATCGAGGAGCGCAAGATCATCTCGACGCATCTCAAAGAGCTGCAGAGACAGATGCTGCAATCCCTGAACGCCAACGCCGCCGACGTCTACTACTTCGGCGGAAACAGCGTGCGGCAGGAGCCTTTCTCCGTAGCCGAGGACGGCAGTCTCCAATACCGCTGCAAAGACGGGGACGACTACCGCTGGATCAAGCTGAAAGACATCGTGACCGAAGACGATCCGGCGACGCCGGGCAAGGACGAAGCCGCTCTGTACAAAGAATTGACGAACGCGGGCCTGTTTGTGGACATCGGCATGGGCATCCGCTCCGAAAACGCGCCGCCGTCGCCCTCATCCGCGCCTTATGTGGATCGCAACTCCGTGTTCACATACACCCTGCCGGGTCTCGACATCACGGGCGCCGGCATGGTGGAGAGAGAGGACGGCACGAAGGTCTCGGCGAACATCTACGACCTCCTCGGCGAGATCGCGAAGGAATTCGATTCTTCGGATTACAGCTATGATAAGGCCGACGAGCTTTTCGGCTTCCTGTACGGATACGAGAAGGATCAATTGCCGCGCGCCATCCGCGTGTCGAGTCCGACGCTCCAAAACGGAGATCCCAATCCCGAATACGATGTGAATTCCAAATACTATAACCCGGAACTCGATACGAACCCTCCGGGTACGCCGGGCGGCAAGCCCGCCGGCGAGGCGGTTTTCAGCCAAGCGAAATACGACAGCGTCCTGGCCCTTTACAAGGACATATCCGGCGAGCACAAGCCGGGGAGCGCGCAGACGGTGCAATTCGCGATTACGAACATAGGCACAAAGCTGCAATTCCTGAACTTCACGGCAGCCTCCCTAACAAACCGCGAACTCGACGGTCTCACGCAGCAACAGGCCACCGAGAAGGAGGATCCGGCCAAGGCCATCATCTATTACGAATCGCAGAAGGTCGCATACCAAGCCGCGCTGAGCATGGGCGCGCAGATCATTCCCATGTCGATCTTCAACTACATGAGGTAATCGCATATATAAATGATATGATTTGATATAAATTGACACCGGCGTCGCGGCATCTTGGGTATTGCATAATAATCTAAACAGGTATATAATTGGTTTGCGATAATTATTATGTAAGAATTAACATATAACAAGCAGGTTTCTGCACGGAAGGAGGGAACCACCCGATGAAGCCGCTCATTTCAATTGAAACGATTCCAATATCCATAGAGTACACGACGACGCGACCACAGAAGGTCGACACGCGCCTTCAGTCCGCGAAGCTTAATGTTTCAAAGGAAAATGACCGCGTCACCATAACGGGCAACCCCATCCGCATACAGCTGCAGGATCGCTTTGAGCAAAACATTCCGCGATATTACACGGCGACCGCCGAATACGCCGAAAACGGCACATTGAGCATGAATGTGCGGTTCCAAGACGATCCGGGCGCGGCGGCCGGCGACGCGCTGCGCTATCGCGCGGCGGCCGGCGGCATAGATCGCATGATCGACGCGAGGCCCAAAGCCTCCGCCGAACCCGAACCCGTATCGTCCATGCCGTTCATCGGTCTCAAAATCGACTTTGACATGGCGAAGATCTCCGAACCGCAAGCCTCGATGCGAAGCGCGGAAACCGATTTCATACCGCCCGATTTGGAGGTCGAAATCGTCGAATATCCCAAGGTGATCATCAAGTATGTCGGAGGACCCATATATTTTCCAAAGAGCGCGGATCCCAACTACGAACCGCCCGTTGCGGAATCGCGTTTTAAGGCGATGGCATAGCAGAGAGGTCACTGCATGAATGTAACAACCCGCGATTTCGGAATCGTCCAAATCGAGGACGATTCCCTATATTCTTTTCCGCAAGGAGTCTACGGCTTTGAAGACGTCGACTCTTTTGCCGTTTTTATGCACGAAGAAGATGGTTTCGCCTTCGTCTACCTGCAATCGGCGCACTCCGCAAACCCCTGTTTTCTCGTGTTTTCTCCTTGGGACATGCTGCCCGGATACGCTCCGCGCATGTCCGAGGACGACCTGCGCTTTTTCGGCGTCGATTCGGAAAAGGACTTGACGTTTCTTCTGATCGCCACCGTGCCGGAGGATGATGTCAGAAAGCTCTCCGTCAACGCGAAAAGCCCCGTGGCGCTGCATCCCCTGCGCAAGGTGGGGCGTCAGGTAATCCTGCTGAACGAGGATTATTCGGTGCGCTGCCGGCCCTTCCTTGGAGACGGCGCGACGGCGGAGGACAAAGCGCGGCGAGGGGAGGGCTGACGATGCTCGTAATCAGCAGAAAGGCGGGGGAAAAGCTTCGCGTCGGCGATTCCGTGACGTTTACGATACTGTCCGTCAACGGCGACAAGGTGGCCGTGGGCATAGACGCGCCGCGGGAGATATCGATCCTGCGCGGCGAATTGATCGAGACCATCGAGAGCAACCTCGAATCTTCCGCGCGGGAGTTGAAGGTGGAATCCATACGCGGCATCGCGGCGTTGATCAAGGAGAAGCAGTCCTGACGATCCGAGCGGCCCGGCCCGGCGAACAAATAATTCAAAAAGTTGTATCAATCTTGTAAAGTATTTCTAAAACGAGCCGAAATAGTAGTGTTGCACTTTTCAAAAAACCCTGAAACCCGCATGGTTACAGGGTTTTTTTATGAAAAAAATCGCACATTCGCTAAAGTCATTCCTTTGCCGGCCGATACATGATCTGTAAGCAATAGAGCTTGCATGCAGTGCAGAACTCCCGTTTCGAGTATGGCGGGAGGTCGCGCAGGCTCTCCGGATATTCGCATCGCCGGAAGCCACATCATTGAACGGCGCCCGTATGGATATCGGCGCCCGGTCATTTCAAACCGACCCGCTTCCCTTCCCCGGATGCAGTGAAGGAGCTCCGGACAAAGGAGGAAGCGCAAGGCTTGATCAAGGAGGAATATTAAAATGATCATCAATCACAACATTCCGGCACTGAACACCTACCGTTCTCTCACCATGAACAACGAGAACACCTCCAAATCCCTCTCGAAGCTGTCCTCCGGCCTTCGCATCACGAGCGCCGGCGACGACGCGGCGGGACTCGCGATTTCGGAGAAGATGCGGAGCCAGATCCGGGGCCTGACGCAGGCAAGCAGAAACGCGTACGACGGCAAATCCCTTTTGGCGGTCGCGGAGGGCGCGCTGAACGAGGTGCACAGCATCCTGCAGCGCATGAAGGAGCTGGCCGTGCAGTCCGCGAACGACACGAACACGCAGTTCGACCGCGGCGAGATCCAGAAGGAAGTCGAACAGCTCAAGACCGAAATCGACCGCATTTCGCGCGACACCGAGTTCAACACGATGAAGTTGCTGAACGGCACGATGGAGAACCGGGCGACGGTCGAGCTCAACGGAAAAGACCCCAAGGACGGCTCATACCTTGACAGAAGTTTCCATATTGATGTCGTGGGCAATGTCGTGGAGGAAGGCAAATATACGCTGTCCATCAGCGGCGGTACCGGCCAAACGCAAATAAGCGCGGGTACGGTGTCCGGCACGGCAAAGGCCATCGGCGTTACGTATAGCGACATTAAAGAGGTGGAAGCGGCAATTTCGTTCCATTCCGTCACGGCGGCCAGCGACGGCAGCACGGGGCTCGGCGCGAAGTTCGGCAACTACCGTCTCGACATCAGCGGCAACCTCGGCGGCACCT
>JAISMX010000152.1 GCA_031276515.1 Eubacteriales Family XIII. Incertae Sedis bacterium | reverse complement strand
CGATGAAAGCGGTCTTCGCGCCGTCGTCCACGAGATAGGTGTTGGCGCCGGAGAATATCCCCGCGAATAGTCGTATGTTCAATGCATTCTCTCCTTTAAAATCGTTTCCCGCTGTCTATGAGGATCGTCACGGGGCCATCGTTGTGTATCTCCACGAGCATTTCGGCGCGAAACACGCCCTCTTCCACGCAGAGACCCAGCGCGCGCATTCTGTCCGCGCAAGCGCGGCAGAGAGGTTCCGCGATTTCGGGACGCGCCGCCGCCGCAAAGCTCGGCCGCTTGCCCTTGCGCACGTCGCCGAGCAAGGTGAACTGCGAGACGGCCAGCACCGCGCCGCCCACATCCGCCGCCGAAAGGTTCATCTTTCCGTCTGCGTCCTCAAAGACGCGCAGACCCGCTATCTTGTCGGCCACGTAGAGCGCGTCGCGCTCGCCGTCTCCATCCTCCACGCCTATGAGCGCGACCAGACCCTTTTCTATGGCGCCCGCGAGCGTCTCTCCGACCGTCACGCGCGCTTTCACAACCCTTTGCACCACAGCCCGCATGAGACTTACCCCGTGGCCCTGTGCGCGTCTTCGACGCCGGCGACGCCGCGCAACGATAACAAAATCTTCTCCATCTGGCTCGTATTTGAAATCGAAAGCGTCATGATGATGTAGACCGCGCCGTCGTTGCCGCTCTTCGCGTTGACGCCCGTGATGTGTACGTCCATGTCCTCGCACACGCGCGAGATGTCCGAAAGCAGACCCTTGCGGTCGTCGGCGCTGATCGCCACATCGGAATCGTATGACCGGTCGCGGTCGAGTTCGTCGTACTCCCATTCGACCTCGATGAGCCGGCCCTTTTCCTCCTCGGGTATGTGAATGATGTTCGGGCAGTCGGCGCGGTGTACGGTCACGCCCTTTCCCTTTGTGATGAATCCCGTGATCTCGTCGCCGGGTACGGGATTGCAACACCTGCCGAGGTGAATCAGCAGGTTCCGAACGCCCTTGACGCGGACGTCCGTGCGCTTTCTGTGCGCGATTTCGCTCTGTTTGCGCGCGTAGGCGGCGTCGGCGCGTTCCTTTTCGCGCAGGACGCGCTTGGCGGCGGTCTGCGTCTCCTCGTCGCATATCTCCGCGAGCGCGTTCACGACCTTGCTCAGAACCACGCCGCCGTGGCTGACCGCGCCGTACATCTCGTCCGGCGAGGCGTAATTCAGCTGCTTGCTCACGCGCTGCAGCCATTGAGCGCGCAGAATGGTCTGCGGTTCAAAGCCCTTGCGCTTCACGGCCCTCTCGAGCAGGTCGCGACCCCTCTCCGCGCTTTCGCCGCGGTTTTCGCGCTTCAGCCACTGACGTATCTTGCTCCGCGCGTTGCTCGTCTTCGCGATCCTGAGCCAGTCGACGCCCGGCCCCTTGGAGTTGGATGACGTGATGATCTCTATGATTTCCCCGTTTTTCAGGCTGTAGTCGATGGGGACCATCTTGCCGTTCACCTTGGCGCCCACGCATTTCACGCCCACGCCGCTGTGAATCTTGAAAGCGAAGTCGAGAGGCGTCGAACCCGCCGGCAGTTCGATGACGTCGCCCTTTGGCGTGAACACGAACACCTGATTGGAAAAAAGATCCATTTTCAGGGTTTCCATGAACTCCCTCGGGTCGTTCATGTCCTTCTGCCATTCCATCGTCTGGCGCAGCCAGGCGAGCTTTACCTCTTCCTGCCCCGCCGCGCTCGCGCCGAGCCCCTCCTTGTACTTCCAATGCGCGGCGATGCCGTATTCGGCAATGCGGTGCATGGAACGCGTCCGTATCTGTATCTCGAAGGGATTGCCCTTGTCGCTCAGCACCGTCGTGTGCAGCGACTGATACAGGTTGGGCTTGGGCATCGCAATATAGTCCTTGAAGCGGCCGGGGAGGGGCTTCCACATCGCGTGTACCGCGCCCAGCGCCGCGTAGCAGTCTCTCACGGTTTCCACGATGATGCGCACGGCGGTCAAATCGAAGATCTCCTCAAGCTGCTTGTGCTGATATTTCATCTTGCGGTATATGCTGTAAAAGTGCTTGGAGCGTCCCGTGATCTCGTAGGCGATCTTCAGTTCGTCGAGACTCTGTTTGATCTCGCCGATCACGCGACCGATGCTCTCCTCGCGCTCGATCTTTTTCATCTTGACCTGGTTGGCGAGTTCAAAATAGGCCTCGGGGTCGAGATGCTTCAGCGCGATGTCCTCCAGCTCGAACTTCATCGCGAAGATGCCCAGCCGGCCGCAGAGCGGCGCGTATATCTCGAGCGTTTCCCTGCACTTGTACATGATTTGGTCGTGGTTCATGTAGTTGATGGTGCGCAGGTTGTGCAGACGGTCCGCCAATTTTATGAGCAGCACGCGTATGTCCTTGGACATGGCCAGAAACATCTTGCGCAGGTTTTCGGCCTGCCGCTCCTCCTTGCCTTCCGTGACCAAGGAGCCGAGCTTCGTGACGCCGTCCACGAGCAATGCCACATCCTTGCCGAAATCCCGCGTAATCTCCTCCTGCGAATAGGGCGTGTCTTCCACCGCGTCGTGGAGCAAACCCGCGACGATGGTGGTCTCGTCCATTCCCAGATGCGCGAGTATCTTGGCCACCTCTATGGGGTGAACGAGATAGGGTTCCCCCGATTTGCGGAACTGCCCTTCATGCATTTCTTCGGCTTTCCGATAAGCCCTTTCGATCAACGCCGCGTCGATGTTCGGGTTGATCTCCGAAAGCCCGGCGAGAAACTGTTCGAGATTTTCCATAAATACCTTTTTGTGCGACGTTTACACGACGGCGCCGTCCTCCGGAATCGGCTGTTTCTTTCGCGGGCGGGCGGCGCCACCGCCGCCTCTGTATCCGGGCTTGTCGAGCGCCCGGCATATGTCATAGTAAATCGGACTGCATATGAATATCGAGGAAGCCGCGCCCGCCGCGATGCCCACGATCAGCGGCATGGTGAACTGGCGGATCACGTCGCCGCCGAACAGGAGCAGCGGAACGATGGCGAGCACGGTGGTCAGCGAGGTCATGAGGGAACGGAAGACCGTCTGATTGATGCTCGCGTCGATGAGAGGCTCCAGCTTGCTCCTGCGCATTACTTTCAAATTTTCCCTTATCCTGTCAAATATTACTATGGTGTCGTTGATGGAATACCCCACGACCGTCAGCACGCCCGCGATGAAGGGATTGTTGATCGGAACGTGAAACAGCCCGTAAAACGCGATGAGGATCAGCACGTCGTGGAATACGCCGACGATGGATGCGACGCCGAATTTCCACTCGAAGCGTATGATGATGTAGATCAGCATGCCTATGCTCGCGAGGATCACGGCGCGGACGGCGTTCTGCTTCAGAAGGTCGCCTATCGAGGGGCCGAATTGCTCGAAGGCGAGCACGGCCGAATCGTCGAGGCCGAAGGCGGGCAGCAGGGCGTCGAGCAGGGCGGCCCGTTCCTCGTTTTCCAGCGAATTCGTGCTTCTGATGATGATCTGGCTGTTGTTCTCGCCGGCGTGAATGATCTCCGCGTCCTCGACGCCGTTTTCGCGCAGCACGTCGTTCACCGCGGCGAGGTCGGCCTGTTCGTTCATTTCGAGCTGCATCATCGTGCCGCCCGTGAAATCTATGCCCAAGTTGAAGCCGCGTATGAGACCCGCGCCGAGTCCCACGACCATGACGACGACGGTGACGATGTAGTAAACGCGGCGGCGGCCGAGAAAGGCGATTTGTTTTTTCATGCCGATCATGGCGTCGCCGGTCTCCTTGACGCCGAAGAACTTCTTCGCGCTGAGCAACTTGCTTTCCGCGGCGATGAGCAGGTATATCTGCGTGATCGCGGCGGCTGTGAATATGCTCAGGAGTATGCCGAGGATCAGCGTCATGGCGAAGCCCCGCACGGGGCCGGTTCCGAGCTGATACAGCACGACGGCGGCGATGATGGTCGTGATCTGGGAGTCGATGATGGTACCCATGGCGCGGCGGAAGCCCGCGCTCACGGCCACGCGGACGGTCTTGCCCTGCCCGATCTCCTCGCGTATGCGCGCGAATATGATCACGTTCGCGTCCACGGCCATGCCGATGGACAGGATGACGCCCGCGATTCCTGGCAGCGTCAACACGCCTCCGAACAGATTCAATATCCAGAATATTCCGGGGACATAGAGGAGCAGCGCGATGTTCGCCGCAAGGCCCATAATCCTGTATACGACGAGCATCAGGAGCAAGACAATGCCAACGCCTATGGCGCCGCCGATGAGACTCATCTTCAGCGCGCCGAGACCGATCGCGGCCGACTGGACGGAGGAATTCACTTCCAGAAGCTCCGCGGGGAGTGCGCCGGCGCGAATCTGCCGCGCGAGCGTGATCGCCTCCTCCTCGCCGAAGCTGCCCGTGATCTGCGCGCTGCCGTTCAGTATGGGCGTTTCGACGTTCGGCGCAGAAATGATGTCGTCGTCGAGCACGATGGCGATCGATTTCGCGTCCACGCCCGGGATCGCGGGCGTGACCGATCCGGCGAAGGCGGTTTTCGTGCCTTCCGCAAAGGCCGCCGTACCCGCGGCGTCGAATTCGAGCGTGACGGCGTAGCCTTCTTTTTCTTGGTTGCGGGCCACGCCCGCGTCTTTCACCATGCTGCCGTCGAGCACGAGACTGCCGTCCGCGAGCAGAAATCTCAGCTGCGCCGTCTTTCCTATGTTGCGTATGGCTTCCTCCGGGTCGTCCGCGCCGGGAAGTTCCACGCGGATGCGGTTCTCGCCTTCTATCGTGACTATGGGTTCCGACAGGCCCATCTCGTTCACGCGCCTCTCTATGACAAGCTGCGTCTGTTTCATCAGATCCGAAAGCTCCGCACCCGTCGCCTCGGTCTGCGCTTCCATCACGACATACACGCCGCCCGACAGGTCAAGGCCCAGCTTCGTCCTGTCCGTGATCGGTCCCAAGCCCCCGAGCCCCGTCAGCGTGACGACCCACAGCAATATTATAAAGACCGTAACCAAGATCGCCAAAAACTTTTTCATAATGCGGTTCCCCTTACCAAGCACAACAACATAAAAGCGAACCCCCGCATTGCGCCGGGGGGAGGAAAAAACAATCGCCGCGAAACTCGGATTGCGGGTTTTTTACTCCTCAATGCCCGCTTCTTCTTCTGCGGTTTTCTTTTTGAGTCTCTTTGGCAACGCGGGCTTGGGCGCTTCCGCAACGGCTTCGGCCGCCGCGTCCGCCACAAGGTCGTCAGACGCTTCGTCCTTTGTCTTGGGCGCTCTCGCGGGTTTTTGGGCCGGAGCTTCGGAAACAACCTTCGAAATCGCCCAGCGCATGATTTCAAATTTGGTTTTGTCCGCGCCCACCTGTATGGTCAATACATCCTCCTTATCCTTGGCTTTGACGATCTTGCCGCAGATGCCGCCTATGGTTACGACCTCGTCGCCGACCTTGATCGAATTGCGCATGTTGTTGATCTCTCGCTCGCGTTTCTTTTGCGGCCTGATCAGCATGAAGTACATGATGACGATCAACAGTACCAGTGGGATAAGTGTTGTAAAACTACTACCATTCATGATTTTCCTCCGGATTCAGTGGCAATACCGACAGCATTTAATGTTCTTTACCTAATTATATCGAAATCACGTCAAATTGCAACCGTTTATTTTTGCGATTCCTTCACAGGCCAGCACGACATGCGCCAAAAGGACGGTCGAGGTGATGGCCCCCACGCCGCCGACGGCCGGACTGATCGCCCCGACGCGCGGCTCGCATCGTTCAAAATCCACGTCGCCGCAGAGCTTTCCGCTCCCGTCGTCGTTGATTCCCACATCGATAACCACCGCATCCGGCCCGAAGAACTCCGGGGTCATGAATCGCGCCCTTCCGACGGCCGCGACCACGATGTCCGCCCTTCTCGTCACGGCGGACAAATTCCTCGTGCGCGAATGGCAGAGCGTCACCGTCGCGTCCTCGCGGAGCAGCAGCATGGCAAGAGGTCTCCCCACCACCATGCTCCTGCCCACCACCGCGACGTTGGCTCCGCGCAGGGGAATTTCGTAAGCCTTCAGCATTTCGATCACCGCCTCCGGCGTACAGGGGGCGAAGCCGCCCGGCCGGCCCTCGAACAGGCGTTCCAGATTGAGAGGCGACATGCAGTCCACATCTTTGCCGGGATCGATGGCCGCATGGACGGCCTCGCCGGCGAAGCGCTCCGGCAGGGGCCTGAACACCATGATTCCGTGTATCGATTCATCCGCGTTTGCGCGTCTCAGCGCTTCGAGAGGCGCGCCCGAAGAAGCGTCCTCGGGCAAGGCCGACACGTAAACATCGACGCCAAGAAGCGAGCAAGCCTTGAGAATGCCCTTCTCGTAGGCGAGATCGTCCCGGTTCTCCCCCACGCGTATGATGCGCAGCGCCGGGCGCGCGTTTCTTTCCGTTAGCGCGGCGATTCTGCCCTCGAGCCGCGCGCGCAGCTCCGCGGCCACGCGCTTGCCGTCCAGTATCGTTCCCAATTTCGATACTCCTTTCATTTTTGGATAAGCCAATCGAGTACGCTCATTTTTCTTATACCGGCATAATTGGCATTTGGCATATATTCATCAAGCGTTAATAACAGTTTCGGATGATTGTCGGAGATTTTTTGCAGGGG
>JAISMX010000151.1 GCA_031276515.1 Eubacteriales Family XIII. Incertae Sedis bacterium | reverse complement strand
GGTAATCATGCCTTTATTCACAAGGCGCGCAAGTAAGGTGCTGATTGTGGTCTTTTCCCATCCTTTCAGTTCGCTGAGCGCAGCGCGGACTTCGGAAAAAACAAGCGGCCTTTGCTCTCTTGTTCATAAAAAGACGATAACCAAAGAAGCTTTTTGATCTTTTTGTCACAGCCGAAAATAAAAAATGTTTAATCTACGTTGACAAAACGTGTCTTTTGAACCGTTGCCTTTGTCCGAATGCCGGGGAGGGCAGCCTTCGGCTGTTCCGATTTTTACAATCAATGCGGGCTGCCGCGGTGCTATTATTTTCACATTCACAAAGACAAAGACGTCTGTTCCGGCACCGGAAAGACGGCCTTGTCTTTTTTTATTGATGGAAAGGGGGAGTTTGTTCAGTGAAAAATATTTTTAAACGCGTGGCGGCGGCCGTCCTTGTCGGAGCGATGCTGCCCGGCATGTCCGCTTGCGGCGAATCGGATTCGGGCAGCGCAGACGAAATAAAGATCGGACTGATTTACGCGCACTCCGGCTCTGCGGAAATGATCGAATCTTTATCGGAAAAAGCGGCGCTTCTGGCGATCGACGAAATCAACGATGCCGGCGGCGTCAACGGCAAGCGATTGACGGCCGTTTCCGAGGACTGGGAATCGGATGAGGCAATAGCGACCGAAAAAGCGAAAAAACTCTATTTGCAGGACGGCGTGAGCATCATACTCGGAACCTGTCTCGGTACGGGAACGCAGGCCGTCAGAAGCGTTGCGGAAGAAAACGGCAAACTGTTCGTCGCGCCGACGGCCGGCTCCGGCGAAGACGAATCGCCCAATATGGTCTTTACGGGCGGCACGACCTATACCTTTACAAAGGAGCTTATCCCTTTCATGGCGGAGAAGTTCGGCGACAGAGTATTCTGCGTCGGTTCCGATTACTACTATCCGGTTCGCATTGAAGCCCAAACCAAAGCGCTTGTCGACCGGATCGGCGGCGAGCTTGTGGGCAGCGAGTTCCTTCCGATGGAGTCGACGGACTGCTCGGCGGTCATCACAAAGATCATGCAGGCAAAGCCCGATTTCATCTATGCAAACGTGGTGGGCAGCACCACCGCCACGTTCTATCAGCAGATGAAAGAATACGGGCTCGATATTCCGATCGCCAGCGTGATCACGTCCGAGATGGATGCGGTCACGATGGGCGGAGAGTACATAGCGGGTTCCTACTCCACTTTCAACTGGTTCGCTTCGAGCGAAAATCCGCTGAGCGTACGCTTCCTTGAAAATTTTGAAAAGGCGTACGGCAGAGACGATATGCTGAAGGTAAACGCGACGATCACAGCCTCCTATTCGTCGGTGTACCTCATTGCCGAGGCCTTGAAATCGGCGAGTTCACAGAGCACGGACGACCTGAAGGCCGCGCTTGCGACGGCGGAAGTCGACACGCCGCAGGGAATGTTTTCCGTCGACGCGGAAAGCGGCTATTACGCGAAAAACTACGCGATGATCGTCGAGTGGGACGACGGGGCGCGCCCCGTCACGGTCTTCGCATCCGAAAGCCAACTCCCCGCCGAACCGTGGCCGGATCTGCTTTTCCCGAACGGAAAGCCCGAATAAGCGCTTCAAACTTGTTTCAGAACGCATTCGAAGCCCGGCGCCGCGCGCCGGTCTTCGAAGCCGGAAAGAAAGAGGAGCATCCAAAACATGGCAATACTGCCAATACAACTCATGAACGGTCTGTTCGCCGCGTCGGTGCTCTTGCTGGTTTCGATTGGCATGGTCATCATCTTTGGCAACATGAATGTGGTGAACCTCGCGCACGGCGAGTTCATCATGATTGGCGCCTATGCCGTTTGGGGCCTGTGCGAGCTTGGTCTGCCCTTCCCCTTCGCGGCCATCGGCGCCTTTGCGCTGGCGGCGATGGTCGGCGCGCTGTGCGAACGATTGGTGATCAAGCGTTTTTATGCCCGCCTTGAGGAAACCTTGCTCGCCACATATGCGATCTCCGTCATTCTGACACAGATCGCGCGTCTGCTCTTTTCTTCGATGAAAAAACTGGTTTCTCTTCCTGTATCAGGCGGTTTCTCCATAGGGACGTTGGTCTTTCCCGCGTATAATTTCGTTGTCATCGCCGTTGCGGTTTTCGTCGTGCTGTTCGTATGCGCCTTGTTCTACAAGACCGACCTTGGGAAAAAAATCAGGGCGATACGCCAAAATCGGCAGATGGCGCAATGTCTGGGAATCAATACGGCTGTGACGGACACGATATCCTTCGGCCTCGGATGCGGGCTCGCCGGTCTGGCGGGAGCGATCATCGCGCCGCTGAAGATCGTTTACCCGGCAATGGGCAGCGCTTACCTCATGGACTCGTTTTCCACCGTCGTGGTGGGCGGGGTGGATTCGTTTGTCGGGACGGCGATGGCTTCGGGGCTGATCAGCGAATCGACCTCGGTGTTGGGCGGCTTCATAAACGAAATACACGCACAGATTATCGTGTTGATCGGAATCGTTTTGGTGCTTCGTTTTCGCCCGAACGGGCTTTTTTCCAAGGAGAAGCGATAATCTTATGAAGAAACCGAATCCGCGCTTGAAAAACATCCCGCGCCGCGCCGCGATGAATGTGCTGCTTCTAACATTCATCTTGCTCTATCCGCTGACTGCGGGGCTTTACAGGATCGACATCATGGCCAAGGTGATACCGCTTATGGTCTTCGCGTTGTCCGTGGACCTTCTGTGGGGATATACGGGCATCATGAGCCTCGGGCAAGCCGTACCCTTCGGCATCGGGGCGTACATAGCCGCAATATCGAACAACGTGTCCGTCGGAATCCCCTCTTACATGCGGACCTACGGGATCACGGAAGTGCCGGCTGTTTTTCGCCCGCTGACGAATCCGTATCTCGGGATGGCGCTCGCGATTCTCATACCCTGTCTGCTCAGCTTCGTCATCGGACGCCTGCTGCTCACGGGGAAGGTGCGCGGCGTCTTTGTTTCGCTGATTACGATGGCGCTCTCGAATGTGCTTATGCTGGCCGTCAACAACGCGCAGCGGTTTACCGGCGGTTCCAACGGCGTCAACAACGTCTCGCGGCCAAGCTTGTTTGGACACGTATTGAGCATTACCGAAAACTATTATTTCGTCGCGCTGATTGCGGCTCTCGCGTTCGCCGTCTGCGCGGCGCTCACATCGACAAAGCTCGGGAAGGTGCTGGGCGCAATCAAGGTCAACGAAAACAGGGTGGCCTTTATCGGATACAATGTCACCTCGTACAAGGTTTTCATATACGTGTTTTCCTCGGCGCTCGCCGCGATGGCCGGCATCCTCTACGCACGGACATGCGGTATGGTGTCGCCTTCGCTTACCGGCCTAAGCCTGTCCATATCGGCGATCATCTGGGTCGCGGTCGGCGGGCGCGGCCATCTGACGGGAGCCCTCTTCGGCTGTCTGCTCCTGAACGGCCTGGAGCGAATCATGGCGGGAATCATCGGAGACGCTTGGGAACTTGTCATCGGAGTCATCTTGCTCCTGATCGTCTTTTGTGTGCCGGACGGGCTGGTCGGAACGCTCCTTACCGCGCGTCCCAAAGTCAAAGGCTTACAGAAAAAGGAGGCGGCAAATGGCTGACGCGATTCTCGAACTCATGGACGTAACCGTCGATTTCAAAGGCTTTCTGGCGGTCGATTCCGTCAGTCTGTCCGTGGGGCGCGGCGAAGTCAGAACGATCATCGGACCAAACGGCGCCGGAAAAAGCACGCTGATAGACCTGATCACGGGGAAAACAAGGCTGAAATTCGGCAAAATCGTATTCGACGGCGCGGACATTACGCTGCGCCCGCCCCACGAGATTGCCCACGCGCATGGAATCGGGCGCAAATTCCAAGGCCCGAACACATTTTTCGATATGAGCGTTTTTGACAATCTCCTGCTGGCGCTCCGAGGCTCGACCCGTGTCCGGAAAAACATTTTTTATCGCAAAACAGGCGACACAAGAAGCAAAATCAACGATATTTTAAAACTTATTGGCTTGGAAGACAAAGAAGACGCGCTTGTTTCGGCGCTTTCGTACGGCGAAAAGCAGTGGGTTGAAATCGGCATGGTCCTTGCCCAGGACGCGAAGCTCGTCATTCTCGACGAGCCGACGACGGGCATGACGGCCGACGAAACTTACAAAACGGGCGAAATGATCCGAGCCATGCGCAAAGACAGGACGATCATCGTATCGGAACACGATATGGATTTTGTCCGCCAGGTGGCGGAAACCGTCACAGTGATGAATCAGGGGAAGATTCTGGCCGAAGGCACATTTGAGGAAATTCGGCAAAATCCCGAAGTCATCAGCGTTTACCTGAAGGAGTGAAGAAGGAATGGCCACAGTTATGAAAAACACGGGCGACGCGGCCGCCGCCGCTTCCGAAACGGGACATCCGGTTCTCGTCGCGACGGACGTTTCCTCGGGTTACGGTTTCGGCCGCGTTTTGCATGGAGTGAGTTTTCACGTCTCCGCAAGCGAAATCGTTGCGCTGATCGGGCGAAACGGCGTCGGAAAAACCACGCTCCTTCGCACCATCATGGCGCTGAACCGGCTCGACGGCGGGGAAATCAGTCTATTCGGTCTGCCGCTTCCCAAAGCGACATACGCCGTTTCGGGGACGGGCATAGCCTATGTGCCGCAGGGCAGGGATATCTTCTCGGACTTCACCGTCAGGGAAAACCTCCTGATGGGCGCGCATTCTTCCAAAAAGAAGGAAATACCGGCAATCTTAGAGCGGGTTTTGAGCTATTTCCCCGCATTGAGCTCTCACCTAAACCGCTGCGGCGGAGTTCTTTCGGGCGGCCAACAGCAACAGCTCGCCATAGGGCGGGCGCTCATGACGACGCCGCGCTTGCTGCTCCTCGACGAGCCGACGGAGGGAATACAACCGAACATCGTGTCGCAAATCGCCGAGATCCTCGACCGCATCCGGGAAGAGATGAAGATCTCCATCATCATAGTCGAGCAGAATTTGAAATTTGCCATGCGCCACGCCGACAGGTTCTTGTGCATGCAGAAAGGCCGGATCGTCGTCCGGGGCAATATCGATGAACTGACCGATGACATTATCGGCAAATACCTGAAAGTATGAGCTCGCGCTGCGGCCCGTTTGTTCAAAATCGACGGAAAGGATTGTGAATGCAATGAATGGAAACACTTGGACGCCAACGGCGGATTTAATGATCAAGAATGCCAAAATCTATACCGTTGACCTTTCGATCGCGGAAATCAAAAACGGCAAAACCGATTTCACGGTCATCGAAAACGGCTTTGTCGCGGCAAAGGACGGCAAAACCATCGCCGTCGGCGACGTTCCGGACGAGCGCCTGATCGGCGAGAACACGGAGATACTCGACGCCGGAGGCGCCGTGCTCCTGCCGGGGCTGATCGATTCGCATATGCACGCGATGTTCGCCGGGATTGAACTCCTGCGCGTCAACTTCAAAGACTGCCGCTCGAAGGAAGCGTTGCTCGCCCTGCTCAAACAGCGCGCCGACGCGACGCCGGACGGAGAGTGGATTTTGGGCTGCGAGTGGAACGAACTCGTCTGGGATAAAAAAGAAGCGCCCACAAAGTCCGACTTGGACAGGGCGGCGCCGAACAATCCGGTTATGTGCTGCAGACTGTGCCACCACGTGTACGCCGTAAACGGCAGGGCTTTGGCCTTGGCGGGGATCACCCGGGACACGCCCGACCCCGACGGCGGCGCCATCGGAAGATCCGATGACGGCGAGCCAAACGGACTGCTCTATGAAAACGCGGCAATGGGACTTATCGACGCCGTCATTCCCGAAATGACCGAAGAAGAAACCGTCCGGGCGATCGAGGGGATGGGCAAGGTGATGAACGGTTTTGGCATTACCGCGTGCATCGACGCCAATATGACCCTCGAACAGATGCGCGCCTATCCTCGGGCGAGAGCGCAAGGCCGCTTGAGCTATCGCGGGAATATGATGTTCTATCTCGACAAGGCTTGGGGCGACGTCGGGTATCACCTGCGCCGAATCGAGGAAATGACGGCCGTGACCGGTTTCGGCGACGATATGGTGAAGATGAACGGCATAAAAGTCACCTTGGACGGGATCCCGGCAACGGGTACGGCGGCCATGCGCGAACCCTACCGGCACATGCCCGAGACGAGCGGCCACACGACGATTACGGAGGAGGAGATGCTCGAAATCGCGCGGCTCGGGGCAAAACACAATTGGCAGATCGGCGTACACTGTTGCGGCGACCGCTCGACGGACGTCGCCATCAACGCGTTTGCCGAAGCGTATCGCATAAACCCGAACGACGCGCGGCACTATATCATCCACTGCGCCGTCTACAGAGAGGATCAGCTGCCCCTGCTGCGGGAATACGACATTCCGATCGCCGTTCAACCGACAATCGCGCTGCAAATGGGAGAACAGCCGCTTATCGGAGAGGAATTGGAGCGGCGCTATCAACAGCTGAAGGTGTTTTGCGACGCGGGGGTTTTGATCGGCGGTTCCTCGGACTGTCCCGTCGTATCCTGCAATCCATTTTTGGGCATGTACGCCGCAATCACGCGTCTTGGCGCGGACGGGAAGCCGTATTCGCCCGATCAGGCGCTTACGAGAGAGCAGTGCGTCATTCTGTGGACAAAGGCGTCCGCGTATTTCTGCCATGACGACGACAGATCCGGAAGCGTTGCGCCGGGCAATTTTGCGGACTACGCCTTGATTGACACCGACATCCTTACGGCTTCGCCGGAGGAAATCCGCGACACAAGAGTGCTCAAGACCATTTTGGGCGGCAAACTCGTTTACGAATCATGAAAAACATTGTTATTACAATCGCCAGGAGTTTTGGCAGCGGCGGCAAGGAAATAGGGCTCAAACTCGCGAACAGGCTGGGGATTTCCTGTTATGATCGAGAAATCCTGAAAATGGCTTCCGAGTTTTCGGGCATAAGCGAAGCCTTATACCGCGAAACCGATGAAAAACTGAGAATTTCGTTGATGCGGAAGCGCATGCACGGCACATTCAATCCGGAATCCGCAATCCCGAGTTCGTCCTTCGAAGATTTCACCTCGGACGACGCGCTTTTCCGGTTTCAGGCAAGCATCATCCGCGATTTGGCAAACAGCGAATCCTGCGTCATAGTGGGCCGATGCGCCGACAAGATTCTCGCGCGCAAGAACAATGTGCTGAAAGTCTATATCCGGGCGCCGATCGAACAGAGAACGGCGACGATCATGCACAGGCTGCATATCGGCGAAAATGAGGCGCGCGCCTTGATCGCGAAAACGGACCGATACCGTCGGGACTATTATAAATACTATTCGGGCGGCTCGGACTGGACGGATCCCGACAATTACAACATGATTTTGAACTCGGCGTCGATGGGGCGCGATGCCTGCGTCTCACTGCTTGAGATCTATGTCAGAGATATCTTCGGAAAAAAGTCCTGAAATCAATTCAGGACCCGCGTGATTTTTTAACAGGTCTTTACCATGGGCAGATAGACAAACTTGCTGTGATAGTTTGGCAAATCGACCACCCTGCCGTAACTGCCCGGCGTTATTGTCGTAAACGTCTTGAATTCGTGGGTAAAATGAGACTGGTCGTAATATCCGTATTCGGCGGCGATGTCGATTATCTTTTTCCCGCCGCCGGAATTCATCTCGGAAATAAGCTGCTGAAAGCGGACGTGTTCGCAAAACGCCTTTGGAGATATGCCCATATTATCCCTAAATACCCTGTTTATGTATCTTGACGAATAGAGCGTGATCTCTTCGAGGTCACGGACGCGCGTCTCGCCGCCGGATGCGCACACGGCGTTGATCATAAGCTGCAACAGCTCGTTTGTCCGCCAGTCGTCGGCGATGAATTTCAACATGAATCTCGACCTGTCCGCAAAACTTTGGATGCCGCGCATGTTTTCCAACAACTCCGTGCCGCCGTGCAGCTGCGACAAATCGACGCGGTTGTTGACAAGCTCCGGAATGGTTACGCCGAAACGCTTTGGCAGGAATCCGGGCAAAAAGCGCACGCCAAAGTATTTGACGTTGCGCAGCGTCGGCATCGCGCCGCCCTTTGTGACCAAACCGCAGACGGCGCCCTCCAGACCTTCGTCCGTTTCGGAGAACACGACATCGACGCAAGCGTCGGGTACGACGATGCGACGGCTTGCGTCTCCATCATCCGCCGCGAACGAATAAAAATGAACGATGGGTGTGTCAAAGAGTCTGATTTTATAGTATTTTGTCGTATTGACCAAGAAAAACGGCTGCACCGGGTATAGATTGTTCTTCATTTCCGCCCTCCGATCTTTTGAAAAAATGAAAAAGACGCAGTGCCCCGAAAGGCAATGCGTCTTTGCATCTGTAACACAATAATAGCAAATTTCATTTAAAATGTCAATGTTTTTTGTATCGGACACGGGACGTTTTTGCGTTTTGCCTATGCGGCGCCGCCGCGGACTTTTGCCCGAAAACGATCGTATTTGAAGCGGTCGAGCGGCAGCGCGGGAGCATCGCCGAGCGCCAGTTGGGACAGCAACAGGCCCGCGACGGGCGCCAGCCCAAAACCGTGTCCGGAAAAGCCGCAGCCCACCGTCAGACCCGGCGCTTCGACGGGATTGTCCATCACGGGTATGTGGTCGAAACAATCGTCGAGCACGCCCGCCCACGTGCGCAGGATCTTCAAATCCTTCAAAACGGGAAAATAGCCGATGACGCCCCGGCAGGTATTTGAAGCTGCGACGCTCGTTCCGGCAAGACGGCCGCTGTCCGTATACGCCTCAAAACCGTGCGTCCCGCCGAAAATGAAGGAACCGTGCTTGGTCTGATGGCCGTAAAAATCCGACATGGCGGCGCCGAGCATTTGGAAGAACATGGGGGGAGCTTCTTCCGTCACCAGCATCTCCATGAGCACCGGGGCCATGGGAACGTCAATCCCGGCGGTCGTCAACAGCTTTCCCGCGCCGTATCCGGCGGCGACCAAAACACCGTCGCCTTCATAGACGGAACCGCAGGCCGTAACGACGGCGACGACGCGGCCGCGTTTTTTTCGCAAGGACACAGCCTCCGCGCCGGTCACGAAGTCCACGCCCAACCGCCTTGCCGCGCGATAAAAAGCAAGTGTCACGAGCAAGGGGTTCGCGTGGCCGTCCGTCGGACACCAGCTTGCGCCGGCGACCTCGTCGGAGAGAAAGGGGCAGATTTCGCGCGCCTCCGCGCGATCGACCATGCGCATGGCGAGTCCGCCGGCTTCCGCGTCCCGAACCAATCCGCGAAGGATTTTCAGATGTTCTTCCGTCTTTCCGAGACGCAGATTGCCTTCCTGACAATATTCGATATCCATGCCCAACTCGTCGGACAGACCGGGCCAAATATTCCTGACGCCGTACATCACCGCCGGCAGTTCGGCCGGATTTCTCCCCGATTGCCGAACGCCGCCCCCATTCCGGGACGAGCCGCCATTTCCGATGCAGGAATCCTTTTCCAAAACCGTGACCTTCGCGCCGCTTTTTGCGAGATAATATGCGCTTGCGTTTCCGATGGCGCCCGCGCCCACAACAATGATTTCAGCCATGCCAAAACACCTCGTTTGCGATCATCCACATTTCGATCGGGCGCGCCGGCGCGCGCGAACTCGCGTCGTCCAAGTCCGATGGGCGCGCATCGAGCTCGCGGGCGAGGATCGCTTTGACGAGGCGTTCGCAGGTTCTCCCCTGACAGAGTCCCATGCCGCACCGCAGAAACCTACGAAGCTCGCGGATGCTGAACATTCCGTCGTGAATCGCCGCCCGGATCTCACCTTTCGTTACCTCTTCGCAACGGCAGACGATCATTTCATCGTCCGGCTGCGAAAGAAAATCAGACAGGCATTTTCGATGAATTTCCATCCGCATCCCTCCTCTTCC
>JAISMX010000140.1 GCA_031276515.1 Eubacteriales Family XIII. Incertae Sedis bacterium | reverse complement strand
GCCGCGGGAAGCGGTGACGCGCGCCGAAATCGCGCGGATGCTGCATGAAACGCTGGCCTTGGCCGCGTTGCTGTAGGCGGTGCGGAAGATGCGAAAACACAGAACAAAACTCGTCCTTGCCGCCGCCGTGATCTGCCTGCTCGCCGCCGCGTGGGGCTTCGGCGGCAATTACGCGGATCGGGGCGGAGAGGCGGAAGCCGCGGGCGCGCTCCGGAGCGACGCGGCTTCCGAAGCCGCACAGTCCTTGCCGCCGGCGGCGCGGATGGAATCCGCGCGGGCGGATGCAAGCCGTTCGGCGGCGGAATCGCTCGAATCCGAAAGCGCGGAAGCGCCGGCCGGCGCGGCGCCGGAGGATGCGGCGGCATCCGCGCCCCGGGCGCCCGATGTCCCGCCCGCCCGGACCCCCGACCCCGGGGCGGACAAGGATCAATACCTTACCGATCCGGTACCCGATGGCGGGCCGCTTCCCGTCGAGCCGCAGGACGCGGTCCCCGGCGACGGCGTGTTCACGGCGACGCTCACCGTGCGCTGCGATACGATCCTCGACAATACGGAGCTGCTCGACGCGGAAAAAAGGGAGCTCGTTCCTGCGGACGGCGTGATCCTCGAAACGACGGAGGTCACGTTCTACGAAGGCGAAAGCGTGTTCAATGTGTTGCAGCGCGAGATGAAGCGCGCGAAGATTCACATGGAATTCGTGAATACGCCGATCTACAACTCCGCGTACATCGAGGGCATTGGCAATCTCTACGAGTTTGACGCGGGCGAGTTGTCCGGCTGGATGTACAAGGTGAACGGCTGGTATCCGAACTATGGCTGTTCGCGCTATTCGCTCAAGGACGGCGACGCGATAGAGTGGCATTACACCTGCGATCTCGGGCGCGACCTCGGCGCGGAATGGCTCGGCGGCAGAATGCCGCAGCGCGACGCATAACGCGCCGCGCCGCCAAGCTTTGCCGTTTCTCCCTGCCGCTCAAAAATGGCGCGGGGTTTGAATGATCACATTTCTTAGAAATCCACGCGCGTTCCGTAATACGCGCAATTCAGCAGCTTCTCCATATCTTCCGTCGATGTGCGCCGCGGGTTTGCGCCCGTGCAGGCGTCGCCCACGGCGAGTTCGGCGATTTTCGCGACCTTTTCCTTGAATTCCGCCTCGGGTACGCCGAAGTCCTTCAGCGTTTTCGGGATGCCGAGCAAAACGTTGTATTCGTCGATCTTCTCGCGCAGCTTGCCTGCCGATTCCGCGTCGTTCGCGCCGGCCAAACCGACGGCCTTGGCGATGTCCGCGAAACGGCCGGCGGCGTTCTTGGCGTTGAAGTCTATGACGTAGGGCAGATAGATCGCGTTGGCGCAGCCGTGCGGTATGTGGCCAAAAGAGAAGGCCGCGCCCGTCTTGTGCGCCATGGAATGCACGATTCCGAGCAGCGCGTTGGAGAATGCCATGCCGGCCATGCATTGCGCGTAGTGCATCTGCGCGCGGGCGGCCTTGTCGCCTTTGTAGGATGCGGGCAGATGCTCGAACACCATTTGGATGGCCTTGATCGCCAGCGGATCCGTGAACGGCGAATGCATTCTGGACACATAGGCTTCTATCGCGTGCGTCAGCGCGTCCATGCCCGTGTGCGCGGTCAGCGCGGGCGGCATCGTCTCCGCTATCTCCGGCGCCAGTATCGCGAGGTCAGGCGTGATATTGTAGTCGGCGAGAGGGTATTTCACGCCTTTTGCGTAGTCGGTGATCACCGAGAAGGCCGTGACCTCCGTGGCCGTGCCGGAGGTGGACGGAATGGCGGCGAATCGCGCCTTTTTGCGCAGTTCGGGGAAGCTGAACGGCGTGATCAGTTGTTCGAATTTTGTCTCCGGATATTCGTAGAACACCCACATGGCCTTGGCCGCGTCGATGGGAGAACCCCCGCCGACGGCCACGATCCAATCGGGTTCGAATTTCCGCATGGCTTCGGCGCCCTTCAGCACGGTCTCCACCGACGGATCCGGCTCCACGTTCTCAAACACCTCCGTTTTCATGCCGGCCGCCTCCAAAAGCGAAACGATCTTGTCCAAAAAACCGAAGCGCTTCATGGAACCGCCGCCGACCACGACGATGGCTTTCTTGCCTTTCAGCGTTTTCAACGCATCCAGCGCGTTCTCCCCGTAATAGATGTCCCTTGGAAGTGTAAAGCGTAACATAATGTTCCTCCTGAAAGAATTTTTGGTAAATAACTAACAAAACACCCTGATATTAGTAGTATACTCTCATGCGGCGCGGATGTCAAGCGCGAAACGCATTCGCCCGCCGGCTCCGAGATGGGTACCCGTTCACTCGTTCCGGGCATAAACAAAAATGGCGTGGGGTTTGAGCGGTAACCGGCTGTCAATCGGCGGTATAAGCGTTTTCGGGCTCGATATAGATTCGATTGTCCCGATAGTCGACGTCAAAGTTCAAAGCGGAGGCAAGGTCCCGCAATTTAAAGTAGTTGCTGCCTTCGATATTGTATCCCGCCAATGAGACTTCTTTTCCGTCGATGAAGATTTTTGAGGTCGTGTCTTTGTACGCCTTGTTTTTATCCGCTTTTACCGTATCTTCATAGCCTTGCAAGGTATACGCTTGCTTGCCGAAAATGTTTATCGCCTTCGTGTCCGCATCATACGAAACTTCAAATTGAGCCTGTGAACCGTTCATATAGTATGCTAAATCCCTAAGCATCACATAATTGTTGTCGTTTATTAAAAATGCCTGAAACTGCCTTTGGACGCCGCCCACATCCGCCGTAAAGGGATTTGCTTGCGCCGTGTTTTCAAGCGGGACGGGATGCGCGGTTTGCCCTGTGCTTACAAAGCCTATCGCATTGCTTACGTTTCTTCCCGGGCCGTTCAGATATTTTCCGTCCTTGTAATAGGCGATGGAACCGCCGCCGTCCAAGAACAGCGCGTTCACGCATTCCGCGGCGTTTCCCACGCCGATGGAAATTCGGCCGTCGGAGGTTCCCCCGATATAAGGTCTGCTGGTTCCTCCCGCCCCATTGATCTTTGCCGCGTCCGAACCCACCGCGAAATACACGTCCTTGAAGTCATAGCCGTTGGCCGAGGATATCTCCCAGACCCATGAAGCCCGCTGCCCTATGGAAAAACTGTCGTCTATGTTTTTGTTTCCGTAAAAGACGTTGGCGGAGGAAGCGGCCACGACGACAAATCCGCCGGGCGGCACTTTTACGGGGCCTTGGGACACGATGTCTTTGATTGTTCCGCCGTCCACGATCACGGCTCTGTCCCCCGGCCTGAGCTGCACGTCATGCCCGAAAGCCTCGTCGTACAGCACAACGGAAGAAGGCTCGTAGCTCGGATGGTTTACCCGCCATACCGTGCTTCTGTTCCCGTCCGCCACAACGCCGATATTCAGACTGACCTGTTCGACTATAAACGCGCCTTGCTTTGTAACGCCTCCCAAATAGCCGCCCCATTGGCCCGGTCCGCTCCCATAGCCCGATCCGTGGATCAATTTGCCGTTTTCGATCAATACGCCGCTCGGAAAATTGAGCGGAACCCCATATAAGGGGCCGAATGTGCGCAGCACGTTCACATCCCCGCCTTTTGCCGTCACCTGATCTTCCGTTGCGTAAGCGTCAAAATATGTGCCGTTCAGCGCCACAAACGCGCCCTTCGCCAAGGCGTACGCTTCGACGGAAGCCACGTCCGTCATACCGTTGTGTATCAGCACGGGAATGTACAGACCGCTTTTGACGTCGACGACCGTATTTGTGGCCGCGTAGACGTTCCTCGCTCCGTTCGGAACAAAGGCGAGCACACAAAACACCAAAGCCGCGACAGAGAATGTTTTAAGAAGCTTCTTTCCAATCATAATCATGCACCTCATTGAAAAACACGGGTTTTTCTCGAAAACCCCAACACATTGAAATTCCAACGCCTATATAATTGTATATCTTTGAACCAAATTGAGTATATCATACCAAACTGGATCGCGCAAGGGCAACCCGATCTTGATAATATTTTCCATAATTGAACCGTATCCGAAGTGCGTGAAATTCATTTGCCCGACGGTTCCGGCTGTGATATGATAGAGACGACGAAGGTCTTCGTTGCTGCGTGCGGGGGAGGGCTTATGCGCGACATCGAGCGGTTCATCCGCGAATTCGAATCGGATCCCGATACGGAAAGCGTTCTGGCGGACGTCCCCATGGCCGAGCACTGCTCGTTCCGGGCGGGAGGGCGCGCGGACTGTCTGCTCACGTCCCGCAGCGAAGCCGGCTTTGTGCGGGCGCTTGCGCGGCTGCGCGACGCGGGGCTGCCGTATTTCGTGATGGGCGCGGGAAGCAATCTGCTCGTGCGCGACGGAGGGTTTCGCGGCGTGATCGTGAAACCGGGCGCGGATATGCGCGCCGTGCGCGTCTCCGGCTCTCGCGTCGTCGTCATGTGCGGCGCGCCGCTGTCCGCCCTCGCGAGCGCGGCCGCGGACGCCGCCCTCGGCGGTCTCGAATTCGCGCAGGGCATTCCGGGCAGCGTCGGCGGCGCCGTATATATGAACGCGGGCGCCTATGGGGGCGACATGGGCGGCGCGATAGAGTCCGCGCGCGCGCTTCGCCCGGACGACGGCGCGATTTTCTCCCTGCGACGCGACGAAATGGAATTTTCTTACAGGAGCAGTTCGTTCTCGGCCTCCGGCGCCGTCGTGCTCGAAGCCGTCTTCGCGCTCGCGCCGGACGACGCGGACGCGATTCGCGCGCGCATGTCGGAGTTCGCGCGCAGGCGCGCGGAAAAACAGCCCTTGCGGCTGCCGAGCGCCGGCAGCTTCTTCAAGCGCCCCGAGGGCGGCTTCGCGGGAAAATTGATCGAGGATGCGGGACTCGCGGGTCTCGCCTGCGGCGGCGCGCGCGTTTCGCCCCTGCACGCGGGTTTCATCGTGAACGAGGGCGGCGCGACGGCTTCGGACATCCTCGATCTGATGGAAATCGCGCGCAGCGTTGTATTCGACCGCTTCGGCGTCATGCTGCATCCGGAGGTGCGCATCATTGGAGACGACGTATAGGCTCACATACGACTGGCATACGCATACGACCTATTCCCACGGAACGGGGGGCGTCGCGGACAACGTGCGGGCCGCCGCGCGGCTCGGGCTTCGCGGCGTGGGCGTCACGGATCACGGACCGGGCCACCTTCTCTACGGTTTCAGGCGTTCGCGCTTTGCCGAGATGCGCCGCGAGATAGAGTCGATCAAGGCGCAAAATCCCAGGCTTGACGTGTTGATGGGGGTCGAGGCGAACATCGTGGACGCGTCCGGCCGTCTCGATCTGTCGCCGTCCGAATTCGCGCTGTTCGACTATGTGATCGCCGGCTATCATTACGGCGCGCTCGGAGACAATCCCTTGGCCTTGGGTCTCCTGCACGCCGAAAACATGATCGGCGACGCGCTCGGCTCGGCTTCGAAGCGCTCAAAAATCAAAAATACCGAGATGACGGAAAGGGCCTTGCACGCGAACGACATCAAGATGCTGACGCATCCCGGCGACAAGGGGTCCGTCGATCTGTTCGCGGTCGCGCGCGCCTGCGCGGAAACGGATACGCTGTTTGAGATCAACGCGCGGCACAAGTCGCTGACGGCGGAGGGCCTACGGACGGCGGCGTGCTCGGACGTGAAATTCGCGGTCAGCAGCGACGCGCACTCGCCGGGAAGGGTGGGGGAGGTCGCGCACGCGATGGAGCTCATTCGAGAGGCGGGCTTGGATCCGGCGCGCGTCGTGAACATAGAAGCCATTTAATTGAAAATATGGAAGTGAACCCATGGAAATCACAATCGTAACGGGAATGTCGGGCGCGGGCAAAAGCAGCGCGTTCAACTGTTTTGAGGATCTCGGGTACTACTGCATCGACAACCTGCCGCCGGCGCTGATCGGCAGCGTGCTGGATCTGCTCGAACAGGGCAAACGCGCGCCGGAGCACGCCGTCTTCGTCATCGACATTCGCGGCGGCGCGTTCTTCGACGATCTGAAAGCCGCTTTGCGCTCCTTGAACGCCGCGGGCCGCTCCCACAGGATATTGTTTCTGGACGCCTCGGAGGAGGCGCTTCTGCGCCGTTTCAACGAGACGAGACGCAGCCATCCGCTGTCCGGCGGCGGCTCGAACCGCGAAGGCATCGCGCTGGAGCGAAAGCGTCTGCTCGACATCAAGCGCGCGGCCGACGTGGTCATAGACACCTCCCGCATGAAGGCCGCCGCGCTTTCCGAAGAAATCAAAAAGCTGTTCCTTCCGCAATCGGAAGACGTGTTCAATATCAACATCCTGTCCTTCGGGTACAAGTTCGGCATACCTTCCGAAGTCGACATGGTGTTCGACATGCGCTTCATTCCAAATCCCTTCTACGTGCCGAGCCTCAAGGAGCTGTCCGGCAACAGCAAGCGCGTGCGGGACTATGTCATGAAGGCGCCCGTGAGCCGGACGTTTCGCGATTCCGCGCTGCGTCTTCTTGAGGAATTGATACCGCACTTCTCGAAGGAGGGCAAATATCGCCTGAATTTGGCCTTCGGCTGCACGGGCGGCAGACACAGATCCGTCGCGATGGCGAACGCGTTCAACGAGGCGCTGACGGAAATGGGCTATCGGACGACGCTGTCTCACAGGGACTTGTAGCCGTGTCCGCGCGCCGGGAACCGCGCGTTGCGGTCATAGGCGGCGGCACGGGCCTTTCCGTGCTGCTGCGGGGTCTCAAGAAGCGCTACGGCCGGCTCACGGCCATCGTCACGGTCGCCGACGACGGCGGCAATTCCGGCGTTTTGCGCGAGGATTTGGGCATGCTGCCGCCGGGAGACGTGCGCAGCTGCCTTCTGGCCTTGGCGGACGAGGAAAACGCCATGCGCGAGATACTCAAATACCGCTTCAAGGATGGGCGGCTGGCGGGGCAGAACATGGGCAATCTGATGATCGCCGCCCTGAACGAGATATACGGAGACTTCGAGGAAGCCATCTCGAAAATGAGCGACATACTGCGGGTGCAGGGCCGCGTGATACCGATTACGAGCGCGGCGGTTCGGCTCTGCGCCGAACTGGAAAACGGCAATCTGGTGTTCGGGGAATCGCAGATACCGCGCGTGGTGCTTTCCGAGGCATCCCCCATCAAGCGCGTGTTCCTTTGGCCGTCGGACTCCGACGCTTCCGCCGCCGCCCGTCTCGCCGTTTCCGAAGCGGACGCGGTGCTGATCGGACCCGGCAGCCTGTTCACCAGCATCATCCCCAACTTCCTGTCGCGCGGTCTCGCCGAGGCGCTGTCGGCTTCGCGCGGCGTCAAGGTCTGCGTGTGCAACGTGATGACGCAGCCCGGGGAGACGGACGGCTTCGGCGTGGCCGAGCACGTCGAAAGGCTCGAGACGTATACGGGCGCCGGCGTCATCGAGTGCGTGATCGCCAACGACCGCGTCCCGGGCGCGGACGCGCTGAGACCTTATGCATCGGACGGCGCGCGGCAAGTCGTCCCGACCGAGCGGGACGCGTACTGTCTGCGGCAAAGGGGCATACGGCTGCTGCAAGGCGATTTCATCGAGATCAAGAACGGATACATACGGCACGATTCCGAGCGCATCGCCGATGTGATCGCGGAACTTTTGAAGGAGAAAGAGGCGCGATAGATGTCGTTTGCGTCGGATGTGAAAAACGAGCTCGCGCGCGCGATGCCCGATAAGCAATGTTGCCGGCTGGCGGAACTCGCGGGCTTTCTCCGCGCGGGCGGCGCATTCGGGCGCGCGAAGGACGGCGGCTGCGCGCTGACGCTTTCGACGGAAAATCCCGCCGTGGCGAGACATTACAAAAAACTGTTAAAGGAGTGTTTTGGAACCAATTCCAATCTTTTCGTGGGAAACCATGCGAATTTCAGGAAAAAAGGGCATCTCTACGAGCTATGCATAGACGAAAGCGCGGACGCGGAGCACATCCTGCGGGAGACGCGCGTTATTCGCGCGGGCGACGGACGCGACATCATAAACGAGGGCATTTGCGACGAACTCCTGAAAACCAGATGCTGCCGCAGAGCCTACCTGCGCGGCGCTTTTCTCGGCGCGGGCGCGCTGAGCGATCCGGAGAAGGGCTACCATCTCGAAATCGTCTGCGACTCGGAGGTTATGGCCGGCGATCTCAAACGGCTTTTCAACGGCTTTGCGGACATCCGCGCGAAGGTGACCTCGCGCAGGGGGCGTTTTGCCGTCTACATAAAGAATTCCGGGCGCATCGCGGACATCCTGAACATCCTCGGCGCGCACGGGCAGCTCTTGAAGCTTGAAAACGTCCGGATTCTCAAGGAACTCAAGAACAGGACGAATCGCATCAACAACTGCGACAACGCGAACCTCGACAAATCGCTGCGGGCGGCCGAGGGTCAGCTCGGCGTCATAGCTTGGCTTCGCGACGGCGACGCTCTTTCGTCATTGCCCGCAAAGCTGCGCGCGACGGCTCTGCTCCGTCTCGCGAATCCGGAGGCCTCGCTCTCGGAGCTCGGAGAAATGTCGAAACCGCCGATATCGAAGTCCGCCGTGCATCACCGTCTCAAGCGAATCGAGGAAATCGTCGCGAAGCGCCGGTGACCGCGCGGCGCGGGCGGTTTTCCGGGCGGAGAGGATATCCCCATCAAAGCGTTATCCTTTCGGGGAAGGGGGTCTCCCGCATGATTCCCCGCATCGTCCCGAATAAACAGGCAAAAAAATCGGCGCAAAAATCGAATTTTTCTTGCCATTTCGCGCGCGTTTATGTATAATACAAATGTTGCATGCAACGCAAGGATCCGCCAGAAGGAGGTGGGACACGAATGGCACAGGTAATCGTCAGGGAAAACGAGAGCTTGGAAAGCGCTCTGAAGCGCTTCAAGCGTTCCTGCGCGCGCGACGGCGTCATGTCGGAGCTGCGCAAGCGGGAGCACTACGAAAAACCGAGCGTTAAGAGAAAAAGAAAATCCGAAGCCGCGAGGAAGAAGGCCAAGAAATATTGATGGCAATCGCGAAATAGAAGCCGGGTCGCGCGGCGTCAAGGACGGCGGCGCCGTTCCAAAGCGCATGCGGGATAATCCGAAGTGAGCGTCGACGCCGGTCAAGCTGCGAACGCTTGTTGGAGTGTTTCGGTCTTTCCGAGCGCTCCAATTTTTCTTTATTGACCCCGTCTGCCGAGGCGTTCCGCAAAGGCACGCGCGGGGAATGTCCGCCCATCGAAGCGAAAGGACGATTTGGACAACCTGATTGCAAACGAAGAAATCAAGCTGCGGATCGACCGCGACCACATCGCGAACGACCTGTTCGGAAATCTGGACGTAAATCTGCGGATCATCCGCGACAATTACGACGTGGACATCGTGCAGCGCCGTGACGAGATCGTGATCAAAGGCGGCGAGGCGTCCAAGGCCGGGGAGGTGCTCGCGGATCTCATCGGCATACTCGAATCCGGCGAAAAGCTCGACCCGCAGACGGTGAATTACGTGATCGGTCTGCACAGGAAAGGGCTTTCCTACCGCGAGAACAACGCGAACGGGGATGTCATATGCTTTACGCATCGAGGCAAACCCATCAAGGCCAAGACCATTGGGCAGACCGATTACGCGCGGCACATACGCGAACGCGAGATCGTGTTCGGCGTGGGACCCGCCGGAACGGGCAAGACCTATATCGCCGTCGCGATGGCGATCAACGCCTTCAAGAACAAAGAAGTGGAGAAGATCGTGCTCGCGCGGCCGGCCGTCGAAGCCGGGGAACGCCTCGGATTTCTGCCGGGCGATTTGCAGGAGAAGGTCGATCCCTACCTGCGTCCGCTCTACGATTCGCTCTATGAGATGCTTGGCAGGGACGCGGCGCTGCGGCTCAAGGAACGCGAGAGCATAGAAGTCGTGCCGCTGGCCTACATGCGCGGCCGCACGCTCGACCGCTCCTTCATCATACTCGACGAGGCGCAAAACACGACGAAGGAGCAGATGAAGATGTTCCTGACGCGGCTCGGCATCGGCTCCAAGGCCGTCGTGACGGGCGATATCACGCAGGTCGATCTGCCGCGCGGAAAGAAATCCGGCCTGAAGCACGCCATAGAAGTGCTCGAAAACATAGAAGACATCAAATTCTGCTTTTTGAAGGACAACGACGTGGTGCGCCACGCGCTCGTCCGCAAGATCATCGTCGCGTATGACCGCCACGAACGCGACAATCCGCAAGACAAGGACGAGGTTTAAGCGCGCCCCTTCGCGCGCTTTTCGGAACGGTGGGTGTATGAACATAGTGTTCGGCGACGAAAGGATGCCCGGCGAAAGGGTGATCGGTCTCATGCGCGAGGCCGGCGGCCTGTGCGCCGCGCGGGAGGGTTTGAATTCCGATAAGCTGGAGGTCAGCGTGACCTTTGTGGACGCCGCCGAGATGCGCGAGCTGAACCGCTTGTACAGGGAAATCGACGGCGTCACGGACGTGCTCTCCTTCCCGCAGTACGCCGCGCGCGCGGATATTCCCGGGGACGCCTACGTCTCCGTCGGCGACGTCGTGATCTGTTCGGAACAGGCTCTGCTTCAGGCCGACGACTTCGGTCATTCGCCGGAGCGCGAACTCGTCTATCTCTTCGTACACAGCGTGTTTCACCTGCTCGGCTACGATCACGATTCCGACGGAGATCGCTCGGAGATGCGCGAACGCGAGGAGGCCGTCATGGAACGCATTGGGCTGACGCGGTGAGCGCGCCGTGAAATCGGGTTTCATCGGCATCATAGGCCGTCCCAACGTGGGCAAATCGACGCTGCTCAACGGCATCACGGGCGAAAAGATCGCGATAACCGCGGAAAAGCCGCAAACCACGCGCAACCGCATAAGGGGCGTGTACACCGCGTTCGCCGAAAACGACGAGGCCTGCGTGCAGATGGTGTTCATCGACACGCCCGGCCTACACAAGCCGCGCAACAAGCTCGGCGGCCACATGACGCGCATGGCGACGGATACGCTGCGCGAGGTGGACGCGGTGCTCTTCGTCGTGGATCGCGCGCCCTCCTCGGGCGACGGCGACGCGCACATCATGAAGCTTCTCGAGGACATCGACACGCCGAAGATCGCGGTGATCAACAAGATCGACGTCATGCCGCCGGATGTTTTCAAGGCCGTCTACGACGCTTACGCGCATCGTGAACTGTTTCACGATGTTCTCGGCGTTTCGGCGCTCACGGGAATGAACGTGGCGCGTCTGCTCGACGTGCTGCGCGGGCTGCTCGCGGACGGCCCGATGTTTTTTCCGGCGGACGCGGTGACGGACAGGCCCGAGCGCTTCATCGCGTGCGAGCTGATACGCGAGAAGCTGCTCCTTTATTTGGACGACGAAATACCGCACGGCGTCGCCGTCGAAATCGAGAGCTACGAGGAACTGCGCGGCCTGACGCGCATAGGCGCCGTCATCTACTGCGAGAAAAAATCGCACAAGGGCATGATCATAGGCAAGGAGGGGCGCAAGCTCAAGGGCGTGGGAAAGAGCGCGCGCGCCGACATCGAGGCCCTGCTCGGAACGAAGGTGTTCCTGCGGCTCTGGGTCAAGGTTCGCGAGAATTGGCGCGACAGCGATTTCGCGTTGCGTTCCCTCGGCTACGAGGACGAGTGAATGGACGCTTACACCGAGGGCATCGTCCTGCGGCAGACGAAGACACTGAACGGACGGCGCATGATCACGCTGTTTTCAAAGGAATTCGGCAAGCTCGGCGCCGGCACGAACCTGGCGGGAAGGGGCCGCGACAAATCCTCGCTCGCGCTCAGGCCCTTCACGTACGGAAGCTACGGTCTCAGAAAGAGCCGAGGCGCATGGCACATGAACGGCGCGGAAGCCCTGCGCGGCTTCTACCGCATCGCGGAGGAACCCGAGAAGTTCGCAAACTGTTCCTACGCGTTGGAATTCACGGAAAAACTGCTGCCCGAGGAGTCGCCGGCGCCGGCGCTGTTCGATCTCGCGCTCGAATATTTCGAGATGATGGAGGCGCGCCGGAAGAAATTCGACACGCTCACCGCGGCTTTTCTGTTCAAGGCGATTCACCTGTGGGGCGCGGCGCCGGAACTGGGAAAGTGCGTGCGCTGCGGAAAGGAACCGCGCGGAGGCGTCCGGTTTGGCGTCCGCGACGGCGGTCTCGTCTGCGACGATTGCCGGGAGACAGAAAATATTCCGGATGCAGACAAGGACAGGTTGCTTTATCCCTTGGATTTTGGTATACTGAACGTAATGCGGTACCTTCCGGGACGCCCGCTTAAGAGCTTTGAACGCCTTGCCCTCGACGAGCCGGTGTTGCGCGCTCTGAAGCGTATACTGCGAGAGCACGCGGCATGGCATCTGGGCGTTGGCGGATTGAAAAGCGAAGAATTTTTTAACGGCGGTTTAACAATATCGAGAAAGGAGTTGCACGGGGATGGACACGGAAATCACTCTTGAAAAGATCGAACTCGTGAAGGACAGAACGGGCGTCAGCTACAAGGAGGCCAAGGAGGCGCTCGAAGCGGCGAACGGGAGCGTCGTGGAGGCGATCATCAACATCGAAGAAACCATAAACATGAGCGGGCGCAGCAGGCTGAACGACCGCGGCGCCAAGCTGATCGAAAAAATCAAGGCGGCGGTCAAGAAGGGCAACGTCACGAAGATCATCGTGAAGAAAGACGGGGATGTCATCCTGAACCTTCCCGTCAACATCGGCATACTCGGAACCGTGATCGCGCCTTGGGCCGCTCTGATCGGCGTGATCGCGGCATTTGGAACCAAATGCGACATAGAACTTCTCACGGACGACGGGCGCATCATAGACATCGGCGAAAAGGCGGGAGACGCCTTTGAAGACGCGGTCGAGCGCGGCGCGGACATCATCGACGACGTGAAGACGAAAGGCGCCGACGTTTTCGAAAGCGTGCGGACGAAGGCCAAGCGCGCCGTTTCAAAGGACGCGGAAACGGCCGGAGACGGGGATTACGAGTACGGTCCCGCGCCGGGCGCGGACGGCGCGGAAGGCGGTTTCGGCGACTATGTTTCCACGGACGCGGACAAGGACGCGCCGAGAAACTCGGAAGAAGAGGAGAAGCCCAAGACGGATGAGTAACGACGCGACCATGGAGAAAATCGTGGCGCTTGCCAAGAGCAGGGGCTTTCTGTATCCGGGTTCCGAAATATACGGCGGACTCGCGAACGCTTGGGATTACG
>JAISMX010000130.1 GCA_031276515.1 Eubacteriales Family XIII. Incertae Sedis bacterium | reverse complement strand
CGTAATCCTTGAATTCTACATCATTTTATGTTATAATGATGTAGATAACAAGAGGGAGAGAGAAATGTGAAACTTCGTTCCACACTTTGATTCTTATGGCAGGGTAAATATTGTTTTATGTAATATTTGTGGCAACCGAACGGTTGCAATGGTGGCAAAAATGAAACTGTTCGATTACAGCGACGCTCCGAAAGCCATGCTCACGCCGGACACAGTGGCGATGCTGACAAGCATACACGAGCATAAGGGCAAGCAGGAATTGTTCGTGGAAGCCCACGCCGACGCGCTGACCACGCTGACGGAAATCGCCAAAATCCAAAGCACGGGCGCGTCGAACCGCATCGAGGGCATAAACACCACCGACAAACGTCTCACGGAACTCGTGCGCGACAAATCCGCGCCGCGAAACCGCACAGAGCAGGAAATAGCGGGCTACCGCGACGTCTTGGCGACCATTCACGAGAGTTACGACTACATCCGGCCGCGCCCGAACATTATCCTGCAACTGCACAAGCAGTTGTACGCATTCTCGCGAAGCTCCATCGGCGGCTCGTACAAGAACGCGGACAATTACATCGCCGAAACGGACGCGGAGGGCAACGAGTCCGTGCGCTTCCGACCCGTCCCGGCGTATCTGACCGCCGACGCCATGGACAGGCTGTGCGCGGCGTTCATTGCGGCGCTTGAAAAGAACGAACACGACGCGCTTCTGCTGATTCCGATGTTCGTTCTTGATTTCCTGTGCATACACCCGTTCAATGACGGCAACGGGCGTATGAGCCGCCTGCTGACGCTCCTGCTGTTCTACCGCGCCGGATACATTGTCGGCAAGTACATCAGCATAGAAAAACTGATTGAGAACAGCAAGGACACCTATTATGAGGTTCTGCGGGCCGGTTCCGCAGGTTGGCATGACAACAAGAACGACTGTATGCCGTTCGTTCGCTACTGTCTCGGCGTTTTGGAAAAGGCATACGGCGAGTTTGAGGAACGGGTGTATTATCTGAGCCGGCGCGGGCTTTCCAAATCCGACCGCATTAAGGCGGTCATTGACCGCAAGCTCGGCAAAATCACGAAAGCGGAGATACTTGCGACTTGCCCCGACGTCAGCAAAATCACGGTGGAACGCGCTCTGAACGCGCTCGTCCAGGAGGGCTATATCGTAAAAATCGGCGCAGGGCGCAGCACGGCATACGGAAAGACCGACAAATGGGAATAGGGTTGTTTTTCCGGTGAACGCACTCGTTCGGAAAGCAAATAATCGATTGCCTGTGACAGCGTCAAACAGCGAAACGCCTTTGACCCGATAATTCCTTCCTGGTTTTCCTAACTGCACATATCTTTCATCATATTCGCGGCGCTGTGCGCCGTGGGCATCCTGTTTTCGATTGAGAAGAAGGCGAAAAAAAAGCGTGACGGCTTCCCGTGTTTCCGTTTTATGGCTTCCGGCGCTTCTTTTGCCCTCTTTTGCGGTTTTATGAATTTTGTCTTGACACGAGGCGGGCATAGCCTTTATAATACATATAACATATATAAAAAGTATGTATAATGCGAAGCGTGACAATGAGCGGAGCGGAAACGCAGGGAACGCATATCTGAAAAAAGGAGGCAATCATGGCAAGAGTGGCATTCAAAACCTACGAGGAGGCGGTCGGCAAACAGAAGGAAGCGTATGACGAACTATTGAAGACATCCGGACACATCACAAACATGAAATATGTGCTCGGCAATTCCCATACGGTCTACGACGCGTATATCGGCTGGTATCGCGTATGGGACCGCCTTGTGGAAATCATCGGCGCGCGCGCGGCGACCATCTACGCGCACAGCATCTCGACGACGAACGGCTGCATCCTGTGTTCGTTGTTTTTTATTCTGGACATCAAGGAGCTTGGAGAGGATCCGGGGAACCTGACGCTGAACGAAAAGGAGCGGCTGCTTGTTGAACTTGGAACGACGGCGGTGAAAAATCCGAACGGCGTCACCGATGAGCTGTTCGCCTCGCTGAAAAAACATTGGAACGATGAGGAGTTGGTCGTCATCGTCGGATTTGCCGGGGAGATGATCATGTACAACGTGTTCAATTCGATCCTCGACGTCGACGTGGACGAGCGTCTGCTTCCGATCAAGGATGCGTTCGAGCCGGAGACGTGGAGGGCAAAGAATTCATGAGCGTTGGGGCAAAGGTGACGGAAGCGGATCTGTTTGCGCGGATCGAAGCGGCGCCTTTCGGCGAAAAAACGAAGGCCTTGGCGAGGAGGGCGGCGCAGGTGGAGTCGATCGGCGGTGTGGCGTGGGGACTTTTCCCCGCGACGCCCGTTATGGTTCGGGGCAGCGGTTCCCTCCTGTATGACGCGGACGGAAAGGAGTACATCGACCTGTTGTCGGGTTTTTCGGTGAGCAACTTCGGCAATTGTCATGAAAAACTCACGGAAGCGATCCGAGGGCAGGCGGGCGAGCTCACGCACTTCTTTGACTTTCCGCATCCGGGCCGCATCCGGCTCGCCGAGAGACTCGTTTCGCTTACGGCGATTCGCGGCGGAAGGGCGCGGGTGTTGTTCGGAACAACCGGCTCCGACGGAATCGAAAGCGCGGTGCGCGCGGTTAGGTATTTTACGGGCAAGCCGTACATCTTGACCGCGCTCGGCGACTATCACGGCGCGACGTTTGGCACGATCGGACTGACGAGCCGTGCCGGCATGAACGCGACGTATCTTCCGGGCGGCGCAGGGAATGCGGTCGGCTTTTTCGGATTTCCGCACGCGTATCGCGCGGGTCTTTCCGCGTATGGATGCAGCGGTATGGAGGCGCTTGCCGAACTTGACCGAAATCTGTCGGGCGGATTTTCGCCGTACGCAGACGGTTCAACCCTGAATGTGGCCGCAATTCTCGCGGAACCCTTCCAGAGTTCGACGGGATATTATGTGCCGCCGCGCGACTACCTTCGAGAGCTGCGTCGCATCTGCGACAAATACGGGCTGCTTCTGATCGTCGACGAGGTTCAGACGGGGCTTGGCCGCTCGGGAAAACTCTGGGCGCACGAGCATTCGGAGATCGAACCCGACATTCTCGTCACATCGAAGACGCTTGGCGGCGGTCTGCCCCTGTCGGCCGTGGTGGCGCGCGCGGAAATACTTGAACAGTGGATTCCGACGGCGCACATCAATACGCAGGCGGGGAATGCCGTTGCGTGCGCGGCGGGGAACGCCGTTCTGGACATGCTGGAAGCGCCGGGTTTCTTTGAAGAGGTGAAGAGACGCGGCGAGAGATTCAAAAAAGGGCTTGACGCCATCGCGGCCGGGCATCCCGGACTCGGGTACATCGACAACGAGGGTCTGTATCTCGGCCTCGAATTTGTGAGCGACCCCGTGAAAAAGACGCCGGCGCCGGAAGCGGTGGCGGCGATCCGGGCCGAAGGGCTGAAGAGAGGGCTGCTGTTGGACCACGGCGGCTACTACGGCAATCGCATACCGCTGATACCCGCGCTGAACATTCCGGATGAACTGATCGATCGCACGCTCTCCATTCTAAAAGAGTCCATGGATGAAGCTTGGAAAAAGGTGAAGGGGAAAACGATATGAGCAGTTTTGCGTTTGACACATTGAAAGTCAAGGCCGGTTATTCGCCGATGGAGCACAAGGGCGCGGTTTCCGTACCCATCTATCAGACGACATCCTATGAACTCGGAGACAGTTACCGCGCGGACAGGCTGTTCGCCTTTGAGGAGGACGACCCCATCTATACCCGCCTGTCCAATCCCACGGTGGACGTGCTTGAGCGGCGGGTCACGGCCCTTCATGCGGGCGCGGCCGGCTCCATTGCCCTCGCTTCCGGCATGGCGGCCGTTACCTACGCGCTGCTGAACGCTGCGGGCAAAGGCGGGCGCATCCTGACGACCGTTCGTCTCTACGGCGGTACCGTCGACAGCTTCGAGCAGATATTTTCGGAGTATGGGATTGAGATCGATATCGTGGAAAACCCGGATGACGCGAATGAATTTGCGGAGAAGATGCGTCCGGATACGCGCGCGGTCTTTCTCGAAACCCTCACCAATCCGTTCTGCACGATCCCCGACATCGAGAAAATCGCCGATATCGCGCATGAAAACGGGGCCGCCTTGATCGTGGACAACACGGCGGCGACGCCGTATCTGCTCAATCCGTTTGCCTTCGGCGCGGACGTCGTCGTCTATTCGGCGACGAAAGCTTTGAGCGGCCACGGGAACGTGATTGCCGGCATAGTCGTCGAAAGCGGGAAGTTCGATTACGGCGCGGGCAAGCATCCGCAGTTCACAAAACCGCTATGGTTCCTGCGCGACGCGCAGAACAACAAAAGGAATATATTGGAAATATTCCCGGACATACCGTTCACGGGACGCATACGCGCGCTGCACCTCAACTATCTCGGCGCCGCTCTGAGCCCCTTTGACGCGTATCTCGTGCTCATCGGGCTCGAAACCTTATCGGAGCGCGTTCAAAAACAGGTCGCAAACGCGCGCGCGGTGCGCGAGTATTTGGAAAAAAGCGAGCATGTCGCGTGGCTTCGGCATCCGGAGAGCGAGGGCAGCCCGTACGGAGATCTCGTGAAAAAGTACTTTCCTCGAGGAGCGGGTTCGCTCGTATCGTTTGGCTTTCTTGGAACGGAGGAGGAGCGCAGGAAGTTCCTCGCCTCCACCGAGGTGTTCAGCTATCAGGCAAACATCGGCGACGCGCGCTCGCTCATCATCAATCCGGCGCAGACGACGCACGTGGAACTGACGGAGCGGCAGTGCGAGCTCGTCGGCCTTTCGGAGGATACGATACGCCTGTCGCTGGGTCTCGAAGACCCGCGCGACCTTGTGGCCGATCTCGCGCGCGCGTTTGAAAAGGCATATGGCAGAAGCGAAGACTGAAATGAAAACATTGCAAAAACCCGGAGGCCTTCCTCCGGGTTTTTGATTTCCGGGCTTTCCGTGATTTGGGCTTTCCTCGGCCTACGCCTTTGGCTTTCCGCGCCGCCGGGCTCGATTCGCGCGGCGAAAACGAGCCAAACCCAAAAAATGTCCGGCATTTTACCGAAATTGTTCTGTTGTGCGGCAAATCCAAACATGATATCATAAATACAGGTAAAACATATATGTGTAATATGTTAATAAAACGAAAGGATGAAAAAATGGCGTTTGAACCGGATTGGAGAGAGAAAGAGCTCTCGCTGAAAGAAGTCGCGGAAAAATATCCCGACTTCCCCAAATTGATCGCATTGAAGATCGACGCAAGCCGACGAGGAATCAAGTACACCGATCGGGCGTTGGCGGCGGTCGACCCCGATTTTCACCATGTGGAACCGCGAAGCGTGATCACGGATTCCGGCACAAAGGGTGCGAACAGCGTCCCCCTCGGCGTCACCCTGCGCGACGGAACGCTGATTTGCCAAGGCGATAAAGTGATCACAAAGCATACGCGCAGGGAACCGTACACATTGGACATCGTGGACGGGCGGCCCGTCCTGATCGACCTTGGCGAGGAGATCGAGGGCGTCGAATTTTGGGAGAAGCCTCTGTTCTACGACAAGGTGACGAGCAACGGCACGCCGATGCGCGAAGTCGCTTCCGCGCGGCCGCAGCGCATTTGCGTGATACCGCAACCCGTCTGCGAATTTTGGAAGCATCGCTGCGGCTGCAAATATTGCAGCATCTTCTCCGACAACATGGGCTTGGACGCCGTCAAAAGAAGCGAGGCCTATTTTCAAGACGTTTATGAAACGGTCGAAGAAGCCTTGAAGCAAAAAGGCCGTTACGCTTCGTTCATGATGACCTCCGGCACGGCGCTCGGCGGCGAAGAACTGCTGGACGACGAAGTGGACGCTTACATTCAAACCTTGCAGGCGGCGGGCAAAGCGATCGGAGCGCAGAAATTCACGGTAAAGCTGGTCGGCACGGCGTTCAGCGAAAAACAATTGCGCAGACTCTACGACAACACGGGCATCACGACCTACACGACCGATTTGGAGGTGTTGAACAAGGATCTTTTTGAATGGATATGCCCCGGAAAAGCGAAATACATCGGTTATGACGAGTGGAAAAACAGGCTCTACACGGCCGTAGGAATTTTTGGAAAAGGCAACGTGAACACCGGCTTCGTCGGCGGCGTGGAAACGGCGCAGCCGCACGGCTTCAAATCCGAAGAAGAAGCGCTGACTTCCACGCTGGCGGAAGCCGAAGAAATCGGCGCGCACGGCGTCAGCTTCGCGGAAACCGTCTGGAACGCCAATCCGCGCTCCGTATTCTACGATCAGAGAGAGCCTTCTTTGGAGTATTGCGTGCGCTTGGCGCAGGGCTTGGCCGATATTCGCAGAAAGAACGGAATCGGGATTTACACGGACGACTATCGTCGCTGCGGCAATCATCCGAACACGGATCTGGCAAGAATCGATTGAAGCCGCACTTATTTTACGGGCGAAGCCGCGGCGGCGGCGGTCACCGACGGAGGATGTTATGTCAATTCAAATATCGGAAGAATTAAAACGGATCATACAGGACAAGAGCAGCTTAAAAATCCTTGGTACGGTTGACGGGAAAGGCGTCCCGCACCTTGCGGGCAAAGGTTCGATCGACGTGGACGAAGAAGGAACCCTGTACTATTTGGAACTTTTGGAAGGATCCTTGACGAACAAAAACATGATCAGAAGCCTTTGGTTCAACAAGCCGGTTGCGATCTTGGTTGTGAGCGGCGACAGAAGGAGTTTTCATATTCTCGCGAAGCCCGTCAAAACCTTGGTCGCCAATCACGTATTTGAAAAATATTATGAGCTTGCGCAGAGCCGCAATCCGGACAACGACCTCGCCGCCGTATATTATTTCGACGTGCTGGAGGTTCGCGAATCCGGTTACGCGAAGCGCAAGCAAGAGGAAGAAGCGCTGCATCCGCTGTACGAGCATTTGGACCGCCGGGCCGTCAACCGCTGACGCGGAGCGAAGCCCGGGGATACGCGCGGGCATAACGGGGAACGCGCGCGGGGAACGGAAAGGGTCATGACGAAAACAACGCAAAGCGTGAAGATCAAAGCCGTGGACGTCCGGAAGCATTTTGCGCTTCGGGCATCCAAAAAAAGATCGGAACGGGAAGCCGAGCCGCAGACCTTTGTCGCGCTTGAGGACATAAATCTGGAGATCAAAAACGGGGAATTCATGGTCCTGGTCGGTCCCAGCGGGTGCGGCAAGACCACATTTCTGCATATGCTCGCCGGCTTGTCGGAAATCTCGGGCGGAACGATCTACATCGACGAGAAGCCGATCGACGGCCCGGGACTTGACCGAGGCGTCGTATTTCAGCAGTACGCGCTCCTTCCGTGGAAGACGGCGCTTGGAAACGTCGAGTTTACCGTGCAAGCGAAGAAAATTCCGCGGAAAGAGCAGACGGCCATAGCGCGCCAATATCTTTCGCTCGTGGGACTGGACGGTTTCGAGGACAGGTATCCGCACGAGCTTTCGGGCGGCATGTGTCAGAGGGTGGCGATTGCGCGAAGCCTTGCCTATCAGCCCGATGTCCTCTTGATGGACGAGCCCTTTGCCGCTTTGGACGCGCAAACGAGAGAGCTCTTGCAGGACGAGCTCTTGCGCATCTGGGCAAAGACGAAAAAGACGATCGTATTCATCACGCATTCCATCGATGAAGCCGTGTATCTCGGGCAGCGGGTCGCCGTCATGACTTCCAAGCCCGGCAGGATCAAGAAATTGACGGAGATCGATCTGCCGGACGACAGGCCGGATTTGGACGACCTTCGTTCGGACCCGCATTTCGCGAGCATACGGCACGAGATTTGGGCCTCTCTGCACGAGGAGGTTTTGAGAACGGAGTACGGATCCGCCGGGGTCAAGCGGCACGCGAGGCCGGAACGCGGAGAGCGGGCTTCGCCCGAGAGAGACATTGCGGGAGGTATTTAAATGAACGTTGACACAACGATCGCGGTGAAGCGAAGCGAATCGATAAAGGCCGCGCGAAAAAGCGCGAAGAGCGAGGCGGCGGCGCTTGGAAAATCGGCCCCGCTCGCCGATCTGCTCGGCACGGTCGGCAAGCGGGGAGGGCTTTTGATCGCCTTGCTCCTGCTGTGGGAGTTTGCGCCGCGTTTCGGCTGGGTTGACGACACCTATCTTCCGGCGCTCAGCACCGTTCTCGGCGAATTCGGAAAGATGTTTGCGTCCGGAGAACTCTTCAAACATTTGAAATCCAGCCTTGTGCGTTCCTTCGCCGGATATTTCATCGCGATCGTCGTCGGGATTCCTTTGGGGCTTTTGAACGGCTGGAGCCGAACGGTGTCGCAGATCGACAATCTGTTGATCGAATTTTTTCGCAACACCTCCGCCTTGGCGCTGCTGCCCTGCTTCATTCTGTTCTTGGGCATCGGGGAAACATCCAAAATCGCAATCGTCGCGTTCGCCTGCCTGTGGCCGATCATTCTGAACACCATCAGCGGCGTGCGCGAGGTCGATCCGATGCTCATTATGTTCGCGCGCTCCCTCGGCCTCTCCGACGGCGTCATGTTCCGGAGAATCATCCTGCCGGCCTCGCTGCCTTCGATCTTCACGGGTCTGCGGATTTCCTCCGCCTCCGCCGTCCTCGTCATCATCGCGGCGGAGATGGTCGGCGCGAAATCCGGCCTTGGTTTTCTGATCACGAACGCGCAGTTCAGCTTCCGCATTCCCGCGATGTACGTGGGGATTCTGACGACGACGGCCCTGGGCATTGCCATCAATTACGCGCTTATCGGCATTGAAAGGAAATTTACCGCTTGGAAGCCCCGGATGATCAAATAGCCGGGCGTATATAGAAAGGAAGGCATCAAATGAAATTCCATGTTGCGAAAAACGGATACATCGTTAAAGGTTTTGCCGTTTTGCTGTTGCTTATGGGCCTGTTGCTGACGCAGTCCGCTTGCGGCAAGGAAGAGGCGCAAGGAGAGGCGGCGCCGAGCGGCGAAACGGCCTCCGAGGACGCGTCCGCCGGCGCGTCCGAGACGGGCGGCGAGGAGTACGAAGTGCTGGACATACGCTTCCTCGGCATGCCGGGGACGATATGGGCGGTTGAACTGGCCGAAGGTCTCGGTTACCTCGACCCGCTCCGCATCGACTTTGTCGGCAACGCGAACGGCGGCCCCGAAACACTGCAGGCCTTGCAGACGAACAACATCGATCTCGGATACGCGGCGACGAACGGGATCATCAACATCGTCGCGGCGAGCGACAAGAACATCGTCAGCATCAGTCCCTTGGGCGGCACGGATGAAAACACGAACGCGGTCATCCTCGTCTTGGAGGACAGCTCCATTCAAGGGGCGAGGGATCTGATCGGCAAAACGGTGGGCGTCAACACCTTCGGCGCGCAGAATGAAGCCTTCATAAAGAATTATCTGAGAAAGGAGGGTCTCTCGACGGAAGAAGCCGCGCAAGTGGAACTCGTCGTGATTCCGGCCGGGGAAGCGGAGCAGGTGCTGCGTTCCAAACAGTTGGACGCGGTCGTGATCAGCGGCGCCTTCAAAATCAGGGCCTTGGACGAAGGCGGCGTCCGCGCCATCGCGAACGAATACGACGTTTGGGGCGCCATGCAGGTTTCGCTCTACGCCGTCACGCGGGATTTCGCCGAGCAAAACCCGAACACGACGCGGAAGCTGACCTCCGCGATCGGACAGGCCTACGACTGGGTGAATTCGACACCCATCGACGAGGTTCGCGCCAAATTGAAGGAGATCATGGAAGCGCGGGCGGAGGAAAGGCCCGGGGAGAATCCCGCGGTGCTGGATTACTGGACGGGCTTCGGCGTCTCCGAACCGGGCGGCCTGATCGACGCGGAAAGTCTCGATTTCTGGCTCGATTGGGCCGTGATCAACGGCGACATCGAGGAAGGCTTGCTCACGCCCGAGGATATCTATACGAACGAATACAATCTCAATTAGAAATAGAAGGAATTGTAAATGGCGATTTTGGATTCGTAAGCGGGTAAAAGCATATTAAACATATTGATTTTATAAGCTATTCGTGTATAATAAAAGCAAGCTTGCAATTGGCGGCGCGCCTATGCGCCCGGTGGATTGAGATGGAAAAGGAAAGCGGAGATATGCCGTGAACGTGCTGATTGTGGATGCGGACAGAGAACTTTTGGAACGCTATGGCGAGTGGCTGTGCTGGAACACTCTGTTTCACTGCGCGCCGGCGTTCGCCTGCGACAACGATTCCGCGCTGACGATGCTGCGGCTCGGCCGGTTTGACCTGCTCATCACGGAGGTCTTGGCCGACGGCGTGGACGGCATGGAGCTTTTGAAGGCGGCACGCTCGGACAATCTCGCCGCCTGCGTGGTGTTTCTCGCCAAGCGAGGCAGCTTTGCCGTGGCGCAAAAGGCCATGCGGTACAGACTGTTCGACTATTTGACGAAGCCCGTTTCGGAGAAGGAGATGCAGCGCGTAATCCTGCGGGCCGCGGAGCATTGCGGCTTCGCGGTGGACGAACCGCAGAGCAATGCGCTCCCGCGCAACGCGGTCATCCATGGATTGCTGCACGGGAAGCCCGAGAGCGTCGAGCTCTTTCGCACGGAGATACACAAGGAAAAGGATGTGGCCGGTTTTTACTCCAACGTCATCTCCGCCGTCTACCACAACCTCCCTTGGCTGAAAGATTTCTTGGAAATGAGTTCCCTGCGTTCGGCGCAGGACGATGTCGATCTCTGTGTTCGAAACATCGACGCGCTGTTTCGCATGCTTGGGATTTTGCTTCCGGAACCGGACGATTGCACGATCTTCAAGATCAACAACTATGTGCTGAGCCGCATTGACGCGGGGATCGGTTCGCGCTCCATCGCGGACGCGTTTTTCTTCAATTATCATTACTTGAGCAGCATGTACAAGGCGAAAACGGGCGTCAACCTGCAAAGCTACATTACGACCGCGCGCATGATGCGCGCCTGCTTTCTGATCTGCAATACGCGGCGGCGCATCTACGACATCGGCGACGAGCTGGGTTTCCGCGACGGCGAACATTTCTCCGGCCGCTTTCGCAGAGTCTACGGATTCCCGCCCTCGGCGCTGCGCGCCCGCGGTGCCGCGGACGAACCGATCCTTCCCCTTGCCGCCCTGCAAAACGCGCCGCCCGTTCCCCTCGCGCGGCGGAAGAACGCATGAAGGCAAAACCGCGCCGCGCCGCGCTGTGCGCGCTCTCGGCGGCGCTTCTGCTCGCGCTGAACGCCTGCGGCGCGCAGGGGACGGAAGCGCGCGGAACTTCGCAGGAAGGGCTTCCCGCCCACCCGCGCCGCGTCGTCGCGCTCACGTCTTCGCTGGCCGATCTGTGGCTCGGCGCGGGCGGCGAGCTCGTTGCGACGACTTCGGATATCGCCGAGCGGTCACTGGACTGGGATACGGACGGCATTTTGAAGGTGGGCGGCGCTTTGCGCATCAACGAGGAGTTGATTCTGGCCGCGGAACCCGATCTCGTCATCATGAGTCCGACCATCCCCACGCACCTGCGGCTTGCGGATACCCTGCGCGCGGCCGGCATAGCCTTTCTGCGCGTGGAAGTCGACAGCTTTGAGCAATATTTGGACGCACTAAAGCGATTTACCGAGCTCACGGGGCGCGCGGATCTGTACGAAGCGAACGGTCTCGCGCAGAGGGCGCGCATCGAAGCCTTGCTGGCGCGGGCGCCCCGGGAGCGCGCCCCGACGTATCTGCTGCTGCGCGCGAGCTCGTCGGACGTAAAAGCCATCGCGGGCGACCACAGCGTCTGCGCGATGGCGGAAGCTTTCGGCGCCGTCGGCGCGGCGGATCCCTCGAACGCCGTGTTCAAGGAACTGAGTTTGGAGAGCGTTCTGTCGCTGGATCCCGACCATATATTCGTCGTCACGCTCGGCTCGGACGAGACGGCCTCCATGGCCGCGCTCGCGCGCGCGCTGACGGACGGTCCGCTGTGGGGAAGCCTGAAAGCGGTGCAAAACGGCCGCTTTGCGGTCCTGCCCAAGGAGCTGTTCCACTTTAAGCCCAATCGCCGCTGGGGGGAGGCCTATGAAGCGCTCGGCAAAATTCTATACCCCGATGTTTTCGGCTGACGCCCCGCCGGCGCCGCTGCTCGCCGCGGCGGCCGCTTTTTTGACGCTCTGTCTCATGCTGTGCAGTCTTTTTGTCGGCGCCGTCCGGATTCCGCCGGCGGAGGTGCTGGCTTGGGCGACGGGCGGCGCGCTTCCCGCGCGGTCGCGATTGCTGCTCTCCGTGCTGCGCTGGCCCAGGACGCTGGCCTGCGCGCTCTGCGGCGCTTCTCTGGCCGTTTCGGGCGTGCTGCTGCAAAACGCGCTCGGAAATCCCCTGGCCGGCCCCTCGACCATAGGGGTGAACGCCGGCGCGGGCCTTTGGTTCGTGATCGGCGCGCTGCTCTTTCCGCACGTTCCCGCGGTTCGCGGCGCGGCCGTGCTGCCGGGCGCCATGGGCAACGCCTGTCTCGTCATGCTCATTTCGCGCAGGGCGGGGGCTTCGCGGCTGACCATCGTGCTGGCCGGCGTGGCGCTGTCCGCCTTTTCGTCGGCCGTCATCGACGCCATCGTCACGTGGCGCCCCGACATCCTCGTGGATCGCGCCGCGTTTTCCATCGGCGGCTTCGCGGGCGTCGCCGCGATGGATTCCGTCTTTTTCGCTCTGCCCTGTCTCTGCGCGGGTTTCGCGGGCGCGATTCTGCTGGCGGGGCGGCTCGACATCCTGCGGCTCGGCGACGATGTGGCTTCCTCCCTCGGGCTGCCCGCGCGCGCCGTGCGCCTGTCCGCGGTGCTGTGCGGCGCGGCGCTGGCCGCGGGCGCGGTGAGTATATGCGGCATGATCGGCTTTGTCGGTCTCATCGTGCCGCATATCGCGCGGCGCGCGCTTCGCGGCGGGGACGCGGCGGGCAAGACGCTCCCGCTCATCGCCGTCGCGGCTTTTGCGGGAGCCTCCTTGGTCCTGCTCTGCGATCTGCTCGCGCGCACGCTCTTTGCGCCGTATGAGGCGCCCGTTGGGATACCGCTCTCCTTTCTGGGCGCGCCCTTTTTTCTGTACCTGCTCATGACCGGGAAGCGGGGCCGCGTTCTATCGTGAACGGGCGCGCGGCGATGCGAATTTTCGGCCTCGAAGCGGGTTACGGCGGAGATCTCGTGCTCAGAGGCGTGGATTTTTCTCCCGCGCCGGGCGCGCTGACGGTGTTGGTGGGCGCGAACGGCAGCGGAAAATCCACGCTGCTCAGGGTCATGGCGGGTCTGCTTTTGCCGCGCGCGGGCGAAGTGAGATTTGGCGAACAATCTCTGTACGCGCTTCACCGCAAGGCGCGGGCGCGGCTCGTGGGCTATTTCCCGCAGACGCGCCCCATACCCGATATGACGGCGCGGACGCTGATCGCGCACGGACGCTACCCGCAGCTGCGCTTCGCGGGCGCTCTTAGCGCGCGGGACGTCGCGCATGTGGCGCGCGCGGCGGCGCTGACGCGCACGGAGGAGTTGCTGGATAAAAATGTAAATGAACTCTCCGGGGGACAGCGGCAGCGGGTTTACTTGGCCATGTTGCTAACGCAGGACACGGAGATTCTGCTCTTGGACGAGCCCACGGCATTTTTGGATATACGGGCGCAGATGGATGTGCTTGAAATCGTCGCGAAGCTGCGAAGGGAGGGCAGAACCGTCGTCGCGGCCCTGCACGACCTGCAGCAGGCTTTTTCCTTCGCGGATCGCGTCGCGTTGCTGGAGGAAGGCCGCATTGCCTTCGAGGGGCCGCCGGATCGGCCCGCCGCCGCGGCCGGCGTGCGGCGCGCGCTGGGCGTTTCGGTCAGGCTCGGCGATCCGGGCGCTTTGTTTCGTTACACGCTTGCGCGCGACGGCGGCGCCGTCGACGCCGGAAATGGGGCGCCGGAGAACGAGCCGCTTGCGGCGCCGCAAGCGGAATATTAAAAAGGAGGAGTATATTTATGGAAGCGGATTATGCCGCTCTGAAAAGGGGCGGATTTATGCGTCAAGTGCAGAAGAATCGCTTTTCGCTTCGCTTGAAGGTCGTGGGAGGCAATCTGACGGCGGAGCAGATCGAAACCGTCGCCCGCGTGTCGCGGGAATTCGGCAAGGGCTACGTGCATCTGACGTCGAGGCAGGGCGTGGAGATACCCTTCATCAGGTTGGAGGACGTGAACGCCGTCGGGGAGGCGCTGCGGGCGGGCGGCGTGGATACGGGCGTCTGCGGTCCGCGCGTGCGTACGGTCACGGCCTGTCAGGGCTCTTCCGTCTGCCCGAGCGGCTGCATCGAGACGAGCGAGCTGGCCGTTGAAATTTCGGCGCGCTATTACGGAAGATCGCTTCCGCACAAATTCAAGTTCGGCGTCACGGGCTGTCAGAACAACTGCCTGAAAGCGGAGGAAAACGACGTGGGCGTCAAAGGCGCTTACATCGTCCGCTGGTTCAAGGAGGACTGCACGCTTTGCGGCGTCTGTCTGAAAGTCTGCCGCGAGGACGCTCTCTCCGAAAAGGACGGCGAGATCGTCTTGGACGCCGCGCGCTGCACGTATTGCGGGCGCTGCGCGAAATCCTGTCCCACGGACGCTTGGCGCGGCGAAAGCGCCTACCTGCTTTCCTTCGGCGGTATGTTCGGCAACAAAATAGCGAAGGGCCGCGCCGTTCTGCCCGCGTTTCGGGAAAAAGAGAGGCTCTTTCGCGTCACGGACGCGGCGCTGGATTTTTTCGACGCGCACGCGAAGGAGGGAGAGCGCTTCCGCACGGCCATCGAGCGCGGAGGTTGGGATTTGTTTGAAAACAAGATATTGGAGGCATATAATGGATAAACTTGAGAATATGCCCGCCGCCGACGCGGCCCTGGACATCACGGACGCGGTATGTCCCATCACCTTCGTGCGGGCAAAAGCGGCCTTGGAAGAGCTGGACGCGGGCGCCGTGCTCGCCCTGCGCATGAACGACGGCGAACCGGTGCAAAATGTGCCTCGCAGCGTGAAAGAGGAAGGGCATAAGATTTTGAAGCTCGCGGACAACGGAGATGGTACGTATACGCTGTTCGTGCGAAAAACGGCCGAGGTGTGACTGCTCAAGCGCCACGCGCGGAGGAAGAATGCGGATATTGTTGAAGGCGGCCCGGGGCCGCACCGGAGGAAAGCATGAAAATTATCGTGGGTGGAAAGTTTAAGGATTATCCCGAGGGTCTGCGCTTGTCCGCGCTGATCAAGCAGGAGAATGTGGAAACGCCGGAATACGTGACGGTGGCCCTGAACGACGACTTTGTGGAATCGGCGGCCTTTGACGAGATCGTCCTCAAAGAAGGGGATAACGTGGAATTTCTGTATTTTATGGGAGGTGGAGGCGAATGAGCTTTTCAAACGAACAGCTCGAACGATATTCCCGCCACATCATCCTGAAGGAGATCGGCGTCAAGGGGCAGAAGAAGTTGTCGGCGGCGAGCGTGCTGATCATCGGAGCGGGCGGCCTCGGCGCACCGGCGGCCCTGTATCTCGCGGCGGCGGGCGTCGGGCGCATCGGCATAGCCGACGCGGATCGCGTGGATCTGTCCAATTTGCAGAGGCAGATCATCCATGGCACGGGTGATATCGGCAAGGAGAAGGCGGAGTCCGCAGCGGAGAGCATGCGCGCGGTCAATCCCGAAACGCGCGTCGAAACGCACGTATGTTTCGTGTCCGCCGCCAACATCGACGCGCTGATCGCAGGGTATGACTTCGTTTTGGACGGCACGGACAATTTTCCCGCGAAATTTCTCATAAACGACGCCTGCGTTCTGACGAAAAAGCCTTTCTCGCACGCCGGCATCATCCGATTTCGCGGACAGCTGATGACCTATGTTCCGGGCGAAGGCCCCTGCTATCGCTGCGCCTTCAACGAGCCTCCTCCGCCGGACGCGGTTCCCACGTGCAGCCAAGCCGGCGTCGTCGGCGCCATGGCCGGCGTCATCGGGAGTTTGCAGGCGCTGGAGGCGATCAAATACTTCACGGGCGCGGGAGAGCTTCTGACGGGCGCGCTGTTGACCTACGACGCGCTCGCGCAGGATTTTCGCAAGATACGGCTGCCGCGCAGGGAAGCCTGCCGGGTTTGCGGGAACAGCCCGACGATTGCCGCGCCCTTTGACTATCCGGGCGCCGTCTGCGAGGTCGCGCCGTGACCGTGCGCCTTTCCGCCGCGGCGTACGCCGGGATGCTGGCGTTCGCCGAACGCGGACTTCCCAACGAGGTCTGCGGCCTCATCGCGGGTGAGGTGCGCGGCGATGTCAAAATCGTGCGCCGCGTGTACCCGCTCTCCAATTTGGACGCGAGTCCCACGCATTTTTCCATCGATCCGAAGGAACAGCTCGCGGCCGTTCGCGACATGCGCGCCGGCGGGCTTATCCCTCTCGGCAACTTCCATTCTCATCCGAATACGCCCGCGCGTCTGTCTCCGGAAGATATTCGCCTTGCGCGCGACCCGCAGGCCAGTTATCTGATTCTATCCCTGTCCGGCCGCCCCGCGCTGAAATCCTTTCACATCGAACGCGCTTGCGCGACGGAAGAAACGCTGGAGATCGTATAAGCTTTTTGTCCGCATATTCCTTGACTATTGTCCGATATGCAATTAAACTATTAATGATTTAAAGATTGCGGCTTACGGAGAGGTGTCTATGAAACAGGAAGATGTGGAACGTTTTCTCAAAGAGGATCACAAGGCGAACATATTGAAGGCGGCGGAGGGACTGCGGGGCGTGCTCCGCCCCACTTCGCTGATTTACAGCGACTTTTTCAGCGAAGAGCGCGGCTGCAACGTCTATATCAAGCCGGAAAACCTGCAGGCGACGGGCTCTTACAAGATTCGCGGCGCCTACAACAAAATCGCGCGTCTCTCGCCCGAGGAGGGAAAGCGCGGCGTGATCGCGGCGTCGGCCGGAAACCACGCGCAGGGCGTCGCCGTTTCCGCGAAGATGAAGGGCATACCGGCGATCATCGTCATGCCGAACGTGACGCCGTTTTTGAAGGTGAACTCGACGAAGTCCTACGGTGCGGAGGTTCTCATACACGGCGACATGTACGACGACGCCTACGGCAAGGCGCTCGCTCTGGCCGAGGAGCGCGGCCACACCTTCATCCATCCCTTCGACGACTACGAGATCATCTGCGGACAAGGCACGGCGGGACTCGAAATACTGGCCGATCTGCCCGACGCGGACGAGATACTCGTGCCGATCGGCGGCGGCGGGCTCATATCCGGCATCGCGCTCATCGTGAAGGCCCTGAATCCCAAGGTCCGCGTCACGGGCGTCGTTCCCGTCGGCGCGATGTCGATGAAGATCTCCGTCGACGAGGGCCGCGTCACGCGGCTCGC
>JAISMX010000128.1 GCA_031276515.1 Eubacteriales Family XIII. Incertae Sedis bacterium | reverse complement strand
ATTTCGTTTGCAATCCGCTCGCTCGCGGTATATAATAATTTTGATCGCAATTCATTTGGAAAACCGGGCAAGCTACTCGAACGGGCGAAGTTTTTTCAAAGATCGCCGGAGGATCCGCGAAAAAAGGGCGGCCGTTTGAGCAGTTGCCGACCGGTTTCTTGTAACCCGACACAATGGAGGTGTTGATTTCGTATGGGTAAAAAGATTCTCGTTTTGGGCACGGGGGCGCAGGGCTCCACGGTCGCGCAGCGCATGGACGAAGAGGCCGGCGTTTCGGAGATCGTCTGCGCCGACCGGGACGACAAAGCCGTGGACGCGCTGGTGCGCATCCTCACAAAGGGACGCGGGGCGCGCGTGGACGCCTCGGATGTCGCCGGCATAAAGGAAATCGCGCGGGGCTCCGATCTGATCGTGAACGCGCTGCCCCTGCAATTTGGCGCAAACGCGCTTGAAGCCGCGCTCGCGGCGGGCGCGAATTATCAGGACTTCGCCGCGCCCGAAGCCATATCCGACAATTGGATTTCCGGGATAAAGCTGCTGTTGGCGGAGTACGGCCCGCGCTTCGAGGCCCGCGGCAAGCTCGCGGTGGTCGGCACGGGCTCGGCGCCGGGCCTGATCTGCGCCGCGACGCGCGTGGCCGTCCGGGAGCTCGACAGCTGCGACACCATATACAACATCGTCTGGGAAGGCGTGGAAGCCAAGCGCTTCCAGCCGTATTGGTGGTCGCCCGTGACGGCGCTCAACGACATGAGCGACGACGCCTTCGCCTTCGAGAACGGCAAAATCACGCGGACGCCCCCGTTCAGTCTGCCGATTTACAGGCAATACGGCTATATGGACAAGCCCGTTTGCTTCGTCGAGCACGCGCACGACGAACCCGTGTACATGGGGCTCAACGCGGAGAAGTATTTCAAGGGGGCGAAGAACATCTACTTCAAATACGGCGGTGCGGGCATACAGTTCGCGGAGCCGCTGTACAGGGCGGGCATGCTGTCCAGAGAGCCGGAGGATTTCAAGGGGATGACCATCGTACCCTTCGATTTCGTGCTCGCGCACGTGCCGCCCGCGCCCAAGTACAAGGAGGAAATACGCGCGATCATCGACGAGGGACTGGTGTCCGATTCCGGCTGCATGGTCGTCGAGGCTTACGGCAAAAGGAAGGGCCAAAACGTCCGCGTGGAAACGCACGTTTTCGCGCCGGGCTTCATCGAATCCTTCAATCGCGCGGGCCTTACCGCCGAAATGTATCTCACGGGACAGGGCGGCGCGCTTTTCACGGAGATGTTCGTGAACGACAAGTACGAGCAGACCGGCCTGATCACCTCGGACATGCTCACGGAATCGGAGATCGATTACTACTTCGCGCGCGCGGCGGAGCTCGACATCACGCTGAAAACGTCGGTGCTCGCCGTCTAAAGTCGCGCGAAAATCGCGCGGCGCGCGGCGGCCGCCGCCTCGCGAGAGCGGCGGCCGCCGCGCGTGAAAAAACGCAAAACGGAGGAAAATATGGCAAGAGCCTTGGATTTCACGCGAGAGGAAGCGCTTGCGCTTCTCGGGGAATACAACAAGGAGGAATTTCACCTGCGGCACGCGCTGACGCTGGAAGGCGTCATGCGGTACTTCGCCGAAAAGCTCGGCTATGCGGAGGAAGCCGATTTCTGGGCGCAGGTGGGCTTGCTGCACGATTTGGACTTTGAGCTGTATCCGGACGAGCACTGCGTCAAGATACAGGAGATTCTGAAGGAGCGGGGCGCGAGCGCGGATTTGATCCGCGCCGTCGCCAGCCACGGCTACGGCCTGTCGGGTTCGGAATACGCGCCGGAGCACGAGATGGAAAAGGTGCTGTTCGCCGCCGACGAGCTGACGGGGCTCATCTGGGCCTGTGCCATCATGCGGCCTTCAAAAAGCGTGCAAGACCTGGAGCTGAAATCCGTGAAGAAGAAGTACAAAAACCTGAATTTCGCGGCGGGATGCTCCCGCGAAACCATCGAGCGGGGCGCGGAAATGCTGGGCTGGGAGCTCGACCGGCTGATCGAAGAAACGATACGCGCCATGCGCAGCTGCGAAAGTTAGGGCGGCGGACATCCGCCCGCCGCCCCAAGGCGTCGCAAGCAAACTCGAACCGGCTCAAGCCGGGCACACGCGTTCAGGACTTCTCGGAACCGACCAATTGATCTATGAGCCGCACCAAATTCGTGATTTCGGGCTTCGATATCTGCGCGTCCGCGCCGACCTCCTTGCCCTTGAGTTTCATTTCTTCATTGATCAGCGAGGAAAACAGGATGACGGGGAGCGTTTTGAGCACGGGATCGGTTTTGATCAGCTTCGTCAGGTGATGCCCGTCCATGCGCGGCATTTCGATGTCGGAGATCACGCAGGCCACGTGCGCGTTTATGTCGCCCTCGTGCTTGGCTTCTTCGAGAAAATCGAAGGCTTCCTGCCCGTTGTCGGTCTTGATCGTGTTCACGTATCCGGCCTTGTGCAGCGATTCCAGAATCATCTTGGAAAGCAGCATGGAGTCTTCCGCGATCAGTATCGGCAGGTTTGAGCGCACGCGCGGCCCGAGCTTTTCTATATCGGAAACCTGTATGCTCGTCAGCGGCGATATCTCCGCCACGATCTTCTCGAAGTCGAGTATCGTGATCAGCCGGCCGTCGTATTCGGCTATGCCGGTGGCGACGCCCTCGCCGCCGCCGTAGATCACCGAGTCGGGCTTTTTGATGTTGTTCCAGGAGATTCTGTCGATTCCGACCACGGAATGCACGTGAAAACCGATCACCTGGCTGTTGAATTCCGTAATCATGAATATATCGCGTTCAAGGTATTCGGACGCGCCGAGACCGAGGTACTTTGCCAGATCGATCACCGTGATCACGTCCTCGCGGGGCTTGAATATTCCCTCTATCGCGGGATGCGCGTTCTGCATCGGCTTCACCGGCGAAAACTTCATGATTTCGCGCACCTTCGCCACGTTGATGCCGAAAATCTCGCCCGCGATCGTGAACTCCATTATTTCGAGTTCATTCGTACCGGATTCCAACAATATGTCGGTTTGCATAAACGAAGTTCCTTCCATATCGGTTGCCGTGCTCCTTTCAGGGTTCCTGCGGCGGCGGCGCGGACCCGCGCCGGCGTGCTTTTTTTCGATGTCAAGTATAACAATATAGTACAACAACGGAGCAAAAACTGCAAGAGCAAACGGGGAAAAGCGAAAATAAGTTGAATAAGTTTGAATTGTACCCTCACGGAGTTGTTCGGGGTTTCGCGCGGCCCTTGCGCGCCTTCGCTTTCTCCTCCGCTTCTTTGAGCGCGGCCTCCACGACGTCCGCGCAGCCGGCCGCGTTTTTTTCGATCTCCTTGCCCCAAAACCGAAGCACCG
>JAISMX010000087.1 GCA_031276515.1 Eubacteriales Family XIII. Incertae Sedis bacterium | reverse complement strand
CCGCCCGACAGCGTCGCGGAATACGCGTTCGCCTTGTCCGCGAGCCCGATGCGGTCGAGCAGCGCCAGCGCGCTCTCGGCGGCCTCCGCGGCGCTTTTCAAGCGCAGCTTCACGGGCGCGAGCGTGATGTTTTCCAGTATGGTCATGTTGGGAAAAAGGTTGAAATGCTGAAACACCATCCCGATGTGGCGCCGCGTCGCGTTTACGTCCCGGCCGGGGTCGGTGATGTTTTCTCCCTCGAACCACACCTCGCCGCTCGTGGGAACGTCGAGCAGGTTGAGACAGCGCAGGAAGGTGCTCTTGCCGGCGCCGGACGGCCCGATTATGGCCACCCTTTCGCCCCGCTCGATGCGCTCGTCGATGCCGTTCAGCACGGGAAGCTCGCCGAAGCTCTTGTGCAGGTCAACGGTTCTTATCACTCCTTGCGAACCTCCTCTCTATGCGTTTTTGCAGGCGCGTGAGCACGAATGTGAGCAGCAGGTAAATGATGGCCGCCAGCAGGAAGGGCGTGAAGTCGTAGGTGCGGCTCTTGATGCCGTTGGCCATCTTCGTCAATTCGTTGACGGCTATGTAGCCGGCGATGGACGTTTCCTTCACGAGGGCGATGAACTCGTTGAAAAGCGCGGGCAGGACGTTCTTGATCGCCTGCGGCAGGATGACGAAGCGCATCGTCGTTCCGTGCGAGAGGCCGAGCGAGCGCCCCGCTTCCATCTGCCCGACGTCCACGGATTGTATGCCGCTGCGAAATATCTCGGAAACGTAAGCGCCCGAGTTGAGACCAAAGCCAATGAAGCAGGCGGTCAGCCCGTTCGGTATGGCCGCCATGCTGTAGAGAATCAGGAGCTGCACGACGAGGGGCGTTCCGCGTATCACCGTCGTGTAGGCCTCGCAGATGAGGTTCAGCGCGCGCAGGACGGGGTTTTTCGCGTCCTGCGCCGCAACCTTCGCGCCGGCGACCAATATGCCGATCACGATGCCTATGACGCAGGCCACCGCGGCGATCAACAGCGTCAATTCGAGACCCTGCAAATACATCTTCCAGCGGTCGTCGCGCAGGAGCGCCCGCGACAGGCTGTTCACAAGCGTTTCCATAATCGGCTTCCCCGCGCCGTCATTCGGACGTCGTGGCGTCCATGTGCTTTTGGATCAGCGCGTCCACCGTTCCGTCCGCGATGGCCGCGTCGAGCACCTCGTTGACGACCGCGAGCAGCTCCGCGTTGCCCTTGGCGACGGCCATGGAAGTGTCTTCCTGCGTCACGGGATCGGGCAGCAGCTCAAGCTCGCCGCCGCTGTTCGCGACGACGCCCTCGGCGGGTTTGATGTCGAGCACGGCCGCGTCGGCCTTGCCGTTGCGCACCGCGTCGCCCGTGGCTATGGCGTCCTTGAAGCGCAGAACCTCCGCGCCCTCCACCTCATTCGTCGCGAAGTCGTCGGAGGTGGTCGCCTCCTGCACGGCCACGCGCTTGCCCGCGAGGTCGGCGCCGCCCGCTATGTCGCTGCCGGCCGGCACGATGATGAGCAGGCCGTTCTTCACGTAGACGCTCGAGAAGTCCACCTGCTCCGCGCGTTCGGGATTCGCCGTCATGCCCGCCGCGATGAGGTCGCCCTTGCCGCTTTTCAGCGCTTCGACAAGGAGATCGAAGTCCATGTCGACGATGCGCAGCTCGACGCCGAGCTCGTCCGCGATCATTTGCGCGAGATCGACGTCCGCGCCCGCGACTTCGCCGCCGCTCACGTACTCGAAGGGCTCGAAGGTCGCGTTCGTGAGCATCACGAGCTCGCCGCTCTCCTTGATCTCGTCGAGCGAGCGGTAATTCTTGCCGCCGCCGCAGGCGGTGAAGGCCGTCAGCGCCACGGCGCCGCAGAGCAGCGCGAGCGCGAGCCTTTTCATGATTTTGATTTGCATATTCCATCCTCCTTATGAATACGAAAGAGCCCCTCGGCTCATTTTATGCTTCATTATATTTTATAAACGGATTTGCTGTCAAGCGAATGATGGTTCGCCCGCGATTTTCCTGATTCCAAGATTTTCCTATTGAATGAGTGCGCGATTTGATGTATAATACCGTAGGAAGAAAGAAAAGGGAGACGCCCGCGGAGAAGGAGAGAGGGATGGAGGGGAGCAGACCGCCCAAATACAAGCGAATCGTCCTGAAAATCAGCGGCGAGGCGCTGGCCGGCGAAAGCAAATTCGGCTTGAACGAGGAGATGCTTTCGCAGGTGGCGAATCAGATCAAGGAAATCGTCGCGCTCGGCGTGGAGATCGCCGTCGTGGTGGGCGGCGGCAATTTTTGGCGCGGCAGAACCGGCAAGAGCATGGATCGCGCGACCGCCGACTATATGGGCATGCTGGCGACGGTGATCAACGCCCTCGCCCTGCAAACCGCTTTCGAAGCCAAGGGCATAGAGACGCGGGTGCTGACCGCCATCGAAATGCGCGAGATCGCGGAGCCCTACATCAGGCGGCGGGCCATGGCGCACTTAGACCGCAAAATCGTCGTGATTTTCGCGGCCGGAACGGGGAATCCCTTCTTCTCGACGGATACGACGGCCGCGCTGCGCGCGGCGGAGATCGAGGCGGACATCATCCTGCTCGCGAAAAAGGTGGACGCCGTGTATTCCGACGATCCGCAAAAAAATCCAAACGCCGTCCGCTACCGCGCGCTGACGCACCGCGAAGTGCTCGAAAAAGGCCTCGGCGTCATGGATTCCACGGCGGCTTCTCTCTGCCGCGACAACGACATTCCCATACACGTGTTCGGCCTTTCGGAGCCCGGCAACGTGCTCAGGGCCGTGTACGGCGAGGACATCGGCACCATCGTCCGATGAAGGCCATCCCCTCCGGTCGCGCGCCGCGCGCGCCGGGCGGGAGACCGCAGTCCGAATATTTTTTCCAATCTTGTGCTTTGAATGGAACCAACGACACAAAAACGCGCTCTAACGCTAAGGAGGTTTTGGTATGAGCATCGACGTACAGCGGGTTTTGGATGAAAAATCCGCAAAAAGCATAGCGGCTCTGAAAGAAAACCTGAACACCGTCAGGGCCGGCCGCGCGAATCCCGCGCTGCTCGACAAGGTGACGGTCGATTATTACGGAACGCCCACGCCGCTCAAAAACATCGCGAGCATCGCGGCGCCGGATCCTCGCAGCCTCATGATCTCGCCCTTTGACCCCAAATCGCTGCACAGCGTCGAAAAAGCCATCAACGTCGCGAACCTCGGCATCAACCCCGCGAACGACGGCAAAGTCATACGCCTTTCGATTCCTCCGGTCACGGAGGAGCGGAGAAAGGAGCTGACCAAGCTCGTCAGGAAATACGGCGAGGACGCCAAGATCGCCATCAGAAACGAGCGCCGCGACGCCAACGATGCGCTCAAGAAGCAAGAAAAGGCCGGGGAGCTGACCGAGGACGACTTGAAAAACGAGTTGGACGAGGTTCAAAAAAAGGCGGACAAGAGCATCAAGGAAATAGACGCCATCATCGCGGAGAAAGAAAAGGAAATCATGGAGGTCTGATGAACGCTGCGCTCGCCGGCTTGCCGGATGTTCTGCTCCTGGACGCGGAGGAAGCCGCGCGCCTGCTGGAAACCGCGGGCTTCGCGTTTCGCGTCGTCGAGACGCGGGCGCCGCGAAGGGACGCTTCCGAGGGGCGGCTTCGCGTGATCAGGCTGCGCGCGGACGGCGCTTCGGATCGCGTCGAGCTCACGGTGTGCGGAATATGACGGATGCAAATCGCATACCCGTCCATGTCGGTATTGTAATGGACGGGAACGGGCGCTGGGCGCGCGCGCGCGGCTTGCCTCGGCTGGCGGGTCACAACGCGGGCATGCTCGCCATGAAGGAGATCGTGAAACGGGCGGCCTCGCTGGGCGTTCGCCATCTCACGGTTTACGCTTTCTCCACGGAGAACTGGAAGCGCGCCGCCGAGGAGGTCTCCGGCATCTTCAATCTGCTGGTCGTGTATGTGGACAGGGAGCTCGCGGAGCTCAACGCGAACAACGTGAAGGTCCGCATTCTCGGGGATTACGGGAAATTGCCCGCAAACGCGGTCGAGCGCTTGAAGCGCTCGATCGAAACCACGGCGAACAACGACGGTATGCGCTTCAACATCGCTCTGAACTACGGAAGCCGGGACGAAATCACGCGCGGTCTGCGCTCCATCGCCGAAGACGCGCTGGCGGGGCGGCTCGCGTTGTCCGAACTCGATGAAGCGCTGATCTCGGACAGGCTCTATACGGCCGGAATGCCGGATCCCGATTTAATCATACGCACGGGGGGCGAGCGGCGTCTGTCCAATTTCCTGCTCTGGCAGAGCGCCTACAGCGAATTCGTCTTTTCGGACGCGTATTGGCCGGACTTCTCCCCGCGCGAGTTTGAAAAAGCGCTGGAGGAATACCGGGGCAGGGAACGCCGTTTTGGCGACGCTCCCCCCGCGGGCCAAAACAATCCATCGCCAAAAGGACGGGTCGAATGAAGCTGCGCGTCGTCTCAAGCCTAATCATGCTGCCACTGCTCGCCGTCGTGTTCGTCGGGGGCCGCTTGCTCCTCGCTGTTTGCTTTATCGTCGGCGTGTTGTGCGTGCGCGAGTTTTTCCGGGCCTTTGAGCAGGCCGCCGCTCGCGCACAGGGCAAAGGAGCGCGTCCGTCGCACGCGATCGCGCATTTGGCGGCCGTCGGCCTGTATTGCATCAACCTGTTCGCGCCGCAGTCGGCCGTCTTCCACTCGCTCTGGCTTTTTCTTGCGGCCGCGCTGTCCTTCCTGTATCTGTTCAACTCGGCGGGACGCAGGATCGAGGACGGCATGGCGACGCTGACGGGGATCGTGTACGTCTGTTTTTTTTCGTATCACGTGGCGCTGGTCGAACAGCTTCCGCGGTACGGGCGCATGGTGTGGCTGATCTTTCTCGCGGCTTTCGGAACGGACATCATGGCCTTTTTCACGGGACGTGCGCTCGGACGACACAAGCTCTGCCCCTCCATAAGCCCGAAAAAGACGGTGGAGGGCGCGGTGGGAGGCTTCGTCGGCGGCGTCGTTTTCTGCGGCGCGTTCGGATATTTGCTCATGCCCGCGCTGTTTGCGCACTGCCTGATCATCGGCGCGATTGGCGGCGTCGTCTCGCAGCTCGGCGACCTCACGGCCTCCGTGTTCAAGCGCAATTTGGGCGTAAAGGATTACGGCGGCCTGATTCCGGGACATGGAGGCATATTGGATCGCTTTGACAGCGTGCTCTTTACGGCGCCGTCCGTGTACTATTACGCAGTGGTGGTCATTCCCATGACAGTGTAGGACCATTAAAAGGAAAATATGAAAAAAATTGGAATTTTTGGTTCCACGGGTTCCGTCGGAACGCAGACGGTTCGCATCATAGAGAAAAATCCGGACAAGCTGAAAGCGACGGTGCTCACCTGCGGCGGGAACATCGATCCGTTTCGCGCGCAGATCAGAAAGCTGAAACCCGAGCTCGCCGTCGTCGCGGACGCGACGGACGGCGCGATCCGCGCGCTGTCGAAGGAATTTCCGCGCACCGAATTTCTCGCGGGGGCGGACGGCCTTGCGCTTGCGGCGGAGAAGGGCGATTGCGACCTCATGTTCAACGCGATCTCGGGCATAGCCGGTCTCGTTCCGACCTGGCGCGCGATACGCGGCGGCAAGAACATCGCGCTCGCGAACAAGGAAACCATCGTCGCGGGCGGCGAATTGGTCATGGCCGAAAGCCGAAAGCGAGGGCTTTCCATCATCCCGGTGGACAGCGAGCACAGCGCCATCTTCCAGTGTCTGCAAAGGGGTCCCGCGGACGCGGTCACGCGGATCCTGCTCTGCGGCTCGGGCGGGCCGTTTCGCGGTTATACCAAGGAACGCCTGAACGGCGTCACCGTGTCGCAGGCCCTGACGCATCCCAATTGGAAGATGGGGAGGAAGATCACCGTCGATTCCGCCACGATGATGAACAAAGGCTTGGAATTGATCGAAACGGGCCGGCTGTTCGGCGTCGGAGAGGACAGGATAGAGATCGTGATTCAGCCGCAGAGCGTCATCCATTCGATGGTGGAATACGCGGACGGCGCCGTGATCGCGCAGCTGGGTTCGCCGGACATGAAGGGGCCGATCTCCTACGCGCTTTCCTTCCCCGAGCGCTGGCCGGCGGATGTGGCGCCGCTGGATTTCCGCAAGCTGCGGGCGCTCGATTTCGAGCCGCCGGACGCGGAGACCTTCACCTGTTTGCGCCTTGCGCGCGAGGCCATGCGCGCGGGCGGCAGCAGTCCCATCGCGCTCAACGCGGCGAACGAAATACTGGTCAGCCTGTTTCTCGAAGGCAAGATTCGCTTCCTTGACATACAGCTCCATCTGGAAAGGGCGATGGACCGCCATGTTCAAAGCGCCGCGCGCGACGTGGACGACATCCTGCGCATCGACGCCGCCGTGCGCGCGCGCGTGCTCGAGGGCGTTCACCGCGCCTGTTCCGCGTAACCGCACAACGGAGGTTCGCAATGACGATCGTATACGCGATAATCATATTCTGCCTGCTGATCTTCGCGCATGAGCTCGGGCATCTGATCGCGGCCAAGGCCGTCGGCGTCCGCGTGAACGAATTCGCCCTCGGCATGGGTCCCAAGCTCTTCGGCTTCAAGAAGGGCGAGACCGCGTACACGCTGCGCGCCTTCCCCATCGGCGGCTTTTGCGCGATGGAAGGGGAGGACGAGGGTTCCGACGATCCGAAATCCTTCGGCAAAAAACCGCTCCCCGCGAAGGCTCTGGTGCTCTTGGCCGGCTCGCTGATGAACGTGCTTTTGGCCGTGCTGATCCTCTCCGCCGTGATCTTTTGGAACGGCACGCCGTCCACCGTCGTTTCGGAGGTCGGAGCGGGCAGTCCGGCGGAAGCGGCCGGCGTCGCGCCCGGCGACCGCATCGTGTCCGTGGGCGACCGTCCCATTGAGAAATGGGAGGACATTCCCCCCGCCGTGACCGCGGCGACGGGAGACGTCGTCGCGATAGGGGTTCTGCGCGACGGCGCCGAAATGCGGCTCGAAAGCGGTTTTTACATGGGCGACGACGGGCTGCGCAAGATCGGAATCACGCCGGCGTCGGAACGGCGCGCGCGCAACGTCGGACCGGCGCTGCTGCTGGGCTTTCGCGCCACCTGGAATCTGGGCGCGTCCATGCTCGAGGCCTTCGGCATGCTCTTCACGGGAGAGGTTCCGGTGCGAGAATTGACCGGGCCGGTGGGCATCGTCTACATCGTGGGCGACGTGGCGAAGAACGGAATCTTGCAGCTCGCGCAGCTCACGGCGCTGATCAGCCTGAATTTGGGCATCGTGAACCTGCTGCCCATACCCGCGCTCGACGGATGCAGGTTCGTGTTCCTGTTCATCCGCAAGATCACGGGCAGGGCCGTGACCGACGAGATGGAGGGCAAGGTTCATTTTGTTGGCCTCATGCTGCTCTTTGCCCTCATGATCTTCGTGACAGTCCAAGACGTCGCGCGTTTCGCGTTTTGAGCGCCATGGCGACGCGTCGCGAGACAAAGCCGGTGGATTGCGGGGGAGTCGTGATCGGCGGCGGCGCTCCCGTCAGCATACAGTCCATGACGAACGCGGACACGCGCGACGTCCCGGCGACGCTGCGGCAGATCGACGCGCTCGCCGAGGCGGGCTGCGACATCGTCCGATGCGCGATCCCCGACGCGGAAGCCGCCGAGGCTTTCGGCCGCGTCAAGAGGGCGAGCCGGCTGCCCTTGGTGGCCGACATTCACTTCGATCACAGGCTCGCGCTTGCGGCGCTGCGCGCCGGCGCCGACAAGATACGCATCAATCCGGGGAACATCGGCGGCGCCGAAGCCGTGAAGGCCGTCGTCGCGCTTGCGAAGGAGCGGCGCGTGCCGATTCGCGTCGGCGTCAACGCGGGTTCCCTCGAGCGCCGGCTTCTCGAAAAGCACGGCGGTCCCACCGGGGCGGCCCTCGCGGAGAGCGCTCTCGCGCAGGTCGCGGCGCTGGAATCGCTCGAATTTTTCGACATCGTCGTTTCCATGAAGTCCTCGGATTTGCGCGTGAACCAAGAGGCGCATTTGGCGGCGGCCGCCGGGACGCCATATCCCTTTCACATCGGCGTCACGGAGGCGGGATTTGGTCTCGGCGGCGAGACCAAATCGGCGATGGGCGCCGGCGCGCTGCTTCTGGCCGGCATCGGCGATACGCTGCGCGTGTCTCTGACGGGCGATCCCGTGCGCGAGGTCTTGCTCGCATCCGAGATATTGAAGGCGGCGAATCTGCGCGCGGGATGCATAAGGCTGATCGCGTGTCCGACCTGCGGCCGTTGCCGCGTGGATCTCGAATCGCTCGCGCGGCGCGTGGCGGCGCGGGCATCCGAGCTCGAAAAGCGGCGTCCCCGCGCTTCTTCCATGTCCGTGGCCGTGATGGGCTGCGCCGTAAACGGGCCGGGCGAGGCGTCGCATGCCGACATCGGCGCGGCCTGCGGCGATGGCAGGGCCGTGATTTTTCGGAGAGGCGCCATCGTGAAAACCGTGCCGGAAGAAGCCGTTGCGGCGGAGTTGATCGAAGGAATGGAGGTAATATGGGAATCTTTGATATGATGGTTTGGTCGGATTATCTCGCCCTAATCTGGATTGGCGCTGCCGTGTTTCTGGCGCTCGTGGAGGCGGCGACGCTGGGCTTGGCGACGATCTGGTTCGCGATCGGCGCGGTGGCCGCGAGCATCGCAGCCCTAACGGACGCGAGCTTTCTCGCGCAGGTCGTGGTGTTTCTCGTCGTGTCCGTGATTTTGCTGATCTTCACGCGGCCCTTGGCCGTCAAGCGCCTGAAGATCGGGCGAGAGAAGAACGTAACGGAGCGGATGGAGGGCAGACGAGGCATCATGACGGAGGCCGCGCCGCCTTTCGGCACGGGGCTTGCGAAGGTTGACGGCGCGCTTTGGACGGCGGTGCCGGAGGACCCCGCGCGCGGCATCGAAAACGGCGTCACGGTCGACGTGGTCAGGATCGAGGGCGTGAAGCTCGTGGTTAAGCCTTTTGCGGGAGCGGAATGAAGTTTTATTTGTGAAAGCCGCGAAGCGGCGGAATGGAGTTGAAAATGGAAGTTTGGATCGTAATATTGCTGATCGTCATCATCGTGGGTCTTCTCACCGCAAACATCAGAATCGTGCCGCAGGCCAGGGCCTATGTGATCGAGCGCCTCGGCGCGTACAGCGGCACGTGGCAGGTGGGCTTGCACTTTAAGATTCCGCTGATCGACAGGATCGCGAAAAAAGTGTCGCTCAAGGAGCACGTCATAGACTTTCCGCCGCAGCCCGTGATCACGAAGGACAACGTCACCATGGAGATCGACACGGTGATTTATTTCCAGATCACCGATCCCAAGCTCTACGC
>JAISMX010000053.1 GCA_031276515.1 Eubacteriales Family XIII. Incertae Sedis bacterium | reverse complement strand
CCGTTCTTCAACGGCTACAGGCCGCAGTTCTACTTCCGGACGACGGACGTGACGGGAGATCTGAGCTTGCCGGAGGGCGTGGAGATGTGCATGCCGGGGGACAACATCCAGATGACGATCACGCTGATCACGCCGATCGCGATCGAGGAGGGCTTGCGCTTCGCCATCCGCGAGGGCGGGAGGACCGTGGGCGCCGGCGTCGTGGCCTCCATACTGGAATAAAACCATCGCGGCGTTTGAGTGGTTTTTATTGAAGATTGAAGATTGAAGCCGAAGATCGAATTGGAATTTGACGAAGGAGCGGCGATGAACGGCGCATACGAAATACTGGACATCGATCCGCTTCTGCGGCCCTTTCGCGCTGACATCGAGCTTCGCATGCAAAATTATGCGCGCATGCGCGCGCGTCTGCTCGGCGGGGCGGGCAGTCTGTCCTCCCGCGCGAACGGCCACCTGTTCTTCGGCTTTCATCGCTTGGAAGACGGCTGGGTATATCGCGAATGGGCGCCGAACGCGAAGGAGATATATCTGTTCGGCGATTTCAACGGCTGGGATCGCGCGAGTCTGCCGATGCGCAGGCTCGCGGATGGAACTTGGGAGCTTTTCGTGCGCGGCGAAGCGCCGCACGGCTCCAAGGTACGCATCCTGATCCGCACGGCGTCGGAGTGCTTTGAGCGCATCCCGCTCTACTGCAAACACGTCGTGCAGGATCCCGTCAGTCTCGCGTTCGACGGCCGGATATGGCTGCCGGACGCTTCTTTTTCGTGGACGGACGCCGGCTTCGCGCGCGGACGCGGCGAACCCTTGCTGATCTACGAGGCGCATGTGGGCATGTCCGGCGAGAAGGCCGGCATAAGCACTTACGCGGAGTTTCGCGATTTTATGCTGCCAAAGGTGCGCGAGCTCGGCTACAACGCCATACAGTTGATGGCGATAATGGAACATCCCTATTACGGTTCCTTTGGCTACCAGGTATCGAATTTCTTTGCGGTTTCTTCGCGCTTCGGCCCGCCGGAGGAGCTCAAATCCCTGATCGACGCGGCGCACGGCATGGGTCTCGCGGTCTTTCTCGATCTGGTGCATTCCCACGCGGCGCGAAACGAGACGGAAGGTCTCGCGCGCTTCGACGGCACGGTGTATCAGTTCTTTCATCGCGGCGCGCGCGGCGACCACCCGCAATGGGACAGCAAGCTGTTCGATTACGGAAATCCGGGCGTGCTGCACTTCCTGCTCTCCAACCTCAAATTCTGGCTGGAGGAATACCACTTCGACGGTTTCCGCTTTGACGGCGTCACGTCGATGCTCTATCTCGACCACGGGCTCGGCGCGAGCTTCGGCGATTATGGGAAGTATTTTTCCATGAACACGGACTTGGACGCGGTCGCCTATTTGCAGCTCGCGACGGAGCTGTGCCGCGAGGTGAAACCCGATTGCACGCTCATTGCCGAGGATATGAGCGGCATGCCGGGCATGTGTCTGCCCGTCGCGAACGGCGGTTTCGGTTTCGATTACAGGCTCGGCATGGGACTTCCGGACATGTGGATCCGCTACCTCGACAAGCGGCGCGACGAGGATTGGGACGTGGGCGCGCTCTGGCATGAGCTGACGCAGCGCCGTCCGCGCGAAAGGGTGGTCGGCTATTGCGAATCCCACGACCAGGCTCTTGTGGGAGATAAAACCATAATGTTCAGGCTCGCGGACGCGGACATGTACCACTCCATGAACAAGGATTCGCGCAATCCGCGCATCGACCGCGCGATGGCCCTGCACAAGATGATTCGCCTGATCACCTGCACCTGCGCGGGAGAGGCCTATCTGAATTTCATGGGCAATGAGTTCGGACATCCGGAGTGGATCGATTTTCCGCGCCCCGGGAACGGCAACAGCTATCAACACGCGCGCCGCCGTTGGGATTTGCCCGCGAACGATCTGCTGCGCTATCGGTTCCTGTGGGATTTCGACAAAGCCATGATCCGTCTCGTCAAGGAAAACGCTCTGCTCGCCTTTCCTTCGGAACGGATCTTTTTTCACGAAGAGGACAAGCTGCTCGCTTACCGCAAGGGACGCTTCGTCTTCTTCTTCAACTTCCATCCGGTGCGCGACGCCGTCTTTTCGGTGCATTCGCCCGCATTCGCGCGCTGGGAACCGGTTTTGCACACGAGCCTTACCGAATTCGGGGGTTATCGCTCGCGTGACTGCGGCTTCCTCTCGCAGGACGGTGAAAACAAAAGGGTGTCGGCGGACAGGCGCTCGGCGCTGGTTTTTGAAGAGCGCGTGGACGAAAATACGAGTTTTTAAAGAATTTTCAAAGAATTCAAGAATGCCGTATACAATCGCGAAAACTTGTGTATAATAACCACAGGACGTTAGGCCTTTACAAGAGGTTAATGATAGCTAACGGCAAAACGGCCGTCTGGCCCGGTTTTGCAAAGCATTTCGGTGATTTTGCCGGTTTTGGCGGACACCGCGCGAATGCGAGGAAGGATGGCAAGATGGAATATATCAGGCTTACGGAAAAAAATCGATCGTGGTTTGCGCCTTTGCTCGACGATGCGCAGAAGGGTCTTTGGACGGCGGCCAATCATTACGCCTTGGGCGCCGCGGACCGAGGCAAGGCCTGCGGTCTTTTGATCTTTCATTGGACGGGCGAGAGCGCGGACATCGTGCATTTGGCCGTCGCCGACGCTTTCCGGCGCCGGGGCGTTGCGACGGGCTTGGTGCAGTGCCTGTGCCGTCACGCTTATGCGGTTACGGCGCCTGTGACCGCGGATTTTGCGGCCTCGGACAAAAGCGATCCCCTGTATCTTTTGTTCGCCAATATGGACAATTTCACGGTGAGCGAGGATGAAGGCGGCATATTCAGGCTCAGCTGCGGCGAAATTCAGGAATCTCGCCGCATGAAGGAATTTTTGCCTCCCGGCGCCGTAATCGTTCCCTTCTTCTCGCTGCCGGAGTGGGATCGGAAGCGATTTTGCCATACGCTTGCCGCTCAAAACATTCCGTACGCGCGGGAATGGGAAGATCATCGCCCGCGGATGTCGGAAGATTTATGCCTTTGTTGGGCGGAGGAAGAGGTGGAGGCCGCGGTATTTGTGGAGCGGACGGCGGAGAGAGAGCTGTCGCCGGCCTTTGTCTGGAGCGGCGGGCGGAGGCAAAACCGCCTGTTTGGTTTGCTTGCCGAAACGGAAAAAAGGATCGCCGAAAGCGGTGAAGAAGGCGACTTTGTCATTGCGGCGACGACGGAAAAGGCAAGGAAGCTGGTGGAAAAATTGTATCCGCGCGCCCGGATGGAGGAGACGTTTTTCCGGGCGGTTTGGGATATGACGGTAGAGGAGGATCGGTGATGTCGGATAAAGAAATCATGAAGGAAATGCGGCGCCGGCAGCTGATGGAGGGCATCAACCGGTCGTCGGAAGCGATGGTGTCCATGCAGGAACAGACCCGCCGGGCGGAAGCGACGGCAGCCATGGAAGAACAGGCCCTGCATGCTTCGCAAGGGCTTGCGTCGCAACAATTGCAGTTTGTCCAAGGCATGGCGACGGAGGCCGACCTCCGGGAAAACGCCGGCGCCGCCACGCTAAAGGAAAGCGCCGGCGAGCGAAAAAAACGACGCGAACGGGAGCAGACCCGGCAAAAGGCTCTGCGGCAAGGACGCCGGGTTCGCGATTTGGAGGGCGGGCTTCTTCCGCAGCGGGTCGATGTGTTTGACAGTCAGCAGCTGACCGGGGAGCAGGCGCGCCAAGAGAAGCTGCTGCTAAAAGAAAAATTGAAAGAGATCCTGTTGGAGCGGGAAGCCAAGCTGAAGGAAGCCGAATCGAACGGCCCGTTGGACGAGGCGGCCAGACGGAAGCTTGACTGGGAGACCCAAGCCGAACAGGCGAAAGCGGCGGGGGAGTACGCCCGCATCCTGACGCCGGGTTCAAAGGAACGGCGGGAGGCGATGGATGTCAAAGAGCGGATGGAATTGAAAGCGGACAATCTCAAACGTCTCTATAAGCTGACGCAGATTGCCAATCCGGCGGAGCGCGAACGGGAGGCGGAAACCCTCAAGCGCCACAACCGTTACGACAAGTTGAAAAGCATTTTCAGAAAGGACAATCCCCTGTCCCACGAGGACGCGGTTTGGCGCCATCCCGAAAACGGACACGTATTGGTCAATGTGGGCCGGGCGTATTTCGGCGGCACAAAGCCGATGTATATTTTTGAAGACAGGAACGAACCCATCGACGTGCCGGGCGGGCAGACCCGCTATAAGCAATATTTGTTCAAGGAAGCGACGAATTGCGTCGGACATTATAAACCGGAAGGCGCATTGGTCACCGAAGCCGCGGCAAATCTGCAGAAGATCATTTGCGGAGACTACGCCATCTCCGCGTTTGCGGCGGTCGCGGACGGCAAGGTATTGGGTTCGTTTCAGGAAAAGCTGGATGTCCGCAGCCGGGAGGAGGGGGCGGTGGATCTCTTTTCCTGGCAGGCGGATCCGACCGCCTCTTCCGCTCCGGATGGGGATGTGAAGCGGGAGATCCTGCGGGAGCACACCCTGGACTGGCTTTTGTGTAATTTTGATACAAAAGGAGAAAATTTCCTGAATCGCACGGACGGCCACCTCAGCTCCTTTGACAAGG
>JAISMX010000003.1 GCA_031276515.1 Eubacteriales Family XIII. Incertae Sedis bacterium | reverse complement strand
TTCACGCCGAGGTCGCGGATCAGATCCAGCGTCCTGCCGAGCTGTACGCAGGCCTCCTGATGGACGACGATGTATTCCGTCCGCTCGGTGACGAATTCGGGCAGGATGCGGTCGGCGTTCTCGATCATCAGATGCACGTCGAAGGGCAGATCCGTCTTGCCGAGCAGGCTCTTCATGACGGCGGGGCCGAAGCTGATGTTCGGCACGAAATGCCCGTCCATGATGTCCATGTGCAAAAAATCCGCGCCCGCGCGCGCAACGCGCGCGGCGTCCGCGGCAAGCGCCGAAAAATCGGCCGACAGCATGGAGGGCGCAATCTTGATCATAGCCACAACCCGATCCTTTCTTCTTCGATCGTTTAATCACCGACTTTAAATCAAACCCGCTCAATCAGTACGCGCCGGCCCGCTCCATCTCCCGCCGCTGCAGAACATACGAAGCGTAGCGCGAGGGCGCGATTCGCCCTTCCGCGAGCGCGGCCAGCACCGCGCAACCCGGCTCCGCGAGATGTCTGCAGTCGTCGAAGCGGCAGTCGCCCGCGCGCTCGCGCATCTCCGGGTAGAAGGACGCCAGCGCGGCGCAGGCCGCGCCGGACACAGAGAAGGATGTGAAGCCCGGCGTGTCGAAGATCATGCCGCCGCCGTCCACGTCGAAGAGCTCCACGTGCCGCGTGGTGTGCCTGCCGCGATCCGTCCTGCCGCTGACCGCGCCCGTCTCGAGCTCGGCGCCACCGCGCAGCGCGTTGATCAGCGTCGATTTGCCCACGCCCGAAGGCCCCGCGAGCGCGCTGATTTTGCCCGCGAGCAAGGGCGGCAGACGCTCGATGCCTCGGCCTTCGGCGCAGCTGATCTCGATAAGGGGATAGAGGTCGGCGTAGACCTCCGTAACGCGCCGCAGCTTGTCGGGACTCAAAAGCTCCGCCTTGTTGACGCAGAGCGCCGCCTCTGCGCCCGCCATCTCCGCCGCGACGAGCAGCTTGTCGACGACGGCGAGATTCGGCGCGGGCCGCGCGGCCGCGATCATCACGATGAAGATATCGACATTGGCTATGGGCGGACGGACGAACAGATTGCGTCTCGGCAGTATGGCGTCGATCACGCCGTCCTCCTCGTCGAGCGCCTCAAATTCCACAAAATCGCCCACGGTCGGCGTAAATCCGTCCTTTTTGAATATCCCCCTGGCCCTGCACATGTACGAAACGCCGGGTCCCGCCCCCTCGGGGCGAACGAAGTAGAAACCGCCGACGCCCTTCGTGATCCGTCCCTTCATTATAGACGCGTAACCGTTCCGGTCGTGAAATCGATGGTGCAGATCATGACCGTTTCGCCGCTGAACATGACGTATATCGTACCCGTGCCTTGCCCCGTCACGGAAACGCTTTCGCTTCCCGCGCTCTTGTAGCGAACCGCCTCGTTCACGATGTTCGATGTATGCCCCGAGGAATCGGACAGGATCACCGAAAGGTTGAACACCTCGCTCGGCGCGGATGAAAAATCGATGTCTATCGAGACGCTGCGCGGCTCGTTGGAAGGCGGACCCGCGCTGACTTTCACGTCCACGCTCGACCCCTCGACAAGCTCCGAACCCGCCGCGTATTGCTGCCAGACGATCAGGCCTTCGGCGTAGGATTCGCTGGTCTCTCGCGCGCTCTTGCCGAGGACGAGACCCTTCTCTTTGAGCAGTGCTTTCGCCTCTTCCTCGCTGAGACCGACAAGCGTCGGCGCCGCGACGTTTTTGACCGTTTCCGGCCCGTCGCTGAGCACGAGATCGACCTGCGCCCCGGGTTCGCTCGCATCGCCGGCCGCCGGATCCTGCCGCACGACGTAGTCCACCGGCAACACGCTGTGTTCGCGGTTGAGTTTGCCCTGTTTGTATCCAAAACTTTCCAATATATATATGGCGTCCGCGAGACTCATGCCTCCCACGTTGGGGACGACGCGTTCGGCCTCGGGCTGCGGCGTCTGTGACACCGTCTGCGCGTCCTCGTCCGACGCCGCGCCCCGGCTCAGATTCACGCGCAATTTGAAACCTTCTTTGACGGCGCTTCCTTCGGGGCGATCCTGTGAGACGATCAAGCCTTCGGCGTATTCTTCGCTGTACGCGCGATCGGCGACGACCAGCTCCAGCTTCCTGTCCTCGAGGAGTTTTTTCGCCTCGTCCTCCGTCATGCCGAGCACGCTCGGCAGTTCGACCTCCGACGGCGTCTTGAACAGCTGCAATCCCGAATATATGAAATAGCTGACGGGTATGGCGCAGACCAAAGCGAGCAAAACGGCCAACGCTCTGAGCTTGATATGCCTTTCGATCGGCGATTTGCGCTTGTCCTTGTTTGTTTTCATCTTTTTCTTCTCCGCGCCGTCGCCGCCGATTCCGCCTTCGCCGACTTCCTCCGCGTCGTCCCGCGCGATTTGGCGCATCTTTTCCGCCACCTCGGAATTTTCTATGATTCCCGTTACAAAATTCACGTTGTCGAGGGCCTCGAACACATCGTCCGCGCTTTTGAAGCGATTGATCTGGTATTTTTCGACGGCCTTCATCACAATCTGCTCAAGTCCCGGCGGCACGCCCGAAACGATCCGGGACGGCGGCGTCGGCTTGTCGTTCATGTGCATGACGGCCACGGCGACGGGATTTTCCGCGTCGAATGGCACCTTGCCCGTAAGCATTTCGTAGAGAACGATGCCGAGGGAATATATGTCCGACTTTTCGTCCACATAACCGCCCCGCGCCTGCTCCGGCGAGAAATAATGCACCGAGCCCATGACGCCCTCGCCGCCGCTCTTGACGATGGTGGCGTCCGTGACGGCACGCGCGATGCCGAAATCCGTGATCTTCGCGTTTCCGTCGGGCAAGATGAGGATGATGTGCGGTTTGACGACCCTGTGTAAGATGTTGTTCCTGTGCGCCAAGCTCAAGGCGGCGGCTATCTGTTTCGCGATGCCGATGGCTCGTTTGTAATCGAGAGGAGCCTCGGCGGCGATCAGATCGCTCAGGGTTCGGCCCTCGACCAGCTCCATGACAATGTAGTGAATGTTTTCTTCCTTGCCGACGTCGTACACGTTGACGATGTTCGGATGGTTCAAGCGAGCGGCCGATTGCGATTCCCTGCGAAAGCTGTCCACAAAAGCGAAATCCTTCGTGTACTCCGGCCGCAGCACCTTGACGGCCACAAAACGGTTTAACAGGCGGTCACGCCCCTTATAGACCACCGCCATGCCGCCGTCGCCGATTTTCTCTATGATTTCATATCTGCCGCCAAGCGCTCGTTCGCTCATATGCTACCGTTCCCTCTTTCTGCTTGCTCAATGGTGCAAAACAATAAACGTTCGCCGGTCCGCCGCGGCCCTGTGAAGCAGCTTTTTCCGCGCTCATATCTCGACGCAAACGACCGTGACGTTGTCCGATCCTCCGTTTGCGTTCGCGCCGTCCACAAGCATCCTGCAGGTGTCGTTCAGGTTCTTGCCGCTCGAAACGATGCGGCGTATATCGTCGTCGGAGAGTTCGCCGCAGAGACCGTCCGTGCACAGCACGATGCGATCTTTCGACAGCAGGTTCGCCATGAAAAAATCCGGCGCCACGTCCGCTTCGGCGCCCAAAGCGCGCGTGATTTCGTTTTTTCGCGGGTGGACGCGCGCCTCTTCTTCGGTCAACTCGCCCCGCGCCACCATCTCGTTCACGACGCTGTGATCGTCGGTGATGCGGCTGATTCCGTCCTCTCTGACTATGTAGGCCCTGCTGTCGCCCACGTTGACGACGAAAAGTCTGCCGCCCAAGATATGCGCGAGCACCGCCGTCGTCGCCATGCCGCGATTCGCGGGTTCGGCGTATGACAAAGCGCGTATCTTCGCGTTTATTTCGCGAAAGCAGCGCAGGAAGTAATCCATCAGCGCCGAAGCGGGACGCTCCGCGCCGTGCGCCGCCCATACGGGATTCTTCGCCAAAAATTCTTCCACGCCGGAAATGGCCTTCCTGCTGGCAATCTCGCCGGAATTGTGTCCGCCGACGCCGTCCGCGACCATATACACGCTGTACGCCGGAAGAACCAGCAGCGCGTCCTCGTTGTTTGCGCGGCATCTGCCGACGTCCGTTCTGAATCCCATCTTTGCCATTTTACATTCTATTCCTTCCCACCGTCGCTGCCCGGCGCCTCAGGGTTTCAAATCCGCCGTTCACGGGACAAACCCGTCAATCGTCCAACGCGTCGCTTCGGCGCAATTTGCAGACGAAAAAGCCATCCGTCTTGTCGATGTGCGGCATGAGTTCCAGCATGTCCACGCGTTTGAAGTCCCTGTGATTCTTGAGAAAATGCGCGACCACGCCCTGATTCTCTTGATGCGAGATGGAGCAGGTGGCGTATACGAGAAAACCTCCGGGCTTCACGTAGTTCGACGAAGCCTCCAAGATCTCCGTCTGCTTCTTCGTGATGGAGGCGAGTTCGTCGCCGTTCTCTTTGTATTTGATCTCCGGCTTGCGCCTGACCACGCCGAGTCCCATGCAGGGTACGTCCGCAAGCACGCGGTCCGCCTTGCCGACCAGAGAAGGTCTGACGCGCGTCGCGTCCCAAGCGTCGGTTTCGACGATCCTGATGCCGAGACGCTTCGCCTCCTGCTCGATCTGCGACAATTTCCGTTTGTATATGTCCCAAGCGTATATCTTGCCCCTGTCGCCCATCTTCTCCGCCATGGCGAAGCTCTTGCCGCCCGGCGCCGCGCACACGTCGATGACCAACTCGCCCGGCTGCGGATCGACGATCTCGACGGCAATCTGAGAGCCCTCTTCCTGCACGGAAAAGAGTCCGCTCTTGTACATGCGCCCTTCCAACAGATTTGCGCCCTTCACGATCAGACTCTGCGGCGCCCGCTCGCCGGCGCGCACGTCATAGCCCTTCGCGACCAATCGCTCCAGCACGTCCTCGCGCTTTGCCTTGAGGGCGTTGACGCGAATGACGAAGTCCGGCGTCTCGTTTCCCGCGCCGAGCAGGGCCTCCGCCTCCTCCGAGCCGTAGCGCTCCAGCCAAAGCCGCACGATCCATTCCGCGTACGAATATTTGAGGGAAAGGTATCGGACCTCGTCGTCTTCGCGCGGGGGCAACTTCACATAGTCCTTGTCGCGGAGATACTGGCGCAGGACGCCGTTCACGAAGCCTTCATGCCCCGGAGAAAAGCGCTTCGCCAGGTTCACGCTCTCGTCCACGGCCGCGTACTCCGGCACCGAATTCATGAACAAGAGCTGATAAAGCCCCATGCGCAGAATGACGAGATCGCAGGATTTCAATTTGTCGAGCGGTGTTCTTATGAAGTTGCTCAGCACGTAATCCAGATATATCTTGTTCTTCACGACGCCGTAGGTGAGCTCGCGCACAAACGCGGGCGCGTCGGGCCGGCCTCGATTTATATGACTTTTCAAAGCGATGTTCGAATAGGCCATGTTGTTTTCGACATCGAGCAATGTATAGTAAGCCGATTTTCTGTTTCTGTCCATTCTTTGCCTCCGATCGCGGCCTTTCGGCCGCCGCACATGTCGCACGTAAAATTCCCATGCCGCTGCAAGAACAATGATCAACGGGTGCGGAGGGGAATGCGCCCTCCCGATTTACCCAGACTGAATCCGGCGATTTTTACTTTCTATGTTAAGACGATGCCGGGGCGCACTTTGTTGCCTCTCAGGTAGTCCGCCGCGGACATGGGGCGTTTGCCCGGCGCTTGCAGCACGGTGATCCGCACGGCGCCGCCGCCGGCGGCGACCGTTATTCCCTCGTCTGACGCCGAAAGCACGGTTCCCGCGGGGCGTTCGGAAAGCAAATCGAGCGGCGCCGCTTCCCAAAGCTTCAGCGCCGCGTCCCCGCACAGAACGAAAGCCGTCGGGTGCGGATTCATGCCGCGTATCAGATTGCACACCTCGCGCGGACTCTTTGAGAAATCCACGTGAGCCTCCTCTTTTCGGATCATGGGCGCGTAGGTGGCCTTGCTTTCGTCCTGCGGCAGACGCGGCGCGCATCCCTTTTCTATGGAAGGGAGCATGCGATCGAGCAGGGCCGCCCCCATGTTTGCGAGTTCGTCGAACAGATCCGCCGACGTCTTGTCCCCGATCTCCGTCCGCTCGGCGGCGATGATGTCTCCCGCGTCCATCGCCTCCGCCATACGCATGAGCGTCACACCGGTTTCGCGTTCGCCGTTTATGACAGCCCGCTGTATGGGCGCCGCGCCGCGGTAGGCGGGCAGCAGCGAAGCGTGTATGTTCACACAACCCAAATTCGGCAGGTTCAGTATTTCTTTCGGCAATATCTTGCCGTAGGCCGCCACGACGATCAGGTCGGGCGCGGCGCTCCCAAGCAGATCCCAAAATTCACCGCCGCGCCGCAGGTCTTCGGGCTGCGAGACGGGGATGCCGTACGCGGCGGACAGCTCCTTCACGGGGGGGCTTTGCAGCTTCTTGCCCCTATCTCTGCGCCTATCGGGCCGCGTCACCGTCAGCACGGGCGCGCGCCCGCTTTCGCACAGCATGCGCAAGGGCGGAATCGCGAACGCGGGCGTTCCCATGTACACAATTCTCATGCGCTATTCTTCTTCCTCATCGTCGTCGTCCATCGACCGGACGGAAGAGGCTCTGTCCACGAAGAGTATCCCGTCGAGATGATCGATTTCGTGACAAAGAGCCTTGGCGAGCAAACCTTCGCCTTCTATCGTGAAAGTCTCGCCGTTCCGGTTCAAGGCCTCCGCCTTTACGCGCGCGGGACGCGTGACAGCGCCCACCATGCCGGGAATGCTGAGACAAGCCTCATCCGCCTCCGCCTCGCCGTCCGACTCCACGATGCGCGGATTGATCAGTTCGATCCTGACGTCGTCCGATTCCTCGTCCTTGCCCGTGTCTATGACCGCCACGCGCCGCAGAACGCCCACCTGCGGCGCCGCCAAACCCACGCCGTTGTTTTCTTCGAGCGTTTCCCACATATCGTCCAGCAGCGTCAATATCCTCTCGTTGATCTCCGCGACGTCCCTTGCTTTTTTTTTGAGAATTTCATCGCCTTCCAGCACTATTTTTCTGAGCGCCATCCTATCCCCTTCGTCTTGCTTTTTTTACATGTGGCTGTATGGGTTCACATCCACCGATATGCCGTATTTTCCGCTGCTCTTGCTCATGGCGAGGGCGCGCTTTCGCTCCGACACGAACAACTCGAAGGCCTCCCTGCCGCGCGGCGGCACCTTCGCGTGTATCAGGAGACGAAACAGGTCGCCCGACTTGTACACGCGCGCGCGCGCGGGTCCGAGCACGCGATTTCGCGAGGAAGCGTCCGCGCGCGCGCGCAGGGCGCCGGCCAATTCTTCCGCGGCGGCGGCGGCGAGCGCTTCGTCCCGCGAGCTGACCGCGATCTGCACGAGGTCGCCGAAGGGCGGATAGTCCATCGCCTTTCTGAGCAGCAATTCCGTGCCGTAAAATCCCGCGTAATCGTTCTCCGCCGCCGCCAGGATCGCGTAGTGGTCGGGCTTGTAGGACTGTATGATCACCCTGCCCGTCTCGACGCCGCGCCCGGCCCGGCCCGCGGCCTGCGTGATCAGCTGAAAGGAGCGCTCGGCGGAACGAAAATCCGGTATGTTCAGGCTCACGTCGGCGGAAACGATGCCGACGAGACCCACGTTGCCAAAATCGAGACCCTTGGCCACGAGCTGCGTTCCAACCAAAATCTGCGTTTTGCCCCTGCGAAAACGCGCGAGCAGGGCGGCGGCGGAACCTTTCCGCTTGGCCGTATCGAGGTCGAGACGCTCCACGCGGGCGGATGGAAAGAGCTCGATCGCGGTTTCTTCCACCTTTTCCGTACCCGCACCGAAGAAGCGCAGATACTTGCTTCCGCATTCCGGGCAGACGGGCGGCGGCACGAGACGCGCGCCGCAGATGTGGCATTGCGCCTCATCTTCGGCCTTATGGTAGGTCATGGCTATGTCGCAATCCTCGCAGCGCATCACGTAGCCGCAGCTCCTGCAGGAAACAAAGGTCGAATAACCCCTTCGGTTCAAAAACAATATGACCTGCTTGCCCGCCGTTAGCGTCTCGTTCATGGAACGATAGAGTTCGAGACTGAAAATGGTTTTATTTCCGTTTTTTAACTCATCGCGCATATCCACGACGCTGACGCGCGGAAGCGGCGTACCGTTGTATCGCTCGCGCAGCGTCAGCTTTTCGTAAAGACGCTTCTCGACGCGATAGTTTGAAACGATCGAGGGCGTCGCGCTCCCGAGGAGCACGACCGCGCCGGTCTGCCGCGCGCGCTTGATGGCGACCTCGATGGTATCGTATTTGGGCGCCATGTCCGATTTGTAGGTCGCCTCGTGTTCCTCATCGACGACGATGAGCCCGATGTCGCCGGCGGGAGCGAAGACGGCGGAGCGCGCGCCTATGACGATGCGCGCGTCGCCGCGCTTGATGCGCATCCACTCGTCGTAGCGCTCGCCGGCGGACAGCTTGCTGTGCAGGGCCGCGACGTTTTCCGCGCCGAAGCGGGCGACAAAGCGGCCTATGGTCTGCGGCGTCAGCGATATTTCGGGTACGAGGACGATCGCGGACCGGCCTTTTTCGAGCGCTCTTTCGGTAGCTCGCAGATAGATTTCCGTCTTTCCGCTGCCCGTCACGCCGTGTATGAGGAAGATTCTGTGTCTGCCCTCGTCCATCCAAGGACGTATCCGCGCAAGCGCCGCGCTCTGTTCTTCCGTGAGCGAAACGCGCCTGTCCTCGGCCGGCTCCTCGATCGCGGGCGTCCTGCGCTTGCCCCGTTTGGAAACGCTTCCCGCGGGCAAGAAGCAGCGCACCGCCTCGATGTGACGGCAATAGTAGCGCTTCCGCATCCAGAGACAGATATCCATCGCATGCGCGTCGAGCGCGATTTCGTCGTCCACGCGCGTCACGTACTTGAGACCCTTGACGCCATCGCCCGGCTCGCGCTTGACCGCCGCGACAAAGGCCGCCCGCTCGCGGTTGCTCACCGCAAACGGCGCGAACACGCGCGCGCCGACCGTCACCCCCTCGAACGCACAGCCGTAGGTATAAAACGAATCGGTGCGGTCGGTGTTGTTGTCCACGATCAGGTCAAGGTACAGCATGACCGGAGACGGCCTTCCTTTCGGCGGCGCAAGCGGAGAAGCGGCAGCCGCAATAGGTCTGCCGATACAGTCCGTATCGCTTCGAAAGCTCGACGGCGCGCCGGTAGCCGTCGTCTTTCCTGAAATTCTCCGCGAGATAGCTCACGCGGTAGCGCAGGGCGAGCTCCCCGCCTATGCGCGCGATCGTTTCGCAGTCCTTGTGCGGGCTCACCGTCAACGTCGTCGCAAAGGAATCGAAACCGCGCAACACGGCCGTTTCCGCGGTCTTTTCGAGACGCAAACGAAAGCAGACGCGGCACCGCGCGCCGCCTTCAGGCGCGGTCTCCAAGCCAACGATCGCGGCTTCGAAGACCTCGGAATCGTATTTCCCTTCGATGCAGTGCAGGGTATCCGGTTTGTCGGCGGATCCGTTGTATCGCTCCACGAAATCGAGCTGTGCGGCCCTGCGTCTCCCGTATTCCTCTTCATCGGAGATATTGGGATTGTAGAAAAATATCGTCACGCGATATCGCGACATCAAGCGCTCGACGACGGACGTGCTGCACGGTCCGCAGCAGCTGTGAAGCAGAAGCGACGGCTTGTCGAGAAGTTTCTCCCCGCCGTCCGCGCGTTCAAAGGCGCCTCGCGCGCCGAAGGTGCCGGCGTCTATCGTGTTTTCGGCGCCATAGGCGCGTTTTTTACCGTTCATGGCTGACACAAATTTTTCCCGTTTCAAACAGTGCGGGCGTTGCGTTTGCGCCGCCTTTGGCCGCGCCGCCCGTCTCTGCAAATTATACTACAAACGCGAGCGATAATCAACAAAACGCGGCCTATTTTTCCGCGGGACGCGTGCTTTCCTCCCCCAGACGTCCGTCATTGTAATGCTTGCGACAGAGCGACACGTACATATTGTGGCCGCCGATCACGACCTGCTCCCCGCTCTTGACGAACTTGCCGCCCACGACGCGGGCCACCATCGTGGCCTTCCTGCCGCACCAGCAGATGGTTTTGATTTCCTCTATCTTGTCCGCGTAGACCAAAAGGTAGTAGGAACCCTCGAACAGCTCGTTCTTGAAGTCGTTCTTCAGGCCGTAGACCATGACGGGCGTGTCGCAGCTGTCCACGATCTCCGTCAATTCCTGAATATGGTGTTTTTTTAAAAATTGACCTTCGTCTATCAGCACGCAGGCGATCTTTTCCCGCGCGTCCTCGGCCATGAACAGGGTCAGTATATTCGTTTCGTCGCGTATGGGAACGGCGTCCCGCACGATGCCGGTTCGCGACACGACGCGACCCACGCCCTCTCTGTCGTCGACGGCGGGCGTGAGGACGAGAACGCGCATACCCCTCTCCTCGTAGTTGTGCGCCACCCGTATGAGTTCGAGCGACTTGCCCGCGTTCATGGCGCTGTATCTGTAGTATAGCTGTGCCATACCTTGCCTCCGTGCGGCTTGTCTCCGTGCGATACCGACCCGTCCGCCCCGTGCGGCGACATATCCCCCGCGCCCGGAACGTGCCGGCCGCGATCGATCACAAGAGACTGGAAAGGAGTCTCGAAACGCCCTCCTTGAATTTGATCAGCAGGGATCTGTTGCGGTAGAGCGACTTGGTCAGCTCGTGGCTCTTGGCGACGTCGGTTTCAAAGATCGCTTCTATCTTGTAGACCTCGGCCGCGTCGTAGATGAAAGCATTGCCTTCGAAATTGAGCCTGAAGCTCCTTATGTCGAAGTTGGCGGAGCCTATGGAAGCGACCTCGCCGTCCACGGCCATCGTCTTGGCGTGCAGAAATCCGTTGTCGTATATGTATACGCGCGCGCCCGCGTTGATCAGAATGCCCGCGTAGAAATACGTCGCCCAGTACACGAACATGTGATCGGGCATGCGAGGGATCATGATGCGAACGTCCACACCGGAAAGCGCGGCGGTTTTCAGCGACTCCAAAATACTCACGTCGGGTACGAAATAGGGCGTCTGGATGCAGATGTTCTTTTTCGCGGAGGAAATCATTTTCAGATAGCCGTGCTTCACTTCCTCGCGCGAGGAGTCGGGACCGGATGTCACGATCTGCATGGCCGTGCTGCCGGGTCCGTTGGCGTCGCCGTGATACGCGCGGTCGATGAGCAGATTCTCCTTGGAAGCCAAACGCCAATCGAGTATGAAGCGGGCGTTCATGTCGTGGACGGCGCTCCCCATGACGCGCAGATGCGTATCGCGCCAGTATCCGAACTTTTTGACCCGTCCGAGGTATTCGTTGCCGATGTTGAAGCCGCCGAGATAGCCGATGCCGCCGTCGATCACGACGATCTTTCTGTGATTGCGGTAGTTCCACTTCCTGCTGAATATCTTGAACTTGGGCGGAAAAAAGAAGGCGAAGCGTCCGCCCGCCGCCTTGAATTCCGCCAAATGGCTTTCGTTGAACTGACGCCCGCCTATCGCGTCGATGAGAAGCCGCACCTCAAGGCCCTGCCGAGCTTTCCGCGTGAGCGCGTCAAGCAGCGACCGGCCCGCGTCGTCGTTCTTGATGATGTAGTATTCGACGTTGATCGCGTTCCGCGCGTTTTCTATGTCCCCGATGAGGGAATCCAGCATGTGAACGCCGTCCGTGATGATGGAGAGCCGATTGTCCTGCGTCAAAATCGATCCGGCGTAGGTCTGATTCATGTGAATCATGCTGTGCCATTTTCGCGCCTCGGTATTGACGTATCGAAAGCGGTCGGATTGAACCTGCGCGATCTGCTCGCGCAGCGGGTTGTTGACGACGAGTTCCTCGTAGCGCGAAAGTCTGAATATGCGCTGTCTCGAGATGTTCTGCGAAAACATGAAATAGACCAGGATTCCCACGGCCGGCACGAGAAACAGGATCATGATCCACGCCAATGTGGCGGAAGGATCCTTTCTTTCCAGAAATATGATCGTCAGCGCGAT
>JAISMX010000165.1 GCA_031276515.1 Eubacteriales Family XIII. Incertae Sedis bacterium | reverse complement strand
GGATGAGCCGTGATAATCGTATTGCTTTGCGCGTTTATGGTGATGACTGCTCCGTTTTTATAGACATACAGGTTCTTTCCAAGTCCGAAGATAACGTCGGCCGATTTTACCGCTTCCTTGCACCACAGGACAACATCCTCGACTTGCAAGTCAAGGTTGCGACGGATTCTTTCCGCACCCAATGTCGTTGTGTGCAATTTGTAAAGATTATCCATCAGGCCGGTCACGCCTCAAAATCCTCGCTCTTGAAATTGCTGTAATACCGCCCCTTGTGTGCGGTAAACTTCAACACGCAATAATCGGGATCGGTTACCCCGCCCGCATAATACCGAGTATCGCCGTCGAGCCAAATCGTCTCCTTGGTCTTTGAATCGGTCAAGACTTCCATTTTGCGTCCTATCGATGATTTCATTATACTACGTTATAACGCATTATTCAAGAAAAACTTGTTCGTTCACAAAAAATTTACAATTTCGCCTTCAACCCCCCCTTGACAACGCATAGCGGATGCTGGGACGCTATGCAAAGAAGTATGGGGAAACATCAAATTGTCAATAAATCTGTGCTATACTTTCCATACACGTCCGGCTTTCCATAACCGGCATATTCAGGCTTGAATTTGCCTGTTTTCAGTTCAACGGCGACGTAACAACGCAACTTCAAATTGTAAAACAGCAAGTCGATGTAGTAGTCCTCGTCGCCAACAGTCAGATGGTATTGGTTGTCGATGAACGCAAAACCCGTGCCAAGCTCTGCCGGCTTCCGCTTCGTCTTGCCGTCATCGGATTCTTCGCCGCCTCTTGCCGGGCGCGGAACCTGCGTCATCATCCGCTCAAAACTCGGTAAGTGTAAAACCACCCCAAACATCAGCGAAAGCGGATATTTGAAATCCACCCCCTAAAAACCCGAAAACCCGCATCACTGCGGGCTTTCTAAGTCCAATATCTTTATTGGTTATTGTTCATGGCGGAGAGAGTGGGGATCGAACCCACGAATGGTTTCCCATTGCCGGTTTTCAAGACCGGTGCCTTCGACCGCTCGGCCATCTCTCCAAATTCCATCCGACGCATACGCGCGCAGAACCTTTCGAAATCGCTTCGGACAAGAGCATTATACAACAAGAAATCGGGTGTGGCAAGTGCAGCCCGGTTTTCCGTGTGGTTTTCGGGGTCAAGGTTTCGGGGTCAATCGGGTCAATCGGTGCAGTATGTTTCCCGAGGTCAATCGGTGATATATTTTGTATGCGAACACCTATTCTGTACAACATCTTGTAAATTTCCCGCAATATGCGTGCAACAAAGCGATGAGACGAAAAAAAAACAGGTCGAGATATCCGTTTTTTGGAGTATTTCTGTTGAAGAATGGAGTAAAGTGGAGTAAAATGGAGTAGAAATTCGAATTCCGGCTGTTTTTTGCGCCACTCGGGGAGCGGCATCATGCTTTTGAGCTATGCGTACAATTCCATAGACGAGACGGGGCGGATGTTCATGCCGTCGAAATTCTGCGAGGATTTTGACGTGAACAGGAGCGACGACGACGAGGGCGCCGTGCTGCCCTCCCCGGGCAAGCTGCGCAAAAACTACGCGGGTCGCTGCGTGATCATGCACGGCGTGGATCGCTGTCTCTACGCGTATCCCGTGCAAAATTGGGAGCGGCTCATCGCGGATCTGCGCACGCTGCCGAGCGACGACGACAACATACGCGACCTGCTCAGGCACTACGTCGGAACCTCCACCTTCTGCGACATAGACAAGCAGGGGCGCCTGACGATACCGCAGGAGGCGCGGAATTACGCCGGTCTCGCGAAGGATCTCGCGTGCATAGGTATGATCGACATGCTGGAGATATGGGATCGCAAGACATACGAGAATTCGGTAAGCGGTAAGAACTTCAAGGAACTCAGCAATTACGCCTCGAAGCTCAAGCGCGAGCGGACGGGGGACGGCTGACGGTTTTAACGCGCGGCGCGCGGCGGGGAGCGGGATGGAATTTCTACACAGGCCCGTATTGCTTGCGGAGGTTTTGGCGGGGATCGCCCCCCGGGCGGACGGGATTTACGTCGACGGCACCCTCGGCGGCGGCGGCCACGCGGCGGAGATATGCGCGCGGCTTTCCGAAAGCGGTCTGCTCATCGGAATAGACAGGGATGCGGACGCCTTGGCGGCGGCGCGTGAGACGCTCGCGTCCCACCCCTGCGCCAAGCTGTTCGTGCGGGACGATTTCAAGAACATCAAGCGGATTCTGCGCGAGAATGGAGTCGAAAAACTCGACGGCGCGCTGCTCGACCTGGGAGTTTCTTCCTTTCAGCTCGACGAGGCGGAGAGAGGATTTTCATACATGCGCGACGCGCCGCTCGACATGCGCATGGACGCCTCCCGCGGCATCACGGCTGAGGACGTCGTGAACGATTATTCACGGGACGAGTTGACGCGCGTGATCGCGCAATACGGGGAGGAACGATGGGCCTCGCGCATAAGCGCCTTCATCGTGAAGCGCCGCGGCGAGGCGCGCATACGGCGAACGGGCGAGCTTTCGGACATCGTGAAGGCGGCCATTCCCGCCTCGGCCAGACGCGACGGCCCGCATCCCGCAAAGCGCACCTTTCAGGCCATACGCATAGAGGTGAACGGAGAAATCGACGGTCTCGGCGACGCGATGGGCGATTTTGTGGACTGTCTTGGGCCGTCGGGAAGACTCTGCGTGATTTCCTTTCACTCGCTGGAGGATCGTGCGGTCAAGGAGCTGTTCGCGCTGCGCGAGAATCCCTGCGTATGCCCCAAGGATTTGCCGGTCTGCGCTTGCGGCAGGACGTCCGACGGGAGACGAATCACGCGCAAACCCATCCGGGCCGGCGCGGATGAGCTGCGCGACAATCCCAGGGCGCGCGGCGCCAAACTGCGAATATTCGAAAAATGGGCGCAGGGGAAATCCGCGCCGTTCGCGAACGTGCGGGAATCGCGGGAAGTTTGAACTGTTCCCAAGGAGAAATCGGTGAAATGCAGGCTGTGAGCAAAGGCTACAAGTTCAGAGAAAGAGAGAAAGAGTTCGATTTCAGGCACGGACTCAGCCCATTGCCCGCCGCTTACGCGAAACCCGAACCGAAGCCGGCGCGCGAAAAAAGAAAAGACGCCATATCCGCTTGGGACAAGGGCGGTATGCTAACGCTCCTGCTGCTCGCGGGCCTCCTCGGCATTGGCATGGTCATAGCGTCCGCTTGGATGACTTCCATAAAATACGAAATCAATCAAATCACCGCGGCCGTCGAGGAGACGTGCGCGGAGATCGAAAAGCTGACCGTCAAGATCGAAAAAAGCACGGGGATCAACGTGATAGAGCTGCGGGCGATCAATGAACTCGGCATGATTTATCCCTCGGCGGAGCAGGTGGTGTACATAGAGGACGAACCGCCTCCCATGAACGACTTTGCGCAATACATAAAAGAAAACGCGTACCGGCTATGGTAAACCCTCGATTCAAACCGCAAAACGCGCAAAACGCGAACCTTGACGTCAGCGTCCGGCTTCGCATCATCGTTTTTTTCGCGATGACGGCGCTGGCCTTCATGGGGCTGGCCTTTCGCATAGGCTGGATCACGGTGATCGCAAGCGACAGATACGCAAAGCTGGCGCAGGAGAGTCAGACGCGCGACATCCTCGTGCCGGCGCGCCGCGGAGGCATATACGACAGGAACATGACGGAGCTCGCGGCCAGCGCCGTTTCGTGCCGCGTGTGGGCGAGACTCGCGGACGTCGCGACCGGCGATTCCGAGGAAATACGGGAGCTGCGCTTTGAAAAGACCGCGAGAGCGCTCTCGGAGGAGCTTGGGCTCGACGCGGAGCTCGTTCGCGAAATGCTGCGGCGCGACAACGTGATGGTGCGCATCGCAAACGACGTGAGCGAGGAACGGATCGCGGCTCTTACCGCCCGCATCGACAAGGAATCGCTGACGGGCATCGAAATCGAGCAATACGACGAGAGATACTATCCCTACGGGCCTTTCGCGGCGCACGTGCTCGGCGTCGTCGACAATGACGGCAAGGGTTCGAGCGGCATAGAGCTGGCCTACGAAAAGGATCTTACCGGCGTCGCCGGCCGCTGGATCAAGAACGCCGACCTCAGAAACAACAGCATCGCCTACGGAACGGAAAAACTCTACGACGCGCAGAACGGCCTGAACGTCGTGCTGACCATCGACGAAGCCATACAGCATTATGTGGAAAAGGCCATAGGCAAGGCGCAGGAGGTCACGGGCGCGCTGCGCGTCATGGCCGTCGTCATGGATCCGAAGACCGGCGACATACTGGGCATGGGCGTCACGCCCGATTTCGACCCCAACGATCCGCGCGTCCCGCTCGACCCTTTGGCCGCGGAATACGTGCGGAACCTTTTGCCCGAGGAACAAGTCGAATATCGAAACATCATGTGGCGCAACCCGCTGATCGGAGAGGTCTACGAACCGGGCTCCACCTTCAAGCTGCTGACGGTGTCCGCCGCTCTCGAAGAACGCGTGACGCACCCGGGCGACGGGTTTCGCTGCGAAGGCTACTACACCGTGGCGGATCAGAGACTCCGCTGCTGGCGTTACTACGACCCGCACGGCGAAGAAAATCTGACGCAGGCGGTGGGAAATTCTTGCAATCCCGTGATGATACAGCTCGTGCAGCGCATGGGTTACGACAAGTTCTACAAGTACATGGAACTCTTCGGCATCACGGCAAAGACGGGCATCGACTTTCCGGGCGAGACGAATTCCCTCGTGCAGAATCGCGACACGGCGGGACCCGTCGGTCTCGCCACGATGTCTTTCGGGCAGGGCATATCGGTCACGCCCCTGCAGATGGCGGCGGCGGTTTCCGCCATCGGCGCGGACGGCAATCTGATGCGCCCCAGGCTTGTCAAGGCGCTTGCGGACGACGACGGCAACATCGTGAAATCCTTCGACCCGCGGGTCGTGCGCCGGGTGCTCAGCGAGCAGACGGCCAAGGAAGTCAGGGATATCATGGAATACGTCGTGAACGAAAGCGGCGGCAGCGCGGCGCGGATACCCGGCTATCGCATCGGCGGGAAGACCGGCACCGCGGAGAAGCTGGACAACGGCAGCTACAAGACCGGCAAGGTCATGGCATCCATGATCGCGCTGGCGCCGATGGAGGACCCCAGGCTGGCCGTGCTCGTGATCGTCGACGAGCCTCAGGGGGTTAAATTCGGCAGCACGACGGCGGCGCCCGCGGTCAGAGACATTCTGTCCGACTCGCTGCGTTACATGAAAATCGCGCCGCGTTACACGCAGGAGGAGCTTGCCGCCATGCAGCGATCCCAAATCATCGTCCCGAACGTGGTGGGGATGCGCGCGGGCGAAGCGGCGGAAAAGCTGACCGCGGCGGGACTGCTCGGTGTGGATTCTTACGCCGAAAGCGAAGGCGCGGATTTTACGGTTGTGGATCAATATCCGAAAGCCGGAGACAGGTTGCCCTCGGGCGGGCCTGTGTACCTGTACGGCGAGTAGGCGGGGAGCGAGGATTTGGCCATGATGGAATTGAGTTTCGGCGAGATTGCGGAAGCGGTGAACGGCCGGCTGATCGGCGGCGACGCGAACGCGCGCGTAAGAGGCGTCTCGACGGATTCGCGGGAGGCGATTGAAAAAAACGATCTGTTCTTTCCGCTCATAGGCAAAACGCACGACGCGCACCGCTTCATACAGGACGCGACTCTGGCGGGCTGCGTGAATTTCGTCGTCTCGCGTGAGGACGCCGCGCCGGCGGACGGTTCGGCGAACGTGATCCTCGTCGCGGACACCACGCGCGCGCTGCAGGACTTGGCGCGCTTTTGCCTGCGGCGCCTTGATTTGAAAAAGCTCGCCGTCACGGGCAGCACGGGCAAGACGACGACGAAGGAAATGCTCGCGCACATCTGCGGCGCGCGCTACAAGACGGCCAAGTCGCCGGCGAACATGAACAACGAGATCGGTTTGCCGCTCTCGATTCTCCGCATGGAAAAGGGCGCGGAGGCGCTGGTTCTCGAAATGGGCATGTACAGAGCGGGTGAGATCGATCTTTTGGCGGACATCGTGCGTCCGAACGTGGGCGTGATCACAAACGTCGGCACGGCGCACATCGAGAATTTTGAGAACGGGGACGGCATACGGGACGCCAAGCTGGAGATTTCGGGCTACATGGGGCCGCGGGACACGCTGATCGTCAACGCGACGGGAGACGGTGCGGCGGAGCTCGTCGCGCGCGCGGCCGGCCCGTACGGGCTCATCAAGGTGGGCAACACGGGCAAGAGCGATTTCATCCTGTCGGGAGTAAAGAGCGACAACGAAAAGGGGATTTCCTTCTTCCTCGAGCACGGCGAGGAGATGCGGCGATTTTTTCTGCCCATCCTCGGCATTCACAACGCGACGAACGCGGCGCTCGCGGTAGCGGCCGCCTCCTGCGTCGGCATCTCCATGGAGGAAGCGGCGAAGCGGCTGAACAAGTTCAACCTGTCAAGCAAGCTGACGGGCAAGAACGGCATGAAGGTGATCGACGACACGTACAACGCCAACCCCGATTCGATGCGCGCGGCCTTGGACATGCTCGAAACGGTGCGGGGCATTCGCAAGGTCGCGGTGCTGGGCGACATGAACGAATTGGGCGAGCGCTCCGTCGAATACCACAGGCAAATCGGCGCGTACGCGGCGAAAAAGGGCGTGAATTTGATCATAGCCGTCGGGGAAAAGGCCGCGGGCATCGCCGAGGGCGCGCGGGAAGCGAAACCCGCCCTCGATGTGCTGCATTTTGAGACCAAGGACGACGCTTGGGGGGAGATGAAGGGGATATTGACGGCCGGCGACGTGATTCTCGTGAAGGGTTCGCGCGGCATGGCCATGGAGACGCTCGTCAAAAGGATACTGGAATGAGTCTCGCGACGATCAATCACGGAAGCATCCTTCGCATCCTCATGACCATGGCGGCGGCCTACCTCGCGACGGCCCTGCTCACATGGGCGATCATTCCCTTCCTGAAGCGTCTCAAGGCGGGACAGAGCATACGCGAGGACGGCCCCGAATCGCATCTGAGCAAGAGCGGCACCCCCACCATGGGGGGCGTGGCCATCGTCGCCGGCGTGTTCATCGGCTTTTTCGCCCTGCATTCGCTCACCGTGGACATTCTGGTCATGTTTATGACCTTCACGGCCTACGCCGCGCTCGGATTCTTCGACGACTTCGTAAAGGTCATGATGAAGCGGAACCTCGGCTTGACGGCGCCGCAGAAGTTCGCCTTGCAAGTCCTCATAGCGGCGGGAATCGCGATCTACCAATTCCGAAGCCCCGGGAACACGACGGAGGTGTTCGTCCCTTTTTTGAACGAAAACGTGGACTTCGGCTCGTTTTACATTCCCTTCGTGATCTTTGTCATCGTCGCCATGGTCAACAGCGTAAATCTGACGGACGGCCTCGACGGGTTGGCCTCGGGCATCACGGCCATGGTCGCGCTCTGCATGGCCTTCGCGGGCGGGCTGTTTTCGGACAGCGCGTTTTTCAGCGCCGCGATCTGCGGAGCCTGCCTCGGCTTCCTGCTGTTCAACAGGCATCCGGCGAAGATATTCATGGGGGACACCGGCTCCTTGGCCCTCGGCGGCGGTCTCGCCGCAGTTTCCGTCATATTGCATTTGGAACTCATCCTGCCGCTCGTGGGCTTCCTCTACGTGCTGGAAGCGCTGTCCGTGATCGTGCAGGTGGCCGGCTATAAGCTCAGGGGCAAGCGCGTGTTCAGGATGGCGCCGCTGCACCACCATTTTGAACTCTGCGGCTGGTCGGAGCGCAAGGTGGTGCTGTCGTTCTGGGGAGCGACGGCGCTGGCCGCCTTGTGCGCGATCGCGGCCAGTTATTTGTTCTGACGAGGATCGGCATGAAGGGTAACGCCATGTGGGACTTGCGAGAAAAAAAACTTTTGATCGTCGGCCTTGGGCGCTCGGGCCTTGCCGCCGCGCGGGCCGCGGCGGTCCTCGGCGCGACGCCTTGGGGTTATGACGCCAAACCCGCGGACGCGCTCGGCGCGGAGACGGCGGAGTTGTTCGGCGGCGGCGCGCGCCTGTACGCGGGCGGCGCCGCGCCCGCGCGCGACGAGCGCTTTGACGCCCTCGTCATGAGCCCCGGCGTGCCGACGGAGCTGCCATTCATCCGCGCCGCGCGGGAGAACGGTGCGGAGGTGATCGGCGAGATCGAAATGGCCTTCCGGCTCGGTCTCGGGCGCTGCGTCGCCGTGACCGGCACGAACGGCAAGACCACGACCGCGACGCTCATCGGCGAGATGTGCAAGGCGGCCGGGCGGCGGACGGAGGTGGTCGGCAACATAGGGACGCCGGCGGTTTCCGTGGCGCGCGCGGTGGCGGACGCATGCGCCGCCTCGGGCGAGGGAAGGGGCGCGGACGCCGGCGCGACCTCAGGAACAGACTCGGCCACGGACGCCGGCGCGGTTCCGGGAACGGGCGCGGCTTCGGGCGAAGGCGGCGAAGCCATAACGGTTCTGGAACTCTCCAGCTTTCAGCTCGAAACGATACGCGATTTTCGGCCGGCGGTGTCCGTGCTGCTGAACGTCACGCCGGATCACATGGACCGGCACGGAACCATGGAGCGCTACGCCGCCGCCAA
>JAISMX010000160.1 GCA_031276515.1 Eubacteriales Family XIII. Incertae Sedis bacterium | reverse complement strand
CATTTGTTTAAACGCGCGCAGTCTGCTTCTTTCTCTTTTTTCGAAATTCATCTCGGTTTGCATGGTTCGAATAAACGATCTCAAAGTATTTCTTTTCTCTTCGTTATACTTGTTTCGATTCAAAAAATACAACGCTGCGGCGATTGACAAAATGCCCGCGAACGCCACAAAATACAATCCCTGAACTCCAAAATATCTAAAAGCGAACTCCGAATACAGATGCGCACAACCCAACCCGGGCAACAGTCCCATGAAAATGAACCAAAAAAAACTGATTGTTACCACATTTTTGAATTCGAATCGTTTGGAAACATTTTTTCCGCTATCCATATCGTTCATACCGTCATCTCTCTTCCATGCCCCTATTATACCCGCGGCGACGCAAAAAATCAATCTTTGGCGTCAAAAGAAACGCTTGACAGCGCGCCCCATCCGTGATAAATTGATGTGAGTGTCAAGCGATTTGCATTACAGGAGGTGAACAATGCTTCCGGAATACGCCGCCGAAATGAACCTGCTGTACGATTTTTACGGAGGCTTGCTGAAAAAGAAGCAGCGCGACATCTTTCGCATGTACTACGCGGAGGATCTGTCCTTGGCGGAGATCGCCGGCGACATACGCATGAGCCGCCAGGGCGTTCACGACGCGCTGAAGAAATCCGCCGCCGCCCTTGAAGAATACGAACGGACGCTCGGGCTTGCGGCGAAGCACGCGCTGGCCGAAAGGACGGTGGCACTCGCCGGAGCCGCGCTCGACCGGCTGGCCGAGGAGCGCGGACGCGATTCGGAGCTGGCGGGCCGTCTGCGCGATATCCGCGCCACACTCGACCGCCTGACGCCGGTGATCTAAGACAAGACCCTTGAGATCAGCTCCAAAAGGAAGAAAAAATGGCATTTGAAGGACTCTCCGAAAAACTGCAAAACGTGTTCAAGAAGCTCAAAGGAAAGGGCGTGCTCACCGAGAAGGACATCGACGAGGCCATGCGCGAGGTGAAGCTCGCACTGCTGGAAGCCGACGTCAACTTCAAGGTGGTGAAGCAATTCGTCGCCGACGTGCGCGAAAAATCCCTCGGAACGGAGGTCTTGGAGAGCTTGACTCCCGCGCAGCAGGTGATCAAGATCGTCCGGGACGAGCTCGTCGGGCTGATGGGCGGCACGAACAGCCGCCTGACCTACTCGCCGAGAGGCTTCACGACGCTGATGCTCGTCGGGCTGCAAGGCACGGGCAAGACCACCACCTGCGGCAAGCTCGCCAAATACCTGAAAAACAACGGGAAGAAGCCGATGCTGGCCGCTTGCGACGTATACAGGCCGGCCGCCGTGGATCAGCTCGTCATCGTAGGCGAGAGCGTGGAAACTCCCGTTTTCACGATGAAGGAATCCGCGGATCCGGTCGCAATCGCCGAGAGCGCCGTGCGCGAAGCGGAGATCAAGGGTTTCGACGTGCTGATCGTGGACACGGCCGGCCGTCTGCAAATCGACGAGCCGCTGATGGACGAGTTGATCCGCATCAAGAAAGCCGTGAAGCCGCACGAGATATTGCTCGTGCTCGACGCCATGACGGGTCAGGACGCCGTGAACGCGGCCGTGGGTTTCAACGAAGCGCTGGGCATAGACGGCATCATCATGACGAAGTTGGACGGCGACGCGCGCGGCGGCGCGGCGCTGTCCGCGAAAAGCGTGACGCAGCGCCCGATCAAATTCATAGGCGTCGGAGAAAAGCTCGACGCCCTCGAAGCCTTCCACCCGGAGCGCATGGCATCGCGCATATTGGGTATGGGCGACATGCTGAGCCTCATAGAGAAGGCGCAGGAAAATTTTGACGACGCGAAAGCGGAAGAACTCGAACGCAAAATAAAGAAAAACGAGTTCACGCTCGAAGATTTTCTGGAACAGATCGGGCAGATCAAGAAAATGGGCGGCCTCGCGAAGCTCGTGGACATGCTGCCCGGCATGGGCGGCCGCGCCGCCGGCGTGGACATCGAAAACGGCGAGCGGGAATTTCGCGGCATGGAAGCCATCATCCGTTCCATGACGAAGGAGGAGCGGCGCAATCCGTCCATCCTGAATTCGAGCAGACGCAAGCGCATCGCGGCGGGTTCGGGGCAACCCGTCACGAAGATCAACAGCCTCGTCAAACGCTATGAGGAAGCGCGAAAGATGATGCGGCGCTTTACGACGGGTTCGAAACACGCGCGCAACAAGCTGTTCCGCGATTTGAGCTGAAGCCGGCGCAATAGGCCGTTCCGCGACTTGAGACGAAGCCGAGCGTCGCGTGACAAAAAAATTCACAGTGAAAAAGAAAGGAAGGAACATGTCAGTCAAAATCAGATTGAGGAGAATGGGAGCGCACAAAAAGCCGTTTTACAGGATTGTCGTGGCGGATTCGAGATCGCCGCGCGACGGGAGGTTCATCGAGGAGCTGGGTTACTACAATCCGCTGACCGACCCCGCGGACGTCAAAATCAATATCGAAAAGGCGAAAAAATGGATTTCGACGGGCGCCAAACCGACCGACACCGTCCGAGGATTGCTTAAAAAGGCCGGATTGTTCGAGACCGCGAAAGAAACGCCCTCGGAAGCCGCGCAAGAACCCGCGGCGGTTTTGGCGGAAAGCGAGCAATCCGAACCGGAAGCCGCTGCGGCGACCCCGGCGGAAGACGAGCAATCCGAACCGGAAGCCGCTGCGACGACCCCGGCGGAAGACGAGCAATCCGAACCGGAAGCGAAGGCGGAAGCCGTCGCCGATTGACGGCATGCGCGCGCTTAGGAAAGGAATGGGAATCTAATGGAAGAATTGGTAAGAACCCTCGCGGCATCGCTGGTCGAGCATCCCGACGCCATCGCGGTGAGAACCCTGGACGGCGAAGCCGGCGAGACCGTAATCGAGTTGCGCGTCGCGCCGGACGACATGGGCAAGGTCATCGGCAAGCAAGGCCGCATCGCGAAGGCGATTCGCGTCGTCGTAAAAGCGGCGGCGATCAAAGAGAACAAAAAAGTGACCGTGGAAATCGTGCAATAATACCTATGGAACAGATCGAACAAATTGAAATCGGAAAAATCCTCTCCCCCGTGGGTCTGCGCGGAGAAGTGAAAGTCTACTCCTATTCCGACAAGCCGGAGCGCTTCGCGCCGGGGGCGGAGCTTTTGCTCGACGGCCGGCCCGTGCGCATCGAGACCTCCCGCTTTGTGAAAAATTTGCCGATTATCAAGCTCGACGGCGTCGAGAATCGCGAAGAGGCGGAAGCTCTGCGCGGACATGCGCTTTCCATCGGCGCGCTCTCCCTGACGCCTCTGCCGGAGGGTGAATGGTACGTGCGGGATCTGATCGGCTGCGAGGTGTGCGACGAGGACGGAAACGCCTTGGGCGCGATCGCAGACGTGCTTCAAAACGGCGCGCAGGATCTCTACGAGATCGCCTCGCGGGACGGGCGAACCTTTCTGCTGCCCGCCGTTGCGGCCTTCGTCGTCCGCGTGGACGTGACCGCGAAGCGCGTGGTTGCGCGCGTGCCGGACGGAATAATGGAACTCGCGACATGAAAATACAGGTTCTGACGCTCTTTCCGGCGATGTTCGCGCCCGTGCTGGGCGAAAGCATACTCGGCAGAGCGCGGGAACGGGGCGATTTGGACGTCGAAATCATCGACATACGGCCATTTTCGACGGACAAGCACAGAAAGACCGACGACTACCCCTTCGGCGGCGGCGCCGGCATGGTGCTCATGCCGCAGCCCGTGTTCGACGCGCTGGAAAGGCTCGGCACGGAGGGGAAGCGCCTTGTCTGCCCGTCGCCAAAGGGGCGCCGGCTCGACCAAGAGCTCGTGCGCGAGTTGGCGCGGGAGGACGCCTTGCTTTTGCTCTGCGGCCACTACGAGGGAATAGACCGGCGGGTGCTCGAAGCGTTCCCTTTCGAGGAAATCTCCGTGGGCGACTATATCCTGACGGGCGGCGAGCTGCCCGCGATGATCCTGATCGACGCCGTGGCGCGCACGCTGCCCGGCGTGCTGGGAAATCCCAAGGCGCACGACGAGGAATCCCTCTGCTCCGGCCTCTTGGAATACCCGCAGTACACGCGGCCCGCGAGCTTTCGCGGCATGGACGCGCCCGAAGTGCTGCTCTCCGGGGATCACAAGCGCATTCGGCTTTGGAAGTTCGAGGAGTCGCTCAAGCTGACGCGGGAGCGCCGCCCCGACCTCTTCGCGCGCTTTCTGGAAGATCACGGCCCGCTCGACAAGGACGAGACGAAAATACTGGAACGCTATCGCCCGGCGCCGTAAGCGACATTTTCGACATTTTCTTTTCCGGAATTATTATAAAGTTCTTGAAATATCACTTTATTTAGTATATTATGAATCAGGGGAACACTACATGAAGATACTCAAGCGGGCAATCGTTGTCGCGTTCCTTTTGGCGGTCGCCGGTTTGTATGTCGTGATTTTCTTCATTCCCGACGTGAAGGGCGTCCTGCGCAAAACCGCGGTGCTCGAATACGGCAACCTCGCGATTTCCGATGAAGTGACCGCCTACCTTGTTCGCGACGAAACGGTCTATATGGCCGCACGCACGGGGGAGATTCGCTATTATGTGGGCGAAGGCGTCAAGGTGCGCAAGGATGTGAAGCTGCTGGACATAATCGGCGGGAGCGTCCCGGACGCACCGGAAAGCGCGTCCGAGAACGACGGCGAAGCCGGGGAAAAGGCGTCCGAAATGGCCGCCCTGATATCGCGCATAGGCGAAAACGGCGTCGTTCTCGAGCAGAACACGGCGGGGCAAAGCGGCGTCGTCAGCTATTACATAGACGGCTACGAATCGCTGTTTTCATTTGAAAACCTCCCGTCGCTCACGCGAGAAAAAGCCGCGGACGCGGGCGAAAGCGTCGTGAACGTCACGCGGCACGACGGTTATGTCACGCGGGGCGAACCGATTTACAAGCTGCTGGACAACACGCAGTGGTACATGGTGTTCTGGCTCGACAAGGATTCGGGCGCCATCGTGAATTACAAGAGCGGCGAGACCGTGACGGCGCACATGCCGGGCGGTGAGGTCATCGGCAGGATAGAGGATGTGGTCGACCGGGACGAAGCGTGGATGGTCGTTCTCGGCTTCGACAGACACTACGAAGACATGGCGCGGCTGCGGAGCGCGAACGCGACGGTCGTGGTCGCCGATTACAGAGGTCTGCTCGTCGACAACGAGAGCATCGTCGCCTCGCCGGACGGCGCGGTCGGCGTGTACGCGAAGCAGCGCAGCGGAGACTTCAAATTCGTACCCGTGAACGTCGTGCGCAGCGACGGCGCGCGCTCGATCGTATCCATGTCGTCGTTCACGAATTCGGACGGCAAGCGCGTCGAAACCGTGAACATATACGAGGAAATTTTGCGCGATCCGGAACAGTTTGAACAGTGATTGGGTCAAAGGCTCTATGGGAATTCGAGAAAACATCGCGGAGGTTCGCCGTCGCGTAGGCGAATACGCGCGCGAAGCCGGGCGCGACCCCGGCGAGATCGCGCTGATAGCGGTTTCCAAGACCAGAACGCCGCAGGAGATCAATGAAGCCATAGCGGCCGGCGTGACGGACATAGGCGAGAACAAGGTACAGGAAATTCTGGATAAGCGCGACGCGCTGCAACCCGTAAATCTGCACATGATCGGGCATTTGCAACGCAACAAAGTAAAGTATATCATCGACAAGGTGAAGCTGATACATTCCGTGGATTCCCTTCGGCTGGCGGAGGAAATCGACGTCTGCGCGGCGCGGCGCGGTCTGACGATGGACATATTGGTTCAGATCAACGCCGCCCAAGAAGAAAGCAAGTTCGGCGTCGCCGTACACGAGGCGGACGCGCTCGTGCGAGAGATACTGGACGCTTGCGAACACGTTCGCGTTTGCGGATTCATGAGCGTGGCCCCTTTCGCGGAGAATCCGCGGGACGCTCGGGTCTGGTTCGGCCAAGTCAAAGGCGTTTTTGACGCGTTTCGGCGCGTTTCGCACGAACGCCTGGACGTTCGCCATCTGTCCATGGGGATGTCGCACGACTTCGGCGCGGCCATCCTCGAAGGCGCGAACATGATTCGCGTGGGTACGGCCATATTCGGAGAGAGACATTACGCGTAGCTTACCGTTCAAAGACATCAATCAAAACCACTCGAACGCCGTTGTGCGGCGAAATCGACCGCGTCCAAACCGCGGCATCCGATTTAAAAAATCGACAGGAGGCGTACATGGCAAACATTTTTTCCAAACTCAAAGAACTTGCGGGCATCGAGGAGTTTGAACCCGAGGATTTGGAGCCGGAGGAAGAAAAAAATCCGCTTGCCGAAAGGCAATCCGTCAATGTGCGGACGCCGTATCATTCGGATCGGTCGTCAAAACCGGAGTTCCGGGAGGTAGACCCAAAGGATAAGGTGATCTCGATGAACAAGACGCCGAACGCGATTACGAGCCGATTTAATATGATCGTCACGGAGCCGACTTGTTTTGACGAATGTCCCAAGCTGGTGGACAACCTGAAAGCGCGCAAGCCCATCATCATAAATCTGGAAAAGGTCGAGACGGACGTGGCGCGCAAAATCTTTGACTTTCTGAGTGGCGCAACCTACGCGCTGAACGGCAACATGCAGAAGATCGCGAACAACATCTTCGTGTTTGTCCCCGAAAACGTCACCGTGTCCGCGCTTCCCGAGCATTCGGGGATAGACTTCGGTTCAGGGACGAAGAGCCCTTGGAGGTAGGATGAACTTGTTTGCGTTCGCGCTTTACAAATTCTGCGACGTCCTGAGCTTATTGCTCTTGGCGCGCGCCGTGTTGAGCTGGTTCGTCAACCCGCATCGCTATACCCCTCACGGTTTTCTGCAACAAATCAACGCGCTGCTGATTCGGGTCACGGAACCCATCGTCGCGCCGTGCCGCGCGCTGCTTCGCAATTTCAACACGGGAATGTTCGATTTCTCGATCGTCGTCGCGATGCTGGCGATACAGTTGATCCGCAATCTGATCGTCAAGATTTTCTGAGGAGACACAGCCAAATGATTACGCCGCTCGATATACAGAACAAGGAATTCACGAAGGGTGTGCGGGGATACAAGGAGGAGGAAGTGGACAGCTTCCTCGACTTGATCACGCTGGACTTTGAAAAGCTGATGCAGGACAACAGGCGTCTCAAGGAGAGCATCGGCGCTTTGACGACCGAGGTGGAGCGCTACAGGGGTTCGGAAAACGCGGTGCTCGAAACGCTTGAGGCGGCCAAGGCCCTGATGGGCGACATATCCGCAAGCGCGGAAAAGCGCGCGGAGATACTGTTGCGGAATGCGGAGATGGACGCGGATCGCATACAGCGGGAGGCGCGGGAATCCGTCGAAAGGCTCACCGAGGAATCCGTGAACCTGCGAAACAGGCTGAACATGTTCAAGAGCCGCTTCAGAAATTTGTTGGAGGTCGAGCTCGAACGCTTCAACACGCTGAGCGCGGAGCTGTTTCCGGAGACGGAGGGCGAAGCCTCGCTCGCCAAGGTGGTCGAGGCGGCTTCCGTTTCTTCCTTCGCGGAGTCCGGAGGCGGCGCGGAGCCCGGGGGCGCGGACACGAAAACCTTCACGAATCTCAGGATGGGAGACGGCGCTTGATATATTACCCGATCATCGCCTGCGTCATCCTGTCCGATCAGTTTCTCAAACGGGCCGTCACGACGCGTCTGCTCGACGCGCGCGGGATGCGTCTGCGCTTCATTCCCGGTCTCTTCGACATCGTCTACGTCGAGAATACGGGCGCGGCGTTCGGCATATTGCAGGGCAAGCGCGCGTTTCTTATCGCGTTCATGGCCCTGCTGCTCGCGGCGCTGCTCGTCTACATCTTCATGCGGCGGAAATCCGAATCGCCCGTGCTGCTTGCGGGCCTTTCCTTGGTCGTGGGCGGAGGTCTCGGCAATCTCATCGACCGCGTCCGTCTCGGCTATGTGGTGGATTATCTCGAATTTCAACCCTTTTCGTTTCCCGTGTTCAATCTCGCGGACATTTCGGTCTGCGCGGGCTGCGGTCTGATGCTGTTGCAATTCGCGGTCGCGGAGCTGCGCGCGCGCGGAAGGAAAGGCCCCGATGGCTCCGTCGAATGACGTCTCTCTCGCGGAGACGCGCGCGGCGGAGTCGTTCATCGCGGAGGAGACCGACGAGGGTATGCGTCTCGACAACTTTGTCGCCGCGCATATGCCGGAGTTTTCGCGCAGCTATGCGCAGCGCCTGATCGCGCAGGGCGCCGTTTACGTGAACGGCGAGGCAGGCAAACCCAAAAATTTCGCGGTTCGCGCGGGGGATCGAATCGAGGCCGTCGTACCCAAGAGGGAAGCCTTGCGCGTCGTCGCGCAGGATTTGCCGCTGTGCGTCGTCCACGAGGACGAGGACATCCTCGTCGTGAACAAGAGCAAGGGCATGGTGGTGCATCCGGCGCCCGGCAACGAATCCGGCACGCTTGTGAACGCCGTCCTCTTTCACTGCGGAGCGAGCCTCTCCTCCATAAACGGCGTGATACGCCCCGGCATCGTACACAGGATAGACAAGGATACGAGCGGTCTGCTCGTCGTCGCGAAGAACGACGGCGCGCATCGCCGCCTGTCGGAGGCGCTGGCGCGGCACGACGTGACGCGCGAATACGAGGCCATTGTTTACAATAATTTCCAAGAAGATGCCGGCAAGGTGGATCTGCCCGTAGGCCGCGATCCGTCGAACAGGCTGCGCCGCGCGGCGGGCGTACGGGACGGCCGCTCCGCCGTCACGCATTACAGGGTGCTCGAGCGTTTCGGTGCTTTCACGCGCGTCGCGCTCCGGCTGGAAACGGGACGGACGCACCAGATACGCGTCCACATGGCGCACATCAAGCATCCGCTGCTGGGCGATCCGCTCTACGGCCCCAAGAAGAAGGTGCTCGGCGTCGAAACCCAGATGCTGCACGCGGGTCTGCTCGGATTCGCACATCCGCGAACGGGCGAATATATGGAGTTTTCGTGTCCGCCGCCGGAGGAATTTGAACGCGTGCTGCTGAGATTGCGGGCATTGCGGCCCTGAACGGGCGCTCGTCCGCCGCCAAGCGCGGCCCCGCGGGGGAGCTTGCGGGCAAATCCTCATCCGCGGCCGGGCGCCGGAAGAAGAAAAAGGAATGCGGGGCGGACGGGTCGGTTTTCGTCCACCCCGCATGCATGGTCCGGGGAAGTTCGTGTGAGGACAAGCCTCCCGGCGCCATGCGTCAAAGCCGGTGAAATACGAATTGGTTTTGCGTTAGGAAACCGTTCTCGCGTACTCGATGCAGGCGTTGCACACGGGAAGCCCCCTGAATCGCGTATCGCCGATTCTCTTGCCGCACAGCACGCAATGCGTTGTTCCCGCGCAGGAATGCGCGGATACCGCACATAAATGCGAAGCAGACATTTTGTTTTCCTCCTTTCCCCTTTTTTGAATGATCGTTAACCTTGGGACGTCGCTGCGCCTTCGGTGAACATATTCTATAACGCGTCAAAAATCTCCGCAAGGAGAAAGGGTTTTGGTTGTAATACAAAGTGCGCCACGTGTAATTTTCAGGTTATCTGCACAAAAAAGGAGAGGCCATGTTTAAATCGTTTCAATTGAAGTCATGCGGGGCGGGGCTTTTGGGCTACCGATGGGAAGCCGAGAATCCGGTGGCGGCGCTGTGTCTGCTGCACGGCATAGGCGAACACGGCGGCCGCTTCGACAGGTTTGCGGAAAGCCTCAAAACACATGGGATTTCAACGCTTTCGTTCGATTTTCGCGGCCACGGCGGCAGCGCGGGCAAGCGCGGCCACACGGGAGGGCGCAAGACGGTGCTGCGGGACGCGGACAGCCTGATCGCCTACGCGCGCGCGGCGTACGGAGAGCTTCCGCTCGTGTTCTACGGCCACAGCTTCGGGGGAAACGTCCTGCTCGAATACCGTCTGCGCGGCCGGCTGTCGGCGGTTCCGGCGGCCTATATCGCCGCCTCGCCCTGGCTGGCGCTTTGCCGCCGCGTGCCGGCGTGGTTCTATCGTTTCGTGAAGGCGCTCGCCAAGCTCAGACCGGATTTCGCGCTCAGCGCCGGCATAAACGCCGCCATGCTCGGAAACGCGCAAATTCTGGAATCCATGCGCGGCGACAGGCTCGTTCACAACAAGATATCCGCTCTGACCGCCGTCGAGAGCCAAGACGCGGCGAACGCGCTGATGAACCGGCAAATCGCCGACCGCCACGGCGGCGGGCAAAAACCCCTGATTCTGATGCACGGAACGGCGGACGGGATATGCTCGATAGAGGCCACGCGCGCCTTCGCGGCGGCGGAGGGCGCACACTGCGCCATGATCGAATGGGAGAACTACCTGCACGAGCTGCACAACGGCGGCCCGGACGACACGGGAGAGGCCGTGCAGGAAAAGGTGGCGGAGCTCGTCCTCGGCTTTGCCGGAAAGGATTGAAACTCGGCCCGGCGCAAAAAGATGTTTTTTCATTTGATTTCCGTGGTATGCTTGCCAAAAAATCAACAGGCTCATTTTCAATTGTACGATTTCTTCGTACATCCGGCTTCCTTCGGTTTGCGCTTCAAGTCACTTGTGGGTTTTGTCAAAGCGCTTTCTCATGTTGGCCTTGCCGCCGCTCCGGCACGGCCCGCGCGCCCGAGCTCCGCGATCGCGTCGCACACGAAGTCGATGTCCTCGGGCCGCAGATCCGTTGAGCAGGGGAGATTCAGCACGGTTTTCTCGTAGCGCGGGGCCAGCCGAATCCGATGCCGGCGCGCTTTTTTGTAAGGCTTCTGCCTGTGACAGAGCCG
>JAISMX010000157.1 GCA_031276515.1 Eubacteriales Family XIII. Incertae Sedis bacterium | reverse complement strand
CCTTGTCGGATTGTTCGCATAGGTTGGGATCGAGAAAAGCCAGTCGGCGCGCTACGGATTTTGGGAACATCATTGCCCCTCCGGATCGATTCGCATCGTTTCATCCAGTATGGCGGACAGGGAATCGGTAAAGGTCTTTGCGCGGAAACCGTCGTCCGGATCGAATTCGATCTTTTCGACATGGGAACGCGTTCCTTGCGAGCGGAATTGATATACCCGCACATCTTCGTGCGAAATCAAATCGTCGTCGCCGTAGCCGAGGCTTTGCATGATTTTTTCGCGATTCGGATGATTTTTCAATCGGATCGCGTTGTTGATGTGTTGCAGTATGATGTCGCTGTGGGTCGACGCGAGCACGGGCAGGCCGGAGTTCACGATCTTGACCAACGCGCGCGCCATTTCCTTTTGCAAGCCCGGATGCAGACACATCTCGGGTTCTTCGATTAACAGATAATTCACGGCGGGATTCGCAAGTTCAAGCAGAAGCGGTGTTGTTTCGGTCACGACGCCGGAAGATACGTGCAGAGAAAGTCCTGTGTCGGTCCCCTCCGGAGTGTATGTTATATCCGGCACGGGCATGTTGCTCAAAGAAATTTTACCCTGCATAATATTGGTTTCAATGAAGTGCAAGAGGTCTTTACGGGGGGCATTTTTGTATTGCTCATCCGAAATCGCACTGATGGACGCCAGAAAGTCGATGCAGGGTTTTGTGAGAATGGTTTCACCGTTTTCTGTTTTGTTGATGTTGGGCGAAAACGATTTTTCAATCGAATGTTTGATCAGAGATTTGTATGTGAGCATAAAGCCCGTTCTGGACGCGGGCAGGAATATGGGGTTGCATCGGCTGCCGAACAAATATGCGGCAAGGATTTCGTATATGAGAAAAAAATGCCCTTGAAGCGATTCTATGTTCCATTCGGCCATTTGCTTTTTTTGTCCGTCGGTTTTTGAATACAATGCAAGGTTCGGTGGCCGGGCGATGCGATTTCCTCTGTTGAATTCGGGCTCTTTGGGCAAGGCAAGAGACAGCGTTCCGGTGTAATGCGGTTTGATCCGCAGATTTCCGATGGGGATTTCTTTATTGAAGATATGGGCGGTGAAAGCATTTTTGTCGTGTTCGAAAGAAGAATCGATGATTCTTTCAAAACGCGCGTAATCGTCCGCGGAAAAAACGTATTCTTTGTTGCCGGAAAGGATGTCTGCGATTGCGTCGTCAAAATAGAGCAGATCTTCCGCAGTCGACGAGGGAAATACGCCCGGTTTGATAAGGAAACGATCCATGGCGAACAGCCCGTAAATCAACGCCATAAGATAACTCTTCCCGCTGTTGTTGTCGCCGACGAACAGGGTGAGCGGGGCGAGTTCTATCTCCGCCGACTCGATTTTTCCGAAGTCCTCGATATGCAGTGTAAAGTCATTCATCATTTCGTTTCCCCGGAGCGAATGCGGCTCCCTTTCCGAATGCGTTTTGCGGCGCGGGAGCCGGCGGCGCGTCGCCCCCCCCCGGCTCAAATCCCGCCGTAATGCTTCGCGTAATACGCCCGGTATTCGCCGCTCATCACGCCCTCCCACCAATCCCTGTTGTCCTCATACCAGCGGACGGTTTTCTTGATGCCTTCGTCGAAGCCGGTGCGCGGCGTCCAGCCGAGTTCTTCGCCGATCTTCTTCGGGTCGATGGCGTAGCGAAGGTCGTGACCGAGCCGGTCGGCGACGTAGGTGATGAGGCTTTCGCTCTTGCCGAGCTCGCGGAGGATGGTCTTTACGACGGCGAGGTTTGTCCGCTCGTTGTGGCCGCCGATGTTGTAGACCTCGCCCTCGCGCCCGCCGCCGAGGATCAGGTCGATGGCTTCGCAGTGATCCTCGACGTAGAGCCAGTCGCGGACGTTTTCGCCCTTGCCGTACACGGGCAGGGACTTGTCGGCCATGGCGTTCACGATCATGAGCGGGATCAGCTTTTCGGGGAAGTGATACGGGCCGTAGTTGTTCGAACACCGCGATATGCTCACGGGCAGTTTGTAGGTGCGGTGATAGGCCAAAACGAGCAGGTCGGCCGCCGCTTTGGAGGCGGAGTAGGGGCTCGAAGTGTGGATCGGCGTTTCCTCCGTGAAGAAGAGGTCCGTCCGGTCGAGCGGCAGGTCGCCGTAGACTTCGTCCGTGGATACTTGATGGAAGCGCCGGACGGGATATTTTCTGCATGCGTCAAGCAGCACGCCCGTGCCCAGGATGTTCGTTCGCAGGAATATGTCGGGGTTGTCTATGGACCTGTCCACATGGCTTTCGGCGGCAAAGTTGACGACCGCGTCGGGCCGCTCGCTTTCAAACAGCGAGAATACCGTTTCGCGATCCGCTATGTCGCCCTTTATGAATTTGAAATTGTCTGCGGTGAGCGCACCCTTGAGCGTTTCGAGGTTGCCCGCGTAGGTGAGCGCGTCGAGGCAGAGGATTTCGCGGTCGGGATGCTTGCGCAGCGTATGGTGGACGAAGTTGGCGCCGATAAAGCCCGCGCCGCCCGTGATCAGCAGTTTCATGCTTCCTCCTTAATAAATCTCCAAATCTAAGTTGGAAGGTCAAGAATTTTTACTTGTAATTCAATCGTTCCGAAGCCATTCTCGTCGAGTTGCTTTTTTTTGTGCTCGCAAGGGATGCCTTCGCAATATTGCAATGTATAATCGTCGCGGCGCCACGAGGCGATTGCGTCCCTGACGGATCGGCTTGCCAACGCGTTTCTGAGTTCTGCGGG
>JAISMX010000133.1 GCA_031276515.1 Eubacteriales Family XIII. Incertae Sedis bacterium | reverse complement strand
AGCTCTTCGTGAAGTTGTGCCGGCCGTCGAGCTCGGGGCGCAGGACGTAGTAGAGGTAGTCCGTGTCCGCGGGATTCAGGGCCGCCTCGATGCACTCCGCGCGCGGCGAGCAGATGGGTCCCGGCGGCAGACCCGCGTTCTTGTAGGTGTTGTAGGGCGAATCGATCTCCAGATCGGCGTAGCTGAGACGCGCCTTGTTCTCGCCGAGCGCGTATTGAATCGTCGCGTCGATTTGCAGCGGCATGCCCTTGTCAATGCGGTTTTTGATCACGCTCGCCACGAGCGCCCGCTCCTCGGGAACGCGGGTTTCTCGCTCGATCAGCGAGGCGATGGTCACGACCTCGCGCACGGAGAGGCCCATGGCCTCGGCTTTACTGTAACATTCTTCTGTAAACAACTTGTCGAAATGCGACAGCATGCGGTCGATCAGATCGCGCGCCGTCGCGTTCGCGTAGACCTCGTAGGTTTCGGGGTAGAGGTAGCCCTCGAGGCCGCCCGCGTCGCCGTCGAGGAAGCGATAGCCGCCGAAATCCCCCGTTTCGATCTCCGCGAGGAAGTCCGCCGCGACGACCAGCCCCGCCTTTTCCAGCGCTTCCGCCGTCTGCCCAACGGTCAAGCCCTCGGGAACCGTAAAGCGCTCCGTTTCGGCCTTCGCGCTCGTTTCGAGATCCTCCATGATTTGCCGCATGGACATGTCGCGCGCGAGCAGATAGACGCCGGCCTTGTAATTCCCGTCGCGCCCATCGATTCTCGACTTGATGCGAAACAGCGTCTTGTTTCGGATCAGGCCCGTCTCTTCCAGCAGCTCCGCGATGGCGCGCGTGCTCGCGCCCTGCGGAATCGTCACGGATACGCTTGCGGAATCCGCGGCGTTCACGGGCCGCATGCCCATCTCCGCGAAAAACCAAAGCCCTCCGGCCGCGAAGACGGCGAACGCAAGGAGGATCGCAAGCGCCGCCGGAAGCGATGGCCTGCGTTTTGTGTGTTTGTCCGATCTCATGTGTGGTTCCTTTTTCTCGACATACATTGCTTATATTACTTGGAGCGGCCAAGATATTCGCCGCTTCGCGTATCGATCTGAATGATCTCCCCCGATTCGATGAAGATGGGTACCTGTATGACGGCGCCCGTCTCAACGGTGGCGGCCTTCGTGACGTTCGTCGCCGTGTCGCCCTTTACGCCCGGCTCCGTTTCGATCACCTTCAGATTCACGAAGTTCGGCGGCTCGACGAGGAAGGCCTTGTCCTTGAAGAACTTGATCGTCGCGAGGTCGTTTTCGCGCAGGTAGGGGATCGCGTCCTCGACCTGATCCGGCATCAGCGGCACCTGCTCGTAATTGTCCTGATCCATGAAGTAATAGAGCTCCCCGTCGTTGTACAGATACTGCATGGTCTTCGTCTCGATGTGCGCGTTGTTGAACTTGTCGTTCGGGTTGAAGGCTTCCTCGCGCGTGGCGCCCGTCAGGATGTTCTTGTATTTCGTCCTGACGAAGGCCGCGCCCTTCCCCGGCTTCACGTGCTGGAAATCGACGATCACGTGCGGTTCGCCTTCGATCTCGAAGGTGATTCCCTTTCTGAATTCGCTTGCGTAAATCATATTGCGTACCTCCCACATATTGCGTCCGCCGCTATATCTCCATGAACACGGGCAGGATCACGGGATTGCGGCGCGTCTTTAAATAGATGAAGTCCCGCAGCTCCTCGCGTATGGCGTTCTTCATCGCCGAGCGGTCGCGTATTCCGCTCTTGTGACATTTTTCCAGTCGCTGCTCCACGACGGTGCGCGCGGATTCGATCAGATCCTCGTTTTCGCGCACGTAGACGAAGCCGCGCGATATGATGTCGGGACCCGAGACGATTCGGGAAGAGCTTCTTTCCACGGTGGCGACGACGATGATCAGGCCGGATTCCGAGAGCAGACGCCTGTCGCGCAGCACGATGTTGCCCACGTCTCCGACGCCGAGACCGTCCACGAACACGGGCGCGGCCGGTATCTCCTCGCGCGATATGCTCACCTTGTTCGGCGTCAGGCTCAGCACTCGCCCGTTTTCGAGGATGAAGATGTTCGCGCGGTTCATGCCGATGCTCTCCGCTATGACCGAATGCTGATGGAGATGCCTGTATTCGCCGTGTATCGGCATGAAGTATTTGGGCTTGATCAGCGAATGAATCAGCTTCAGTTCCTCCGCGCAAGCGTGACCCGAAACGTGGATGTCGGCTATATCGGAGTAGATGACGTCGGCCCCCTTCTCGAAGAGCTTGTTGACGACGTTCGACACGGTGCGCTCGTTGCCCGGGATCGGGCTGGCCGACAGGATGACCATGTCGCCATTTTTGATCTGCACGGCCTTGTGGTCGTTGTCCGCCATGCGCGCGAGGGCGGACATGGGCTCGCCCTGGCTGCCCGTCGTGATCACGACGAGCTCCTTGTCGGGGATGTGCTTGATCTTGTTGATGTCCACGAGGACGCCCGAGGGTATCTTCACGTAGCCAAGCTCGATGGCCAGGTTGAGCACGTTGATCATGCTCCTGCCGGAGACGGCCACGCGCCGGCCGAACATGACGGCCGTGTCGATGATCTTCTGCACCCGATGCACATTGGAGGAGAACGAGGCGATGATGATGCGGGAATCCGAGCCCCGGAAGATGTTTTCGAGCGTCATTCCGACCACCTTCTCGGAAGCGGTGTAGCCCTTGCGCTCCGCGTTCGTGCTGTCGGCCATCATCAAAAGCACGCCCTCTCTGCCGATTTCGGCAAGGCGCTGAAAGTTGATCGGTTCCCCGTCCACGGGCGTGTAGTCGATCTTGAAATCCCCTGTATGGAATATTTTTCCAACAGGCGTGTCGATGGCGAGACAGAGCGAATCCGCTATGGAGTGCGTCGTGCGGATGGCTTCGATCTTGAACACGCCGATGTTCACGACCTCTCCCGCCTTGATCGTCTTGAGATCGCCCTTGATGTTGTGTTCTTTCAGCTTGTTTTCGACGAGCCCGAGCGTGAGCCGCGTTCCGTAGATGGGCAGGTTCAATTCCTGCAGCAGGTAGGGAATCGCGCCGATGTGGTCCTCGTGTCCGTGCGTGAGAATCATGCCGCGCAGCTTCGCGCGGTTCTTGATCAGGTAAGTGAAATCGGGCAGCACGATGTCGATCCCATACATCTCGTCGTCCGGAAACGACATGCCGCAGTCCACGATCATTATGTCGTTTTGGTATTCCAAAATCGTGATGTTTTTGCCGATTTCGTTCAGCCCGCCCAGCGGAATCAGCTTGAGCGGCTGTTTTTCGGACCTTCTTTCTTTGATTTTCAATCTATCATCCTTTCATTTCATTGCCGGGGCGAGGGCCTATGTCCGCCTCGCCCGCTTGTGTCGTTTGGTCGCGCCTATTGCCGCTTCACAACGATGTTCAGCAGCTTGTCGGGAACGGCGACCGATTTCAGCACCTCCATGCCCGCCGTGAGCCGCAGGACGCGTTCGTCGGCGAATGCGGCGGCCGTGAGCGCGTCCTTGTCCAACCCGCTCTCCACCTCGATCTTCTCCTTGATCTTTCCGTTGATCTGTATGACGATCTCGACCCGATCGCGCGCGAGCGCGCGCTCGTCGCAGTCCGGCCACTTCTCGCCGTAGAGCGACGCGTCATGACCCGTGAGCCGCCACAGCTCCTCGCAGATGTGCGGCGTGAAGGGCGACAGGATCAGGATCAGATTCGTCACGGCCGCGCGCAGCAGGCCCGCGTCCGGCCGGGGAAGCTCCTTGTACTTGTACAGCGCGTTCACAAACTCCATGATGGAACTGATCGCGGTGTTGAAGCCGAAGCGGCCGCCGATGTCGTCGGACACCTTCTTGATCGCGCGGTTCATCGCGAAATCCAGCTCCTTGTCGGCCTCCGTGCGCGCCGCGCAGCCCTCGGGCGCGGCGCGGGCCGCGTCCGCGAGCTCGCTCACGAGCCTGTAAACCCTGTTCAGGAAGCGGTAGCTCCCCTCCACGCCCGCGTCCGACCATTCGAGTTCCTTTTCGGGCGGGGACGCGAACAGGATGAACAGCCGCGCGGTATCCGCGCCGTATTTGTTTATGATTTCGTCGGGGGAGACGACGTTGCCCAAGGATTTCGACATCTTCTTGCCGTCCTTGAGCACCATGCCCTGCGTCAGCAGGTTCGTGAACGGCTCGTCCACGGGGCTCGCGCCGATGTCATACAGGAATTTCGTGAAGAAGCGCGCGTAGAGCAGATGCAAAATCGCGTGCTCGAC
>JAISMX010000084.1 GCA_031276515.1 Eubacteriales Family XIII. Incertae Sedis bacterium | reverse complement strand
AGGATAGGCATCACGCCGGCCAACCTGTCGATATTGAAAAACAACAAGGCGCGCGCGATACGCTTTTCCACGCTGGACGAGCTCTGCCGCGCGCTGAACTGCCGGCCCGGCGACATTCTAAAGTTTGAGGACGACGCCGAGGAGGAGGACGAATGAGCCGCGGGCGGCGCCCGGCGCGGCGCGGAGAGGACGGGCCGGCGGAAGAGCGGCTGAAAGGGGTTTCCTATGAGCGATGATGTTTTGCAAACGACGCCGCGCGCCGGCGAGAGCTCGGCCGCGGGAGAAAGCTCGGCCGCGGGAGAAAGCTCGGCCGCCGGCGAGAATCCCGGCGCGGGCGAGGGTTCGATTGCCGGCGAAGGCCCGGCCATAAGCGGAACCCCGTCCGCCGGCGAAAAACCCGCGCTCGTCTTCTCGGGGGCCGACAAGGCCCTCATCCCCGGCATGCTTGTCTGCGGTTTCCTTTTCTGGGAATGGATCATGAGCGGCGCTCCCGCCCTCGGCGTATCTCTTTTTACGCTGTCGATCTGCGGCGTCACCCTGCCGTACTTCGGCAAGCGCGGTCTGCGCCCGCGTCGCGAGAGCGTCGCGCTGCTCGCCGTCCTCGGTCTGTCCTGCGTCCAATTCGCGGTGTTCGATACGACGATCGTTCAATTCTTCAACCTCATCTTCACCGCGCTCGCATACCTGTACTGGATCTCCGTTTCGAGCGGCACGCGGCTGACGGGCGGACTCTCCGGCTACATCGCGTTCGACATGGCGGCGCAATGCTTCACGGTGCCTTTCGGCAACATCGACGCCATCTTTATCGGCGTCCGCCGGAGTCTGCGCGAGATGAAGCGCGGCAGGGATATCGTCGCCGCCGCGCTGGGTCTGCTCGTGTTCCTGCCGCTGCTCGCCATCGTGCTCTCGCTGCTCACCGAGGCGGACGACGCGTTCGGCGCGCTCTGGAACGCGATCTTGCTGCGCTTCCGCCTGTCGGACTTCTTCGCGTACGCAATCGAGTTCGTCCTCGGCATCCCCGTGGCGGCCTATCTCTACGGCGCCGTGTTCGGAAACGCGCGCCGCCGCCGCACGGACGCCTTGAATGCCGCGTCGCTGTCGCGGGGCCTCGCGCGCGTGCGCTTCGTTCCGAACATGGCGTTCTGCGCGCCCTTGGCCGCCTTCAACGCGTGCTACGCGCTGTTCTTCGCCGCGCTGAGCAATTATCTCTTCTCCGCTTTCGCGGGTAGGCTGCCCGAGGCCGTGAGCTATGCGGAATACGCGCGCAAGGGTTTCTTCGAGCTGTGCGGGGTGGCGGCCATAAACCTCGCCGTCATCGCCTGCGTCCACCTGCTGCTGCGGCGCGGCGCGGAGGGCGCGCGCCCGCGCGCCCTCCGCGCCATGACGGGCCTCTTGTCCGCGTTCACCCTGCTCCTGATCGCGACGGCGATGAGCAAGATGCTGCTCTACATTTCGTCCTATGGACTCACGCGCCTGCGCGTGTACACGAGCTGGTTCATGCTGTTCCTCTTCCTCGCGTTCCTGCTGATTCTGCTGTGGCATTTTCGCGCCTTCGACCTCGCGAAGTCCCTGATCGTCGCCTTTGCGGTCTGCTTCATCGCGCTGACCTGGTTGAACGCGGACGGTCTGATCGCAAAATACAACATCGGGCAATACCTGAGCGGCAAGACCGATTCGCTCGACGTCCGCATGCTCGGCGGCCTGTCGGACGCCGCCGCGCCGCACCTGTACGCCGCGTGGGAGAAAGAGAAGCGCGCGTTGCCGGAGGACGCATGGGCCGGCGAGCTTCCGGAGGAATACGCAGCCGCCCTGCGCGGCGTCGCTTTGGGAGAATCGGACGATCCCCATATCAAAGAGACGCGGGAGTTCGAATCGATTCTGATTCGTCTGCGCGCCGCCGTGGAAGCGGAGGAGGACCCGCGCGCCAAGACGGCGCTCGCGCTGGGCGAGGAACTGCTGTCCCGCTCGTACCCGCATCAAGACCGCCGGTTCAACGAACAAAACCTGCAATCGCGCCGCGCCGCCGCGCTGTACGACGCGGTGTTCCGCGAGCTGTCGGACGCGTTCGCGGAAGAGCGTTAGAGAATCCGATTCGCGGGTATAAGTATTCTCGGGCAACGGGGCGACGCGCCGCCGTACCGCCCGTCGGACGCGAAGAAACGACAGAGAATCGCAGAGGAGAATACATGAACATACCCATTGCGGTAAAACAAACGCAGCTGCTCGACGTTTTGCTAAACGTGGCGATTGTCCGGCCCGTGTTCATCTGGGGCGCTCCGGGAATCGGAAAATCCTCCATCGTGGAGAATTTCGCCGCCTCTCTCGGTCTGCCTTGCGTTTCCATGCTGGGCAGCCAACTGGCCCCGGAGGACATCATCGGCGTGCCGCAGATCGTCGAAGGGAAGAGCGTATTCTGCCCGCCCCGCTCGATCGCCCGCGACGCGCCGTATTGTCTCTTTCTGGACGAGCTGAACGCTTGCTCGCAAGAGGTGCAAAAGGCTTTTTACAGCCTGATTCACGACCGGCGCATCGGCGAGTACCGTCTGCCGGAGGGCTCCATTGTCATCGGGGCCGGCAACCGAGCGCAGGACAACGCAATCGTCAAACCCATGTCGTCCGCGCTGATCAACCGCATGTTTCATGTCGAATTGATCGCTTCTCATCGCGATTGGCTGGACTGGGCCGGCAAAAACGGCATCCATCCGCTGATCATGGAATATATCGGCTTGCGGCCCGATCATCTGTGGAGACAGCCGCCCAAGACGGAGGAACCGTTCTCCACGCCGCGCTCGTGGCATATGCTCTCGGACGCGCTTCACAGCTACGGCGACAACATCACGGAGGCGGAACTGGAGGTCTTGGCGTCCGGATGCCTGTCGCCGCATCACGCCGCGCAGTTTAGGGCCTTCGTCAAGCAAATACGCAACCGCTACGCGCTTTCCGCGATTGTCGGCGGAAGCCAAAAATGGCCGGACGCTCCCGAGGACCGGGACACGCTCTACTTCCTTGCCCAGAGTTTCAAGGCGCAGTTGATCAAAGAGCTTCCCGCGGACAAAAACAATCTGGCCGGCACGGCGCAGGAGTTGGCTTTCCGGGCAAAATCCCTCATCAAAGACTTGGCCGGCATCAGCTTGGAAATCGCCCAGACGGCGGTTTCGGCCGACGACGACAACGTCAAGGGCTTGCCCGACTGGTTTATGGTGGAGGTCATCCGCGATCTCCCCAGATTGGCGGCGAAAAAATGAAGGGCGGTCGTAAAAAAGCCTTGGAAGCGCAAAACGACATCGCCTTGAAAAAATTTGTCGCCGGACGCGAATTGGTCTCGGAACACCCCTTGTTTCGAACCTTGCTCCGGTATGCGTATTTATCGCCGTCGCCAAGCGAAAATCGCCTCATTGCGGCGCAGGGCCTTGCCTATGTGGAAAGCGGCGGTCGCATTTGCTGCAATTCGCGCCGCCGAGCGGAACCGGAACAATGGGCGCGGGCAATCGCGCACTGTCTGCTGCATCTTGGCATGGGGCATTTCAAAGAGAAAGAGCGGCCCGTCGAATGGAATGTCGCCTGTGACTGCGCGGTGGAGAAATTCCTTTCCGATTTGAAATTCGGCGCGCCCTTGTATGATCACGCGCTTCCTTCGGGAATCAACGATGAGGAAAGGCTGTACCGGCGGCTTTGCGAAATGCCCGACAAATCGGAGTACGCCGACTTTGGCACCGCCGGCCAAAACACGGCGGACATGGTCGTCGTCGAAAAAAAGACATCGAGCCGCAATCCGCCAAGGTGGAGCGAGTTGTTCGCGGCGGGTTTGTCCGCCGCGGTGCGCAGCGCCGTCAGCGTGGCGTCGGGTTACCGGGAAAGTCTCTCCGCCGATTCCGGGGAAAAACACACAAAGGCTTATGAAGCGAAGCAATGGTTTATTTCAAGCTATCCGCTTTTGGGCGCGATCGCGGCGAATTTTAAACTGATCGAAGACCCGCTCGTCTGCGGGCGGATGGAAATCACCGTCGCGGCCGTATCCCCGTCGCTGTCCGAAATCTACGTCAATCCCGCCTATCCTTTGAACGCGGAAGAATTGCGCTTTGTCATGGCGCATGAATTTCTGCATGCCGCGCTGCGGCATGACGCGCGCCGGGAATGGCGGGACGCCTATCTTTGGAATGTGGCCTGCGACTACGTGATCAACCGATGGCTGACCGAGATGGGCCTTGGGGAGCGGCCCGAGGGACTGCTGTACGACGAGCAATTCAACGGAATGAACGCCGAAGCGATCTATGACCGCATCGTCACCGATATGCGCACCTACCGCAAGCTGGCCACTCTGCGCGGCGTCGGTCTGGGAGACATCCTCCCGGGAGAGCGTTCGCAGGGCGCCGATGTGGATCTGGACGCCTTCTATCGCCGCGCGTTGGCGCAAGGTTTGTCCTTCCACGGAGAACAGCAACGGGGCTATCTGCCGGAGGGCTTAATCGAAGAAATCCGGGCGCTCAGCCACCCGCCCATTCCTTGGGATGTGGAGCTTGCCCGCTGGTTTGACGAACAATTTACGCCGATTGAAAAAATTCGCTCCTACGCGCGCCCAAGCCGCCGTCAATCGTCCACGCCCGATATCCCTCGTCCGAACCGGATCGTTTCGCAAGCGTCGCTTGACGGCAGAACCTTCGGCGTGATTCTGGACACCTCAGGCTCGATGGATAGGAAACTTTTGGCCGTCGCGCTGGGCGCAATCGCGGGATACGGCGCGGCGCGGGACGTTCCGGCGGTAAAGGTTGTCTTTTGCGACGCGGCGGCTTACGACGCCGGATACATGAAACCGGAGGATATCGCCGGAACCGTGCGGGTCAAAGGCCGAGGCGGAACGATCTTGCAGCACGGCGTGGATCTGCTGGAAAACGCGGAAGATTTCCCAAAGGAAGCTCCCGTGCTGGTCATCACGGACGGACGCTGCGACAAGGTGGCGTTTCGAGGGCGCGAACACGGCTTTTTGCTGCCGCGCGGAGAGAGCTTGCCCTTTACGCCAAAAGGCAAGGTTTTCAGGTTTTCGGAATAAATCGGAATAAATTCGGAATTTACGGCAAAAACCGTCATAAAATCGCTTGACACCCGCACAAATACATGTTACATTTGAATAGCGTTCTGTACCGGGCATGCCAATCAGCTTGTAGAATGATGGCGGAATGCAATTATTTATGTCCTATTTTTTTAATGTTCCACAATGGAATACGTGTATCTAAAAGGAGGATACCGTCAATGAACAATGGTACTGTGAAATGGTTCAATCCGGACAAAGGTTTTGGGTTCATCACGAACGACGCGGATGGCGAAGATGTGTTTGTGCATTTCTCGGCAATTAACGTCGATGGATTCAAGACGCTGAATGAAGGTCAAAAGGTAACGTTTGATACGGAGCCCGATCCCAAAAACAGCAGCAAGCTGCGGGCCGTCAACGTCAACGTAGCATAGTACCGGAACGCAGTGAAACCGCCTGTCATCCGCAAGATCGCGGAAGATATGCGGTTTTTTTAATAAGTGGGCGAGGTCCCAAAGCTCGATCGGAGGCGATTTGACGAGATGAAACGAGTGATCACCATCAGCCGCGAATACGGCAGCGGCGGGCGCGACATAGGCAAGCGCGCGGCGGAAAAATTAGGCTTCGCGTTCTACGACAAGGATATCATCAAGCTTGCCGCGCAGGAGAGCGGGCTGGCCGCCGATTATCTGACGCAGGCGGACGAGAATATCTCGGGCGGCTCATCGCTGCGTTTCACCATAGGCGACATGTTCTCCTACGGTTCGTATTCGCCCGAAACGATGCCCATGCCCGACCAAATCCACGTGCTTTTGAGCAGGGTGATCAACGACATCGCGAACAAGGAGCCATGCGTCATAGTGGGTCGCTCTTCCAACTACATCCTGCGAAACCGCGACGACTGTCTTCACGTGTTCGTTCACGCGTCCAGAGAAGCAAAACTCGCGCGCATAATCAACGATTTCGGCGTACCCGAAAAAAACGCCGAGAAAGAGCTCGAGCGGACAGAGAAGGCCCGCGCGAGCTATTACAGGCACTATTCGGGGCTGAACTGGGGCTTGGCGAAAAATTTTCACATTTCGCTGGACAGCGGGGCGTTTGGGCTGGATGTATGCGCGGATATCGTTACGCGCCTTGCGCGGAATATATAGGAGTTACTACTCAAAGATATCAATCAAAACTACTCGAACGCCGCGTCAGTTTTGTTCAGATTGGGTTCTGCCGACCCATTTGGCTCCCGGAGCGTACACAGACGTACGTGAGGAAGCCAATATGGGGTGGCAGGTTCCGAGATGGGCAAAAATGGCGTGGGGTTTGAGTAGTAACAAATAGGAAAGGATCATGAAAATGAGCGTATTGCTAATCAACGGAAGCCCGCACGAAAAGGGCTGCACCTACACGGCGCTCGCGGAGGTGGCGGGCGAACTGAACAAAAGCGGAATCGAGACGCGGATCTACCACATCGGAAAGGACCCCGTAAGGGGGTGCGTCTCCTGCGGCGCTTGCAAAAAAACCAAGGTTTGTGCCTTTGACGACGACCGCTGCAATGAGATCATCCGGCTGATGGGCGCCGCGAGCGGCGTGGTCGTCGGCTCGCCGGTGTACTACGCGGGCGTAAACGGAGCGCTGTGCGCGCTTCTTGACCGCGCGTTTTTCGCGGCGCGCGATTCCGTGGCCTACAAGCCCGGCGCCGCCGTGGTGAGTTGCAGACGCGGCGGCGCGGGCTGCGCCTTTGATCGGCTGAACAAGTATTTTACGATCAACAACATGCCGGTGGTACCCTCGAAATATTGGAACAGCGTTCACGGAAACACGCCCGACGAGGTCAGGCAGGACGCCGAAGGCATGCAGGTCATGCGCATTCTGGGCAGGAACATGGCTTGGCTTTTGAAATCCATCCAAGCGACAAATCCTCCGGAACAGACGGAGACCCCGCTCAGAACCAATTTCATTCGGTAAGCGTCCGTCGCGAAACGAAGCGGCGGCGCGGACGGAAAGGCGATTTTGAAATGAAAATAGCGGTCATAGACGGGCAGGGCGGCGGCATCGGGCGCAGCATCGTGGAAAAGCTCAAAGCCGCCGTACCCGATGCCGAGGTGCTGGCTCTCGGCACAAACGCCGCGGCCACCGATCGCATGTTAAAGGCGGGCGCCGACGAGGGCGCCACGGGCGAGAACGCCATCGTACACAACGTCAAAAGCGTGGACATCATCACGGGCGTCATCGCGATCCTGAACGCCAACGCCCTCATGGGCGAACTCAGCCCGAAGATCGCCGAGGCCATAGGCGCGAGCTCCGCGGCCAAGGTGCTGCTGCCGATCAATCGCTGCGGCATATACGTCGTAAGCGTGCGGGAGGCGCCGCTTTCGACGCACATCGACAACGCCGTCGCGGCCATAAAGAGCCTAATCGCGGGAAGATCCGTCTGATCCGCGGCGTCTCGCGTCCCGCGCGATTTTCGCTTGGCCGCGTTCGATTTTTCGCGCCGGCTTTCGCCGCACGCGCGCGTTTCATTCCACATCCCGCACGAGGTTTTTGATCCAGCGCCCCGTCAAGAAGCGGCCGCCGATCAGGAACATCTTGACGAATTCCTCGATGTGTACGAGCAACACCACGAAATGGACGGGCAGGCGCAGCCAAAGCGCGCCGACGAAGGCGAGCGGCACGCCGATGAGCCAGACGGCGCCGACCTCCGCGAACATCGCGAACTTCGTGTCGCCGCCGCAGC
>JAISMX010000059.1 GCA_031276515.1 Eubacteriales Family XIII. Incertae Sedis bacterium | reverse complement strand
GGCGCGGACAGGATCCTGATAGACGGCGCCGTCGACCGGCGCTCGGTCGCCGCGCCGCGCGCCTCGGACGCCGTGATTCTGGCGACGGGGGCGGCGCTGTCCGGGCGCGTGTCGGAGGTGGCGGCGGAGACGGCCCATGTGGTCGAGCTGTACGGCCTGCCCGTGCTGCGCGACGAGGCGGCGCTCGCGGAAATCGCGAAGCGCGCGGGCGAAAAGCGCATCCTCCACATCGGCGCCGAGAACAGGGTCCTCGATTTAAAGACGGGCCTTGCGGCGGGCGCGGGTCTCGCCATGGAGATCGACGAAGACAGCCGGTACATCTGCTTGCCGGGAGCGCTCACGAAGGGCATTGCGGAGGGCATCTCAGCGAATTTGTTGAAAAACGTGGCTTTTGTCGTCACCGACCCGACGAAGGTTTTCATCGACAGACGGGCGTGGCGGCGACTTCGAAGCAAGGGGCTGCGCGTGTTCGTGCTGGCGGGCGTGAAGATCGCCGCGATAACGGTGAATCCGTATTCGCCGGCGGGTTTTTCCTTCGACGGCGCGGAACTGCTGGAGGCGGTCGGCGCGGCGGTCGGGGACGTGCCGGTCTTCGACGTGCGGGCGCGGCGGGGGCGATGAATCGGGTATTGCCGACCCGTCGGCTCGAATGCGGGAACTTGCGGGAAAGGACGGATTGACTTGTACGCGAACGAGCGGACATACAGGGAAATAGGTTTCTCGGGCGTGAAGGCGGAACTGCGTCCGCGCACGCCCTTCGGAAAGAAGCGCGCGGCGGAGATGCGCGCCTTTTTGCCCGGCGAGGAAGCGGCTCTGGAAGCGGAGTTCGACAGGCTGCAAGACGTCCGCAAGATGATCGCCGCGCATGGGGACGCGGCGAAGCGCATCACAGGGGTATTTGATGAAATAAAAGATATTTCCCGCACCTTCGAACGCTGCTTTGAAAACGTCCTTTCGACCGTGGAGCTGTTTGAGGTCAAGCTGCTGCTACTGCGCATGGAGGAATTTGCCGCCATATGCGGGGAGCTCGGCGCCGCGCTGCCGGACGGTTTCGCGCCTGAGGACACGGGCGCGCTGCTCGGCGCGCTCGACCCCGAGGATGCCCGTATGCCCGCCTTCTATATATACGACCTGTTTTCGGAAGAATTGGAAAATCTGCGCAAGCGCAAGAAGGAGAAGGAGCGTCTGCTGCGCGCCGGCCAAAAGCGCCTGGCCGACGCGGTTTTCGCGGAGATCGGCGTGACGCCGGATCCCAAGCTGGAAGCGGTGATCGCGCGGAGCGAGACGGCGCTTATGGAGACCGCGCTGCGCGCACCCGGGCTGCGCGTGGCGGAGGAAGACCTGTTTTCCGTGCGCTTTGCGCTCGTGACCGGCGAGGAGGAGCGCGCGCTGCGCGCGGAGGCGGACGCGCTGACCGCGGAGATAGAGGGCGAGGAAGAGCGGGTGCGAAAGCGCCTGACGGACGCGGTTTGCGCCGAAGCGGCGCGCATCTTGCGCAATTGCGAACGCGTCGGCGCGCTCGATTTCCTGATGGCGAAGGCGGAGCACGCGACGCGGCACGGCTGCGTCAGGCCCGCCCTTTCCCACGCCCACGCGTTGCGCGTGGAGGCGGGCCGGCACCTGCCGACGGAACGCGCGCTGCGCGCGAAGGGGCTCGATTACATGCCGGTGAGCCTAAGTTTGGAGCGGGGCGTTTCCTGCGTCACGGGGGCGAACATGGGCGGCAAGACCGTCTCCATGAAGCTGGCCGGCCTGGTGGCCACGATGGCGCAGCACGGGCTTTTCGTACCCTGCGCATCGGCGGTCGTGGGACTTTCTTCGTCGGTGGACATACTCATAGGCGACGGCCAGAACGCGGACAAGGGGCTTTCGAGCTTCGGAAGCGAGATGGAGGAACTGCGCGTCATATTGGCGAAGAGCGGGGAGCGGGCGCTGTTGCTCATAGACGAGATCGCCGGCGCCACGAATCCGGCGGAGGGGCGCGCGCTGACGAAAAGCCTGATCGCCCATCTGTCGAAAAGGCCGTACATCACGCTGATGACCACGCATTTCGACGGCGTCGCGGACGGCAAAACCGTCGCGAACTACCGCGTGCGCGGACTTTCGAACGCGGATTTCGGAGAGCTGCGCTCGGCGCTGCGGGACGCGGCCCCGAGCGAAAGGCTCGAAGCCCTCGCCAAGCTGATGGATTACGGCCTGGAGCGCATGTCACGGGAGAGCGCCGCGCCTAAAGATGCGATCCGAATAGCCGAAATATTAGGGGTGGACGCGGAAATCATAGCTTTGGCGCGGCGCTTTATGAACGAGGAACATTCGAACCAAACCGAGAAAGGGGTTTAACATGAGCAAACTGAATCTGGATCCCAAGGTGGTAAACGGCGCGAGGAGCCGCGCCGCGCGAATCGCCGGCAAGGTGCAGGAATTCATAGACGAGCACACCACCGTGAGCACCGAGCGCACGGTGGCGAGACTTCTCGGCGTCGACGGCGTGGATTCCCTCGAATCGCCGCTGCCGAACGTATTCGTGGATCGCATCAAAGATGCCGGCCTGCTGGACAGGGGCTGCGCGTACTGGCTCGGGAACACCATGCTCGCCACGGGGCTTTCGCCGCAGCGGATTGCGGAGGAAACGGCGCTCGGAACGCTGGATCCGCTGAAGCTGCCGACGGTCTCCGCCGGCGAGGCCGAGAACGCCGTGGCGCCACTGGTCCTCAAAGCGCTTGCGCGCATCAGGGCGCAGCGCGAGGAGCGCGAGACGCTGCTCGGCAAGCTCGGAGAGGGCAAGCGGCCCTATCTCTACGTCATCGTCGCGACGGGCAACATCTATGAGGACGTGGTGCAGGCCCGTGCGGCCGCCAGGCAGGGCGCGGACATCATCGCGGTCATCCGCACGACGGCGCAGAGTCTGCTCGACTACGTACCTTACGGCCCGACGACGGAGGGCTTCGGCGGCACCTACGCCACGCAGGAGAATTTTCGCATCATGCGCAAGGCGCTGGACGAGGTCGGCGAGGAGGTCGGCAGATACATTCGTCTCTGCAATTACTCCTCGGGCATGTGCATGCCCGAGATCGCGGCCATGGGCGCGCTGGAACGCCTGGACGTGCTGCTGAACGACGCGCTGTACGGCATCCTGTTCCGCGACATCAACATGCAGCGCACGCTTGTGGATCAGTTCTTCTCGCGCGCGATCATCGGCTACAGCGGCATCATCTTCAATTCGGGTGAGGACAACTACCTGACGACCGCGGACGCCTTCGAGGAAGCGCATACGGTGCTGGCCTCGCAGTTCATCAACGAGCAATTCGCGGTGTTGGCGGGCATTCCCGAGGAGCAGATGGGCCTCGGACACGCCTTCGAGATGGATCCCGAAATCGAGGACGGCTTCCTCTACGAGCTGGCGCAGGCGGTCATGGCGAAGGAGATTTTCCCGAACGCCGCCCTGAAGTACATGCCGCCCACGAAGTTCATGACGGGAAACATCTTCAAGGGGCATATACAGGACGCGCTGTTCAACCTGGTCGCCGTGTGGTCGGGGCAATCGCTGCAGCTGCTCGGCATGCTGACGGAGGCCATCCACACGCCGCATTTGCAGGACCGCTTCCTGTCGATAGAGAACGCGTCCTACATCTTCAACAACGCGCGCCACATCGGCGACGAGATAGAATTCAAGGAGAACGGCATCATCCGGAATCGGGCGAAGTTCGTGCTGTCGGAGGCCGACGCGCTGCTCCGGCAGATCGAGGAGGACGGCCTGTTTTCGACCATCGAGCAGGGCAAGTTCGGCGGCGTGAAGCGTTCGAGAGAGGGCGGCAAGGGGCTTGCGGGCGTGGTTGTGAAGCATGGCGACTACTTCAATCCCTTTATCGAACCGATGATGCGGGGGGTGAAATAAATGTCGGAAAATATCGCTATGGGAAAGGTCGATCTTACGAGGGTGAAGCCTTACGGCGACACGATGAACGACGGGATGACGGAGCTCACCTTCACCCTGCCCGTTCCGCACGGCCCGGAGGCCGACGAGGCGGCGCGGCAGCTCTGTAAAAAAATGGGTTTTGATGAGGCGAAGGCGGCCTTCTCGAAGGATCTCGGGCAGGGCTTCACGTTCTTCGTCATGTACGGCAAATGCGTGCATACGGTGGATTTCACGAGCATAAAGGTCGCGAAGGCGGACGTCGAGGTCATGAGCCGGGAGGTCTGCCAGGAGTACATCGCCGAGCACATCAAGCGGAGCGTCGTGATCGTCGGCGCCACCACGGGAACCGACGCCCACACGGTCGGCATAGACGCCATCATGAACATGAAGGGCTTTCACGGGCATTACGGCCTGGAGCGCTACAAGGGCATCGAGGCGGTCAACATGGGCTCGCAGGTGCCGAACGAGGCGCTGATCGCCAAGGCGATCGAGCTGAACGCGGACGCCGTCATCGTGTCGCAGGTCGTCACGCAGAAGGACGTACACGTGAGCAATCTGACCAATCTGGCGGAGCTCGCGGAGGCCGAGGGGATACGCGACAGGATCGTACTGTGCTGCGGCGGGCCGTGGATATCCTACGAGCTGGCGCAGGAGCTGGGCTTCGACGCGGGCTTCGGGCCGCACACCTACGCGGAGGACGTGGCGTCGTTTATATTGACGGAAATGGTAAAAAGAAAGCTGGTATGAAAAGCGGGCGCAAGCGACCGGAGGAATGCGGCTTTAGCCGCATGTTGCCTGACGAAAAAAATCTGCGCCGAATTTGTCAACTTTATTTTGTGACGAGTCCTTAAAAGTGACGGAGAATTAGGGTGTAAGTCCCCTGATTTTGCAGCTTGTGAATCTTCTCAAGCATTTGGGCAAAAAATCCCCGCAAAGCTCATTTATTTTCAAGCCTTGCGGGGAAGGTGTTTCGTGTCAAGTTTGCTGTACGCGCTCTATTCGGGTGTGTAGCCTTTACTTGTGTCAATGACTATCGTATTTTTTGCGCCGTCCCAGTCCACCCCAAAGTCGAACGCCACCCCGATGTCGCGCAGCTTGAAATAGTTGTTGCCATCGATATTATACGCAGTTAAGGTGACTTCATTGCCGTCAAGGAAGATTTTTGACGTTGTGGGAGTCGCGGTCTTATCACCCACGCCTTTGTCCGCCATTTCGCCGCCAACGGCGATGTACGGCTTTCCGCCGGTGAGCGCAATCGCGTTGGCCGCACCGTCCCAACCGACTTCAAACTGCTTTTCCGTTCCATTCAGCGTGTAAGCCAAGTCGCGCAATTTGAAGTAATTATTGCCGCCTATGTTGTAGGCATCGAAAGCAACGCTCTCGCCATTTGCGAGGACGGTGGAGAGCGTCGGCCTTGCCAAAGTCGCAACCGGAGTCGCGGGAGCCGCAGACTGAGAGAGTGCGTCCCACAACAGGCCCACTTCAACCATTTCGGATATGCTTGCGCCGCCAACGCCCGAATCCGCCCCAAAGATAAATTCCACATAGATGGAATCCGACTCGACGTAAGTTATTGAATGTACGATAAACGGCGCGTCCGCATAGGGCTTCATGGCCACTATTTTCTCTTTCGCCTCGAATTTCAATTCACCGTCTTTGAGGGCGCCATCCTCCGTATATTCGGAAGTTACCGTTATCGGATAGTTGAAAGTCAGTGAACCCCCGTCTTCGATATAAAAGACCCAATAGTCAAGATAAGCTGACGAGTCCTCATATTCACATTCGTCAAACACATTCTCAAGCGTAAAACTGACATCCGTCCCTGGTATTTGCAACGCAATATTTTGCAGGGTTTTGGCTTCTTCCGCGAACACAGCCGCCGGCATGAGCGCAAGGCACACCGCAACCGCCAAAGCGAGGGAAAGGGAAAAGATACGTTTCTTCATAAGGGGATCCTCCTCAAAAATATTCTGCCTATGACAACTGCAAGCAATGTTATTGCGGGGTACGCAGACAGGACGTTCCGTCAAAAATTGAAACCTTTTGATAGCCCACAATTTACTATATAAAAATACCATACCTCCATCAATATTTCAAGCAAATAACGAAATTTCCGCAAATTCTTCACAAAGATTGTTACTATTCACCTCTATGTGATTTTGAAGGATTCCTCCCTCCGTCATTGCGAGCGAAGCGAGGTAAAGGCCCCATGCGACGCGTCCTGAACGAACGTGAAGGAAAACTCCCCTGCGGACATATCCCCGTTTGCGCCTTTGGCAAACGGTTGGAATGTCCCATACGAGAAATCCCCGGCCTTTGGCCGGTTGGATTTCACCGTTGCCTCCGGCCGGGTTGGCGTTGACCGCTTCGCTCCTCGCAATGACGAAATGTGGATATTGAAACGAGAATCACCCTGTCGGAGAAAGGTGGGTGAGCAGCAACCCGGTCACAAAAAATACGGCGAAAATGCGCAAAAAAAACGTGTAAAGACGAGTCGCAAGTAGTATAATAATGTACATGTCCGAATTTGAAAAAAATCAAAAGAAAAACGACGGGCTGGCGCGCACGCTTCTGCGCGTGGCCCTGCCCATCGCCCTGCAAAGTCTCATCGCTTCCTCGCTGAACCTCGTGGACAATCTGATCGTGGGGCGGCTCGGCGAAACGGCCCTCGCCTCGGTCGGCCTCTCCGTCCAGATCTTCTTCGTGCACTGGATGCTGATCTTCGGCTTCACCGGCGGCGCGGCCACCTTCATGGCGCAGTTTTGGGGAAAGCGCGATCTAAACAACATACGCAAGACGGTGGGCGTCGCGGTGAGCTGCTGCTTCGCCGCGTCCCTGCTCATCTTCTTCATTCCCGTGATGCTCTTTCCCGAGCGGATACTCGGGATATTCACGAACATCCCGGAGGTGATCGAGGCCGGCAGCGACTTCGTCAGGATCAACGCCATCGCCTTCCTGACCGTCAGCTTCACCGTCCCCTTCACGGCGGCGCTGCGCGCGACGCAGCAGACGAGCATACCGCTCAAGATCAGCGTGGTGGTGTTCGGACTGAACACGCTGTTCAACTACATGTTCGTCTACGGCAATTTCGGCGCGCCGGCGCTCGGGGTCAGGGGCTCGGCGCTGGCCACGGCGATTTCGCGGACGGTGGAGCTGCTCCTCGTCTTGCTCGTCGTGTTCGGCGGGCGGAACAAGATCGCCGGAGCGGCGCGCGAATTCATGTCGTGGAACAAGCCCTTGCTGAAAAAAATCGTGGGCAACGCGCTGCCGACGACGCTGAACGAAACGCTGTGGGGTCTCGGTTCGTCCATGTACAACGCCGCCTACGGCCGCATCGGCGTCACGGCCTTCGCCGCGATACAGGCCGGCAACACCATACAGAACCTGTTTATCCTGGCCTGTTTCAGCCTCGGGGAAGCCACGCTGATCATCGTGGGCGAAAAGCTCGGGCGCGGCGATTTGAACGACGCGGCCATGACCGCGAAGAAGATCATGAAGCTCTGCGTGCCGATCGGCGTCGCCGCCGGCGCTCTGCTCTTCGCGGCTTCGCGCTTCATCGTGAAGCTCTTCGATCTGACGCCGGAAGGCGCCGAATACGCGCGATTCATATTGATGATCTACAGCCTGTTTCTGGTCGTGAAGATCTTCAACGCGACCCTCATCACGGGCGTGCTGCGCTGCGGCGGCGACACGAAGTTCGCGATGTTCGCGGAGGTCGGCGCCGTCTGGCTCATCGGCGTGCCGCTCGCCTTCGTCGGCGCGCTTTGGCTGCGCCTGCCCGTCCATTTCGTGGTG
>JAISMX010000023.1 GCA_031276515.1 Eubacteriales Family XIII. Incertae Sedis bacterium | reverse complement strand
GCTCTGCGTTTTCCCGCAGAAGCGCCTCGCCGAGGCCCGCCGTCTCCTTGCCGAACAGGAACATGGCGCCTTCTTCAAAATCCGTCTCACAGTAAACCCGCCGCCCCTTCGTCGTGACGAAGTACATCGGATTTCCCTCGTATTCTCGCATAAACGATTCCAGGTTTTCATGGATTTTCAAGTTGACGAGCGGCCAGTAATCGAGGCCCGCCCGCTTCAGCGCGCGATCCGAGACATCGAAGCCGAGCGGCTTCACGAGGTGCAGCGCCGTGCCGGTGGCCGCGCAGGTTCGCGCGATGTTGCCCGTGTTCGGCGGTATCTGCGGTTCTATCAATGCGATGTGAAACGGTTTCATGTTTTCCTCCCGCGCGAGCGGATTCTCCGGCCGCCGCGCTTCTTGCGCCCTTCGCTCCATTATACCGCATCCGCGGAAAAAATCCGATAGGCAAATTGCGCCGGACATGGTATAATAACCGCAAAGGGCGCGGTTATTATACGGTTTGAAATGCGCCGCCGATTTTTCCTCGCAAGGAACGCTCGGAAACGGCGATGCGCGGATTATGCCATAGTCGCTTCGCTTTCTATGGCATAATGAACCGCAAAGGGCGCGGTTATTCTACCACATACCCATCCGCGCAAGAAGAACACTGCGATTCGGGGAGGAACGCAAGGATGAAGCAAATCAAAATAGGTCTGCTCGGCATGGGCAACATTGGCACGGGAACCTACAAAACCCTTGAAATGAACAGGGCGCGCATAAGCGCGAACACGGGTCTCGATCTCGTCATCACAAAGATATTGGAGAAGGATCTCGCGCGCGAACGCGACGTCACGGTCACCCCCGAACAGTTCACCCAAGAACCCGCGGACATATTGGAAGCGCCCGACATAGACATCGTCATCGAACTTCTGGGCGGCATAGAACCGGCGACCGGCTTCATGCTGACCGCCATGCACAACGGCAAGCACGTCGTGACCGCAAACAAGGCGGCCGTCGCGGCAAACTACGACAGGCTCATGGGCGCGGCGCGCGCGAACCGCGTCCTGTTCCGCTTCGAGGCGAGCGTGGGGGGCGGCATTCCGATATTGAACGCCCTGACCTCGCCGCTTCTCGCCAACGAATACGAGGAGATACGCGGTATCCTGAACGGCACCACGAACTACATACTGACAATGATGGCGGAACGCGGCATGTCCTACGAGGACGCGCTGAAATCGGCGCAGGCGCAGGGCTTCGCGGAAGCCGACCCGACCGCCGACGTCGAGGGGCACGACGTCGCGAACAAGCTGTCCATACTGATCTCGCTCGCGTTCGGCAAGCGGGTTCCGCCCGGCGACATACCCACCGCCGGAATCACGGGCATCACGATGCGCGACATCGAAAAGGCCGCCGCGGACGGCGGCAAGCTCAAGCTCATCGCACTGGCGAAGAAGGCCGGCGACGACTTGGAATACGGCGTGAAACCGACCTTCGTGGCGAACGACCACCCCTTGGCCGGCGTGAACAATGAGTTCAACGCGATATTCGTGAAGGGCAACGCGGTCGGCGAATTGATGTTCTACGGCAAGGGCGCCGGGCCGCTGCCCACGGGCAGCGCGGTGATGGGAGATGTGATCGAGATTGCGCGCGCCATATCGCTGTAAGGCGAAACGGCGAAGCGGAGCGGTGACGGCCTGATATGGGAGATTCTGTACAATGAGATTGTTTGATCGCTGGAAAAAACTGATCGAAGGTCAGACGAACGAAACTTTCCCGGCCTTTTGGGACAAGTACTGCAAGACGGAGGCGCGCATTTACGCCGCCATACTCAAAGCGCCGAATGAGCCCGCGGAAGGGCGTTTCGCGGATCTGGCGGACGCGCATGAGGCGGATCACGTCCTGTTCATGGGCTTTCTGGACGGCGTTTTGAGCAGCTTGAAGGAACCCATCGAGATCGAGGACATGACGGAGGATTCGCCCGTCCGGCTCGTCATCGACGTCGAAAAGCTGTATTTCAACATGCGCGCGGCCAAGGCCGAGCATCTGTACGGTCTGCCGGAGTGGAACGCGGTACTCAGCGCCGAGAGGCGCGAGGAGATCACGCGCGAGCAGCGAAAAGCGGGAACCGTGATCAAGGACAAGACGCCCGGGCGCAACGACCCCTGCCCCTGCGGCAGCGGCAAGAAGTACAAGAAGTGCTGCGGCGCGGCGACGGCCTAAAAACAAGCGACGCCCGCGACGCCGCGGAGGATTCGCAAGCGACGCCGGGCAACCCTGCCGCCTTTGACAGCGACGAGGTGCAAGCATGAAACTGGGATATGACCTCACAATTGAACAGTCTCAAAAACTCGTGATGACGCCGGAGCTCATACAGGCCATACAGATATTGCAGTTCAACACGCAGGAGCTTGACGCCTATATCGACGAGCAGCTTTTGACCAATCCGATTCTGGAAGCGGAGTCTCACGATTCTTCGGACGAATCGGCCGAAAACGGCGAAAGCGCGAGCGAAGAAGTCCGCGCCGACGACCGCGGGGCGGCCGAGGACTTCGACTGGTCGGAATATCTGCGCGAACGGGAACTGGACGACATCAGCTATCGTCAATGGGAGTATTCCGGCGAGAAGAGCGACTATTCCTACGAACAGTTCGTGAGCTCCGAGATCAGCTTGGCGGAGCATCTGCTGTTTCAGCTGCAATTCGCGGAACTGAAAAAGAGCTGCCGCCAAATCGGGAAATACGTCATCGAATCGCTGGATCAGAACGGCTATATGACGCAGAGCGCGGAGGAGATCGCGCGCCAGCTCGACGTGAAGCGCGAAAAGGTGGATATGGTCGTCAAGACGATACAGGGCTTCGATCCGGCGGGGGTATGCGCCGCCGATCTGCGGGAATGCCTGTTGATTCAGCTCGAACAGTTCGGTCTGCTCACGACGGGCATCCGGCGCGTCGTGACGGAACACCTCGAAGATCTGGCCGCAAACCGACTGACGGGCATCGCCAAGGCCACGGGCCTGTCCGTGCGGGAAATACAGCGAATCGGCGACGTCATCAAGGCCCTTGAGCCGAAACCGGGCCGGCAGTTCGGCTCGTCCGCCGAGACGAAATACATCGTACCCGACGTCACCGTGGAAAAAATCGACGGGGAATACGTCGTCAGCGTCAACGAAAACAACGCGCCGCGCCTGACGATCAGCCCCTACTATCGGCGCATGCTGCGAGAATCCGACAAGGAATCGCAGATATCGAAATTCCTGAGCGGCAGGCTGAATTCCGCGCTGTGGCTGATCAAGAGCATCGAGCAGCGGAGGCAGACCATCTACAACGTGGTCAGCGCCATCGTGGCTTGGCAGATGGATTTTTTCGAGCGCGGCCCAAAATATTTGAAAACCTTGACGCTTAAGCAGATCGCGGACGAGGTGGGCATCCACGAATCCACGGTCAGCCGCTCCGTGAACGGGAAATACTTGCAGAGTCCCAGAGGGGTCTTTGAAATCAAGTATTTCTTCACGAGCGGCGTGTCCTCGGACAGCGGAGAGGGCATCGCGTCGGCCGGCATCAAGACCTATATCCGCGAGATCATCGACGCCGAGGATCCGTCGGCGCCGCTTTCGGATCAGGCCATCGCGGAGCTGCTCGCCGAAAAGGGTATGGAGATATCGCGCAGGACGGTGGCAAAGTACAGGGACGAAATCAATGTCCCTTCGTCTTCGCGGCGAAAAAGATATTGATTGTTTTAACAATTATTTAAATATTTACCAATTAACGCATTGAGATTTTGGAAAGGAAGTGGCACTATGAGCATTAAAGTCGGCATCAATGGATTCGGACGCATCGGCAGACTGGTTTTCAGGGCGGCGCTGCGCAATCCGGCCGTCGAGGTGACGGCCGTCAACGACCCCTTCATCGATTTGGAGTACATGAAGTACATGTTGACCTACGACACGATTCACGGGAGGTTCGACGGCACGATAGAGACGAAGGACGGCAAGTTGATCGTCAACGGAAAGAGCGTCGCGGCGTACGCGGAAAAGGATCCGTCGGCCATTCCGTGGTCGGCGGCGGGCGCCGAGTACATCGTCGAATCCACCGGCGTGTTCACCACGGCGGAAAAGGCGTCGGCGCATTTCAAAGGCGGCGCGAAGAAGGTGATCATCAGCGCGCCTTCGGCGGACGCGCCCATGTTCGTCATGGGCGTCAATCAGGACAAGTACACGAAGGACATGAACGTGATTTCAAACGCCTCGTGTACGACGAACTGCCTGGCGCCTCTCGCGAAGGTCGTTCACGACAATTTCGGCATCATCGAAGGTCTCATGACCACCGTGCATTCCACGACGGCGACGCAGAAGACCGTGGACGGCCCATCCGCCAAGGATTGGCGCGGCGGCAGAGCGGCCTCGGGCAACATCATCCCCTCTTCGACGGGCGCGGCGAAGGCCGTCGGAAAGGTCATCCCGGAATTGAACGGCAAGCTCACGGGCATGTCCCTCCGCGTGCCGACACTCGACGTGTCGGTCGTGGACCTGACCTGCCGTTTGGAAAAGGGCGCCTCCTACGAGGAGATCAAGGCGGTCATGAAGAAGGCCGCCGAGGGCGCGCTGAAAGGGATACTCGCCTACACCGAGGACGACGTGGTGTCGTCGGATTTCATCACGGATCCGCACACCTCCATCTTCGACGCGAAGGCGGGCATCTCGCTGAACGATCATTTTGTGAAACTGGTCGCCTGGTACGACAACGAGTGGGGCTATTCCAACAAGGTGGTGGATCTGATCGCCCACATCGCCGCCGTCGACGCGAAGTAGAGAAACGCAGCCGCAATGGGGGCAATCATGAAAAAAACCATAAGAGACATAAGCATAAAGGATAAGCTCGTGATCGTCCGCTGCGATTTCAACGTGCCCATAGACGAGGGCGGGAGGATCGCGGACGAAACGCGCATCGTCGGCGCGTTGCCCACGATACGCTATCTCATCGAAGGCGGCGCGCGGATCATACTCATGTCGCACATGGGGCGGCCCGACGGCGAGGTCGACATGAAGTATACGCTCAGGCCCGTCGCCAAAAGCCTGTCTGCGCACCTCGGGCAAGAGGTGCGGTTCGTCTCGTCGCCCGCCGTGGTGGACGACGCGGTGCGGGCCGCCGCCGCAAAGCTCGCGCCCGGCGAGGCGATGCTGCTCGAAAACCTGCGCTTCCGCAAGGAGGAAACGAAGAATGGAGCGGCCTTCGCGAAGGAACTGGCGGAGCTCGCCGACCTCTGGGTCAACGACGCGTTCGGAACGGCGCACAGGGCGCACGCCTCGACGGCCGGCATCGCGGCCTATCTGCCCGCGGTGTCGGGCTTCCTGATCGAGAAGGAGGTTCAATTCCTCGGGGACGCCGTCGAGAACCCAAGGCGCCCCTTCGTCGCCATATTGGGCGGCGCCAAGGTCGGCGACAAGATCCCCGTGATCGAAAACCTTCTGAACAAGGTGGACAGCCTGCTCATAGGCGGCGGCATGGCCTATACCTTCTTCAAGGCGCGCGGCTATGAAATCGGCGCGTCGATCCTGGACGAGAAGCACGTCGAGATGGCCGCTTCGCTCGAAAAGGCGGCGAAGGAAAAAGGCGTGGAGCTGCTTCTGCCGACGGACGTCAAGGCGGCCGTCGCCTTCGAGAACGACGCCGAAGCGGCCTTCTTTGGCGCGGACGCCATACCCTCGGATCGCATGGGGCTCGACATAGGCCCGAAAACCATCGCGCTCTTCGAGGAAAAGATACGGTCGGCGGGTACCGTCGTGTGGAACGGCCCGATGGGGGTTTTCGAGATGCCGAATTTCGCGGCCGGCACGAAGGCCGTCGCGTTGGCCCTCGCGGCCTCGGACGCCGTGAGCGTCATCGGGGGCGGCGACTCGGCGGCGGCCGTGGAGCAATTCGGCTGCGGGGCCGAGATGTCGCACATCTCCACGGGCGGAGGCGCTTCGCTGGAATTTCTCGAGGGGAAGGTGCTGCCCGGCATCGCGGCCATAGAGGATAAATAGAGGACGGGCCTTGGCGGAAGCGCGAGGCCCATACGGGAGAATTGCACAATGCGAAAGAAATTTGTGGCCGGGAACTGGAAGATGCACAAGACCACGGCGGAGGCCCTGGCCTTCGCCGCGTCCTTCAAATCGCTGTATCGGGACGCCGGCGTGGAGGTCTGTGTCTGCGCGCCCTTCACGCAGCTCGCGGCCTTGAAAGAGGCCTTTGCGGACTCCGGCGTCAAGCTGGGGGCGCAGAACGTCCACTTCGAGGAAAAGGGCGCTTACACGGGCGAAATCTCGGTGGGCATGCTGCGCGAAATCGGCGTGGATTACACCATCGTGGGCCATTCGGAGCGCAGAGAATACTTCGCCGAAACGGACGAAACCGTAAACAAAAAGCTGCACAAGCTCTACGAGCACGGCATCCTGCCCATACTCTGCGTGGGCGAAACCCTCGCGCAGCGCGACGCGGGCGAGGCCGAATCCGTCGTCGCGGCGCAGCTCACGAAGGGCCTTGCGGGGCTGGGCGCGGTGCAAATCGGTCTGCTCGTCATAGCCTACGAGCCCATCTGGGCCATAGGCACGGGCCGCACGGCCGGTCCCGCGCAGGCGCAGGAGATGTGCGCCTTCATCCGGAAAGCCGTCGCCTCGCTGTACGACGCGGACGCGGCGAACAAGCTGCGCGTTCAATACGGCGGCAGCGTGAAGCCGGACAACGCGGCGGAGATACTGGGCAAGCCGGACGTGGACGGAGCTTTGGTGGGGGGCGCGAGTTTGCTCGCGGAAGATCTATTGAAAATTATAGAGTCAGGAGGACAGAAATGAGCATTGAAAGCGTAAAAGCGAGGGAGGTGCTGGATTCTCGCGGCAATCCCACGGTGGAGGTCGAGGTGAGCCTCGACTGCGGCGCAAAGGGACGCGCCATCGTGCCGTCCGGCGCGTCCACGGGCGCGCACGAGGCCGTTGAACTGCGCGACGGCGACAAGGCGCGCTACCTGGGCAAGGGCGTCCTAAACGCCGTCAAGAACGTGAACGAAACCATCGCAAAGGCCTTGATCGGCCACTGCGGCTTCGACCAGACGGGCATAGACGCGCTGCTCGCGCGGCTCGACGGCACGCCGAACAAGGGCAAGCTCGGCGCCAACGCCATACTCGGCGTCTCTCTCGCCGCGGCGCACGCGTCGGCCGATTGCCTTGAACTCCCGCTGTACAGATACATCGGCGGCGTCAACGCCAAGACCCTGCCGACGCCCATGATGAACATATTGAACGGCGGCCGGCACGCGGACAATACCGTGGACATTCAGGAATTCATGATCATGCCCGTCGGCGCGGCGTCGTTCCGCGAGGCAATTCGGATGGGCGCCGAGATCTTCCACAGCCTGAAAGCCGTGCTGAAAGGCCGGGGCCTGAATACGGCGGTGGGCGACGAGGGCGGTTTCGCTCCGGATCTCGCGACGAACGAGGAAGCGATCCGCGTCGTCATCGAGGCGATCGAGAAGGCGGGCTACAAGCCCGGCGCCGACGTCAAGCTCGCGCTGGACGTGGCCGCCAGCGAGATGTACGACGCCAAGGAGAAGCTCTACAAGCTCGAAGGCGAGGGCGTGAGCAAAACCGCCGAGGAGATGGTGGCCTATTACGAGACGCTCGCGGACAAATACCCCTTGATCTCGATAGAGGACGGGCTGGCCGAGGACGATTGGGCCGGCTGGAAGCTCCTCACGGATAGGCTCGGCAAGCGGATTCAGCTCGTCGGCGACGATCTCTTCGTCACGAACACGGAGCGCCTCGCGCGCGGCATCAAGGAGGGCGTCGCCAATTCGATCCTGATCAAGGTCAATCAGATCGGCTCCCTGACGGAGACCCTCGACGCGATAGAGATGGCCAAGAGGGCGGGCTACACGGCCGTCATCTCCCATCGCTCCGGCGAAACGGAGGATGTGACCATCGCCGATATCGCCGTCGCCGCGAACACGGGCCAGATCAAGACGGGCTCGCTGTCGAGGACGGATCGC
>JAISMX010000016.1 GCA_031276515.1 Eubacteriales Family XIII. Incertae Sedis bacterium | reverse complement strand
ACACAGGGTAATCACACCGATAACGACAAGTGCGAATTGGAACATCAGTCCAACGATCACAGCCGTCATCATAAGCGCCACCCCCTTTCCGGGAGTGGAACGAAACCGCCCGTCAATCGACCCCCTTATGCTGACATCAGGCACAGGGGGTTATTCAATTGTCAATCCGTTCATCTTCGACGTCCGGCACGTATTCCATGATATCCCCCGGCTGGCAGTCGAGTGCCGCGCAGATGCGGTTTATAATCTCCGAGTTTACGCTTTCACCCCTCCCGATACGCGCGAGCGTAGGCGAAGAAATAAACTTCAGCAGATCTGTTTTTTTCATTCCGCGCCGTTGTAACATGTCAAAGAGCTTGTAATATTTAAGTGCCATTTTAAAAACCTCCGCTTATATTACCATATCATAATATTTCAAAAACATCAAGTAAAAATATTTTATTGATAAGTAAAAAAACTATTGACATGCTCATTACGATATAGTAAAATAATATTACTATATATAAAATTAAAATTATTGAATGTTAATGGAAAAAGAGAAACGGAGGACAACACAATGAACAAAACGATTTGGGACATAACGGAAGATCTCGCGTTGCAAAATTACGGACTGAACGCCGCAATCTCGGTGCTCGCCGAGGCCGTGGAGTATTTCGAGCGAAAAATGGAGCCGCACAGCGCGGAAGCGTCGTATCTGGCCATGCGACAAGATCACATCCTGAATCTGTTTTGGGTGGCGGAGCGCATGTTGCAAGACGTGAACGAAGCGCAGGACAGGATCATCGATTGCCTGTGGAAGAAAGCCAAGGAGGAGCGGGGCGTCGCGGACGGGGAATAAGCCGCGAAAAATTTACTTGCATATTACTTGCATCCTATCGGGATTTTGGGCAAAAAAGCGGGATATTTTGGGATATCCTTACAGATGACAAACCCTTGGAACAGTTGAAATTCCAAGGGTTTTGCATGGTCGAGGTGACAGGATTTGAACCTGCGGCCTTTGCGTCCCGAACGCAACGCTCTACCAAGCTGAGCCACACCTCGAGGTTACGCGCAACAAGCGGGCGAAGCGCCAAACGGCGCCGCCCCCGTGAACTCCGCCTTACCAGTATACTAAAAATTTCTTTGATCGTCCAGCAAAAAATTCGTTTTCGAAAAAAAAGGGCCAAAAGGGCGCAAGCGGAAACGCGGCCGTTTCCCGGTTCGTTACGAAAGATCTTTAAAGTGAAAATCGCGCCGCCCCTCGGCGTAGTCGCCGACCGTGTGGCCGTCGCCGCGGAGCTCGTATTTGTAGGTGACGAGGCCCGAAAGCCCCACGGGGCCGCGCGCGTGCAGCTTGCCCGTGCTGACGCCGACCTCCGCGCCGAAGCCGTAGCGGAAGCCGTCGGCGAAGCGCGTGGAGCAGTTGCGGTACACGCCCGCCGAATCCACGAGCAGCATGAAGCGCTCGGTGGCCGCGTCGTCCTCCGTGAGGATCGCGTCCGTGTGGTGCGAGCCGTATTTGTTGATGTGCGCGATGGCCGCGTCGAGGCTTTCGACGATCTTGACGGAGAGGATATAATCGAGATATTCCGTCGCGAAATCCGCCTCGGCGGCTTCTTCGGCTTCGGGAATGAACTTTCGCGTCTCGGGGCAGCCCTTGACGCGCACGCCGCGCGCGCGCAGGTCCGCGAACACCGCGGGCAGCAGCCCGGCGGCCGCGCCGCGATGCACGAGAAGGGTTTCGACCGCGTTGCAGACGGCCGCGTACTGCGTCTTGGCGTCGCGGATGACGCGAACGGACTTTTCGACGTCGGCGGATTCGTCCGCGTATATGTGGCAGATGCCGTCGGCGTGTCCCATCACGGGTATGCTCGAATTGTCCATGATGTACCTGACGAACGCGTTCGAACCCCTCGGAATCAGCAAATCTATCGATTCATGGCAGGCGAGCAGCTCGTTTATGTCCGAACGCGTCTCCACCAAGGTCAAAAACCCTTTGGGCAGCCCCGCGGAGACGCCGGCCTCGAAAATCACGTCAAAGAGAATCTTGTTCGTGCGCGCGGCCTCGCTGCCGCCCTTGAGAATCGTGCAGTTGCCGCTTTTGAGGCAGAGCGCGGCTATCTGTATCAGCGCGTCGGGCCGCGACTCGAAGATCACGCCGATCACGCCGATGGGACAGCTGACCCGCCGCAGCACCAGACCCTCGTCGAGCTCGCGATGCAATTGCGTTTGAAACAGCGGATCCGGAAGGGCGATGAGCTCCGCCATGCCCGCCCGCGCGTCCCGCAGCTTGTTTTCGTCGAAGCGCAAGCGCTTCATGATCGGATCGGGTAGGCCCTCCCGCACACCCGCCGCGAGATCCTCGTCGTTCGCGGCGAATATCGCGGCGGCGTGCCGCGAAAGCGCCTTCGAAATCGCGTCCAGCGCGCCGTTGCGCGCGGCTTCCGAGAGGGAAGCCATGTGAAAGCCGTCCGCTTTTATGGCGCGCGCGAGCGCCGCCACGCTCGTATTGGAATTGTTTTTCATATGATTCATTCCTTATTACATGTTGAAGTTGTAATAGCTCGCGTTCGAGCAGAAATTGATGAGCGATTCCGGTCCCTTTATGATGCTGCGCTTGATGTACAAGCTGCCGTCCCGCTTGCTGTGCATGCGCCACGTCACGAGACATATCTTGCCGTAGACGATCTCGAGACAGTGTATGCCCCGAGGCTGAATGCAGCAGCCGCAGTTGAAATACGCGGGTTCGCCCGGCGAGGGGAATTTGGGTCTGTGCGTGTGGCCGCAGATGATGCCGACCCCGTTCGCAAGGTTCCATTTGCGAAAATGCTTTTCGAGCCTGTGCCGCTTCTCTCTGTTTCTGGCCGGACTCGACATGTAGTGGATGCCGGCGAAGTGCAAACGCCGCCAGAAAAATCGCACGAGAACGTAGGATACGCGCCAAAGCTGGTCGTTCATCAGATCGCCCTGATGCCCGTGTACCACGAATATCTCCTGCGCCGTCTCCCTGTGCTTCAAGACCAAGGCTTCGTGTACGTGCAGATCTGGAAACAGGGCCTCCTCCGTTTCGAGATAGTCGTCGTATACGATATGCATATTGTTTTCGACGTAGGCGGGATTTTTCAGCTGCATGTTGTGGTTGCCGTACAGCATGTACAGGCGATGCGCGGCGTGGAATTTTTTCAGCAATTCAAAGGTGACCGAATGCGAATTGTAGATGCGCCGGAACAGCCCGTTTTCCCACAACTCGTCGCCGTCGCCCACCTCCACGTAGGTGAAATCGTCCCGATAATAATGGCTCAGCGCGTGATAATAGATGTGCCGGTTTCTCGCAAATTCATCCGACAGGCTGTCGTCGCCTCGGTGTACATCGCTGAAAAAGACGAATTTTGAACGGTCGTCGAACGGAACCGGAAAAGCGCTCATGAACGCCTTGTCAAGTCTCGAGCGTATTCGCATGGTCGATCATCCTTGTCTTCATGTATTGTATAAAGCATTATATCATACCGCGTTTCGATTATACAGACCTTGGAACAAAGTTCCGTCGGAGCGCTGCGGCCGATTGCCGCCCAAATATTAAATCAAAACCGTTCAAACGCCGTCGATTCCACCTTCCGAAAGCTCTCGTTTCCGAATATATCGACGACGCGAACCGCGACGCGCGGCTCGCCTTGCAGCAGCGATTCGCATCGATCGACTATACCGCCCGCGTCGCGGCACAGGCAAATCCGGGGCCTGAAAAGCTCTCCGTCGTAGCTGAAATCCGCGCTCCAATAATCCACGAGCAGCAGCGGATCCTCGCGCAGCGCGGCCTCCACGAGCGGGAGATTGCGCGCATCCACCGGCACGGCGCTTCCCGCGGGAAGCCCGCAGCGCAGGAGCCTGAGCGTGACGCGCGTCTTGCCCGGATCGACCGTCCGCTCCGCGCGGCATTCCGCCTCGAAGTCGCCGGCTTCGCCGGCGACGGCCTCGCCGCTCCCTCCGCCGCCGCTTGCCTCGCTTCCGTTCGCCCCGCCGCCCGCGCCCGTTAGAACGGAAAAAGCGGCGCCGAGATTGAGCATGCGCTTCTGCGCGTTGATCGCGGCGAAGCGTCCGGAATCGCACAGCAGCCAGCGACGCCCCATGCGCTCGGCGGCGGCCGCGAGCGTTCCCGATCCGGCGAAGAAATCCGCGCAGAGATCGCCCTCCCGCGTGCAGCTTTCCAGTATGCGCGCGATCAGCGCCTCCGGCTTCTGCGTGGCGTAGCCCGTGCGCTCGGCGGAGGTGCGCCCCACCATGTCGAGCTGCCACACGTCCTTCATGTTGACGAGCGTGTACCAGCCCACTTCATCGCGGTATTCCTTGACGCCCTTGAATCGATACGGCTTCAAGCCCCTATTGTAAGATTTTTCCTTTTGAGGCTTGAAGTAATACTCCTTCGTTTTCGCGTAAAACAGCAGGGTGTCGTGCTTCCGCGCGAAACGCCGCCGGCTCACTCCGCCGGATTTGTAGTTCCAGATCACCTCGTTGACCAGATTTTCCTCGCCGAATATCGCGTCGAGCAATATCTTGACGCAATGCACGGCGTGCCAGTCCAGATGCACCCAGAGGCAGCCCGTCCGCGAGAGCAGTTCGCGAAAGCCGAAGAAGCGCGGAACGAGCATGCGCAGATAGGCTTCGGGGTCATCGTCCCAAGCGTCGTTGTAAGCGTCGCGGCGCAGCGCCGGCAGCGTATTGCCGCTCGCCGACTTCAGCTTGATGTCCGCGCCGTAGTTCGAGCGCGAAAAGAAGGGCGGATCGGCGTATATGAGATCGAAGGCGCCGGCTTGCCCATCCCGCGCGCAGGACTTCATGACGCCGAGATTGTCCGCGCGCAGCAGCTTGTTTTCCGGAAGATCCGCGCGCGCGGCGCCGCAGATTTCCGCGACGCGCAACTCGGCGGGCGCGGCCTTTTCCCACGCCTCATACCCCGTTTCGAGTATATCGCGAAGGTTGGGAATGCGTTCCGTCATCGTCTTCTCCTTCCAAACAGAAGCGCGGCGTCCTCCGCGCGGCCGGCCTTCGCGAGCGCGGCCTTTGCGAGCGCGCGGTTTTCCGGCTTGTTCGCGTGCAGCAGGGCGCGCTGCATGCGCCTTTCCTCCGGGCTTTTCGCGACGTACACGGCCTCGCCCGTGAAGGGATCGATTCCCGTGTGATACATGCAGGCGGCGGGCGTACCCGGCGTCGGGTAGAAATCCTGTATTTGATCCGGCACGAAGCCGCGCGCCCGCAGATAGAGCGCGAGCTCCGCCGCGTCGTTCGCGGAGCTGCCGGGATGGGCCGAAATGAAATACGGAAGCAGGTACTGATCCTTGGACAGAGCCTTGTTGACGGCGGCGTATTCGGCCGCGAATCGCTCGTACACCTCCGCCGAGGGCTTTCGCATGCGCGCGAGCACGTTCGGCGAGACGTGCTCGGGCGCCACCTTGAGCATGCCGCTGACGTGAAACGCGCAGAGCTCCCGGAGAAATTCGCCCCGGTTCGGATCCGCCATCAGGTAATCGTAGCGCAGGCCGGAGCGGACGAACACCTTTTTCACGCCGGGCAGCGCGCGAAGCGCGCGCAAAATCGAAAGGTATTCCGCGTGATCCACCTCGAGCCTCGGGCAGGGCGCGGGAAACAGGCAGGATCGCCGTCCGCACGCGACGCCCTCCTCTTGCAGACGGCAGGCGCGCCGCCTGAAATTGGCGGTCGGTCCGCCCACGTCGTGGATGTAGCCTTTGAAGTCGCTCCGCTTCGTCAGTTTTTTCGCCTCGCGCACGAGCGAGGCTTCGCTGCGGCCCGTCACGCACCGACCCTGGTGGACGGTCAGCGCGCAGAAGGCGCAAGCGCCGAAGCAGCCCCGCGCGGCAATCAGGCTGAAGCGCACCTCCTCCATTGCGGGAACGCCGCCCGCCGCAGCGCACACGGGATGCGCGTCGCCCGCGTAGGGCAGTTCGTGGACGCGGTCGAGTTCCGCGCGGGTCAGCGGCGGCTGCGGCGGGTTCTGCACTACCCAGAGCGCCTCCCCGCAGCGCTCCGCCAGCGCGCGCGTACCAAAGCTCTCCGCGTGCTCGTATTGCAGCCGGAAGCTCTCGGCATAGGTTTTTTTGTCGCGCAGCCGGTCGAAATCCGGCAGGACGACAGCGTCCTCGGGACAGGCGCGCGCGCGGAACACGACGCCCGGAACCCAGGTGACGTCGCGCGCGGCAAAGCTGTCGTTCAGCGCCTCCGCGACCGCGAGGACGGCCCGCTCGCCCATTCCGTAGATCAGCAGATCCGCCTTCGCGTCCAGAAGCACGGAGCGCCGCACGCGGTCGTCCCAATAATCGTAATGCCCGAGCCGCCGCAGCCCGGCCTCGAGACCGCCCAAAATCACGGGAACGTCTCCATAGGCCTGCTTCGCCCTGTTTGCGTACGCGATCAGCGCCCTGTCGGGACGCCGGCCCGCCTCGCCGCCGGGGCTGTAGACGTCCCGCCGCCTCTTGCGCTTCATCGCCGTGTAATTGTTGACCATCGAATCGACGCAGCCGCTCGTCACGAGAAACGCGAGACGCGGCTTCCCGAAGCGGCGGAAGTCCTCTGGACCCGTCCACGCGGGCTGCGCGAGCACCGCGACCTTATAGCCGCCGGCCTCCAAAACCCGCGCGATGACGGCCGCGCCGAAAGAGGGGTGATCCGCGTAGGCGTCCCCCGTGACGAGCACGAAATCCGCGCGCTCCCAGCCCCGCTCCTCCATGTCGCGCCGCGTCGCCGGCAGAAATTCGCGGCGGTTTGCGCCGTTCATGCTTTCATTCATGCTTTTCATTATATACCGCCGCCGTTGATTTGTCCGGGAAAATATGTTATACTGGGTTGCGATTTAAATTTAAATATGCTGTTTGGTTCGCAGCGAGGAGGAACACGCGAATGAAATTCAAATTGGCGCTATGCCAGATGAAAGGCCACCCGGAAAAGGCGGCGGCGCACGTCTCCGTAAAGGCGCATATACGAGAGGCCGCGGGGAACGGCGCGCGCGTGATCGCCCTTCCGGAGATATGGAACTGCCCTTATTCAAACAAGTACTTTCGCGCCTTCGCCGAGGACGAGAACGGCGAGAGCGTCCGGCTGATGTCGGAGCTCGCGAAAGAAAACGGCGTTTGGCTGGTAGGAGGCTCCATACCCGAAATCGACGGCGACAATATATACAATACCTGCTATATATTCGCACCGAGCGGCGATCAAATCGGCAAATATCGAAAGATCCACCTTTTCGACATAGACCTAAAAGGCGGCATTCGCTTCATGGAATCGGAAACGCTGTCGCCGGGCGACAAAAAGACGGTCGTGGACACCGAATTCTGCAAAATCGGCGTCGCCATATGCTACGACGCGCGTTTCCCGGAACTTTTCGCGTCCATGGCGGCGGAAGGCGCGCGCCTCGTCGTCCTGCCCGCGGCTTTCACCGTGCCGACGGGCGCCGCGCACTGGGAGCTGCTCATGCGCGCGCGCGCCTTGGACAACCAGATATACCTCGCGGCCTGTTCGCCGGCGCGCGACATAAACGCGTCTCACCGCGCCTACGGACATTCCTGCATCGCGACGCCCTGGGGCGATTTCTGCGGAAAGACCGACGCGAACGAATCCATCGTCTACGGCGACGTCGATCTCGATTATCTCGAGGACACGCGCGCACAGCTGCCCATTCTCAAACAGCGCCGCCCCGAAGCGTATTAGCGACGCCGCGCGCTCAGGACAGCGTATGAACGAACAGTCCGCTGCCGAGCTTCGGCTCAAACCACGTGGACTTGGGCGGCATGATCAGGCCGCCGTCGGCGACCGCAAGCAGTTCGGCGACCGAAACGGGGCAGAGGGAAAAGGCGACGGCCATATCCGTACGCACGCGGCGTTCGAGCTCCGCGAGTCCGCGAATCCCCCCGACGAAATCGATGCGCTCGTCCGTTCGCGGCTCCTCGATTCCGAGCACCGGGCGGAGCAGACCGTCCTGCAAGATCGAAACGTCCAGCGCGCCTATCGCGTCGTCCTTTGGCACGATGTTTTCCCGCGCGCGCAGCGCGTACCAATCATCCGCGAGAAACATGCCGAAGCCGTGCTTCTCGCGCGGAGCGTAAGCCAATGCGCCGCGTTTTTCGATGACGAAGCGTTTTTCGACCTCGGAAAGGAAGCCTTCGACGGACATGCCGGCCAAATCCCGCACGACGCGATTGTAGTCGAATATGCACAAATCTCTGTCGGGAAACGCGACGGCCATGAAGAAATTGAATTCCTCCGTGCCGTCGAAGCCGGGATGCTCTTCGCGGCGCCGCAGACCCACCCTGTAGGCCGAAGCGGAGCGGTGATGCCCGTCGGCGATGTACAGGAAATCCACGCCGTCGAACGCGCGGACGAGGGCCGCCGAAGCCGCGTCGTCGTCCACGGTCCAAAGCGCGTGTCCCACGCCGTCCGCGCCCACGAAGTCGTACGCGGGCGAACGCGCGCGCGTAAAGTCGCCCACCGCGTCGTCGACGCGCGCGTCCGCGCGATATGTGAGGAACACGGGTTCCGTATTCGCGTCGCAGACGTCGAAATGCCGAACGCGATCCTCTTCTTTCTCGACGCGCGTGAGCTCGTGGCGCTTTATGTCTCCCGATTCGTACGCGTCGATGGAAGCGCAGCCGACCACCCCGGTCTGCGTCCTTCCGCCCATCGTCTGTCTGTAAATATAAAAACAGGGCTTTTCGTCGCGAAGGAACACGCCGTCCCGCACAAAGCCCTTCAGGTTTTCGTTCGACCTTTCGTATACGCGCGCGTCATATGCGCCGACATCCGCCGACAACTCGAGCTCGGCCCGCGTCACGCGCAGAAAGCTGTACGCGTTTCCTCCCGCCATAGCCTTTGCCTCCGCCCTGTTCATCACGTCGTAGGGCGGCGAAAGCACGCGTTCCGCAAGCGCGTCCTTCGGCCGCAAGGCCCGGAAAGGCCTCAAAATCGCCATGTTCTTTCCTTTCAACACTCAATCCAAAGCGCGCATTCGCGGAGCGTTCATTCGCCGGCCTCGCGGCGCGCGTCCAGCGCTTCGCGAATCATCCCCAGCACCAACTCCGTCACCTCATCCGCGCTCATATCCGTGGAATCGATCTCCGTCGCGTCCGCCGCGCGCACGAGCGGATTCAGATCGCGGTGCGAATCGTCGTAATCCCGCCGCTCGATGTCCGCGAGCACGCGCTCAAAGCGCGCGTTTTCATCCTTGTCCCGCAGTTCGAGGAAACGCCTGCGCGCGCGCTCGCGCGGCGAAGCCGTCAGGAAGAATTTGAATTCCGCGGAAGGGAATACGTTGCTGCCGATGTCGCGGCCGTCCATGAGCACGCTCTTTCGCGCGCCCATGGCCCGCTGCAACGCCACCAACTTCTCCCGCACCTCGCGCAGGGCGGAACAGGCCGACGCCATTCGCGATATCTCGTCCGTGCGTATCTCGCCGCTCACGTCCCGCCCATCCAGATAGATGCGCCCGTCCGCAAAATCGATCTCCGTCTCCGCAAGCAGGCGCGCGCGCCGCTCCGCGTCCGCCGCGTCCGTTCCGACGCCCGCGGCGAGCAGCTTGAGCCCGACGGCCCTGTACATGGCGCCCGTGTCGATGTACTCTATCGAAAGCCGCGCCGCCACCGCCTTGGCCACCGTGCTCTTGCCCGCTCCCGCGGGGCCGTCTATCGCCACGCGATAGACGGCCCCGCGAACCCCGTCTTGCACGATCATTTCGCCGCCTTCGCCGCGGACGATGGCGCCCGTCCCGGCTTGCCGCTCGCCTTCAACAGGTTTTCTATCTCCGAAATGAAGGTGCTCACGTCCGTGAACTGCCTGTACACCGACGCGAAACGCACGTAAGCCACCTCGTCGATCTCCTTGAGCTGCTCCATCACGAGTTCGCCTATGATCGCGCTTGACATCTCTTTTTCCATCATGTTGTTCAAGCCGCGCTCAATCTCCGCCACGATGTTTTCGGTGACGGCCACGGGTACCGGTCTCTTTTCACAGGCCTTGAGGATGCCGCTCATGATTTTGTTGCGGTCGAAAGCCTGTCTGCTGCCGTCTTTCTTCACGACGATCATCGGGATTTCTTCGACCTTTTCGTAGGTGGTAAATCGCTTGCCGCAGTCGCATTCGCGCCGCCGCCTGATCGCGTGGCCTTCCTCGGTGGGGCGGGAATCTATAACCCTTGTGTCGGTGTTTTCACAGAACGGACATCTCATTTCTCGCGTTCCTTTCCCGAAAACCGGCCCCCGCGCGAACGCTCGCGCGGGGGCCGATGTTCCTCAACCGGTGCGCGTCTATTTGCCGGCCGCCTTTTTCGCGGTCTCGCAAAGCTGCGCGAAGCCGGAAGCGTCCCCAATCGCCATCTCCGAAAGCATTTTTCTGTTGATCTCTATGCCGGATATCTTGAGCCCGTTCATCAGCTTGCTGTAGGAAAGGCCGTTCAAACGCGCTCCGGCGTTGATCCGCGTGATCCAAAGCCGCCTGAAATCGCGTTTTCTGTGTTTTCTGCCGATATACGCCGAAGCGAGCGAACGCATGACCGCCGGATTCGCCGCGCGGAACACCTTGCTGCGCGCGCCGTAAAAGCCCTTGGCCAGCTTCAGTATCTTCTTGTGTCTCCTGTGCGCGTTGACTCCCTTTTTTACTCTTGCCATCTAATTCACCCCTTTCATTTGCTGAGCACCGATTTGATCCGCTTGATGTCCGCGCCGGTCAGATAAGTCGCTTGACGCAGTCCCATCTTCCTCTTTGCGCTCTTTTTGGTGAGAATATGGCTCTTGTACGCCTTGCGCCGTTTGATTTTTCCGGTTCCCGTCAGCTTGAATCTCTTCATCGCCCCCCTGTGGGACTTCATCTTGTTGCGCATACATAAACCTCCCATAAGCTGTGTTTGTGCTATTTGTCGTTCTTGGGCGTCATGACCATGATGAGACTCCGGCCTTCGAATTCGGGTTTTCTCTCGATAATGCCAACATCCTTCGTATATTCGACAAATCTTTTCATAACGTCGATTCCCTTGGAAGAATAGTCTTTCTCGCGCCCCCTGAATCGCAGACTGACCTTTACCTTGTCGCCTTCTTTCAGGAATTTGACGGCATTGTGCGCCTTTACGCTCAGGTCGTGTTCCTCGATAAAGGTGCTGAGGCGGATTTCCTTGATCTGGATCGTCTTCTGCTTCTTGCGCGCTTCCTTCTCGCGCTTCTGGGTCTCGTATCTATATTTCCCGTAATCCAAAATCTTGCAAACCGGCGGTTGCGCTTTGGGCGCGATGTTGACCAAATCCAGCTTTTTTTCGTTTGCCAGATCGAGCGCCGCCTGCAGGCTCATGACGCCGAGCTGCGCGCCGTCGCTGTCGACCACCCGCACTTCCTTGTCACGAATCTCTTCGTTGATCTGATTGTCCTTGCTAATGTTCGCACCTCCCATGCTTTTTCGGTATGACGCCTCCGGATCGCTCCGCGGAAAATCTTCCGCAAACAAGAAAAAAGCGGACGCATCCGCTTTCTCAAAACCGCCGGCGCACACCGTGCAAAACGCAAACGCGCCAATCGCGATTTATAAACCAGCCGGCCGAGGACGGCAAGGTGAGAAGCGAATCACTTCTTCTTTGCTATTGAACATATCTTACACCATCCCCGGCCGATATGTCAACAATTTTAGAAAAAAAGACGATGTCAAGTTGTTCAAGTTTTTCTGGATTTTACCCCGGAAATCGATTGGCAATCATTTAATGAACCGGTATAATAAAGATATCGGCGGAATGCGAAAGCCCGATTGGCGCGAGTGGTATTCGACGCATTCGCGCGTCTCACGGCATCCGCCCGTTTTCTCACACAAACAGCGCACAGAGAAGGAGATTGTCACATGGGAAATTTTTTCAACGCATCGGACGGCGCCAAGATTCATTATGTGGATATGGGCCGGGGACCCGTTCTGCTGTATGTCCACGCCTTCGGGGAGAACATGGAAATAAAAATGCCGTTTTTCGAACCGCTGGCGCAGCATTTTCGCGTAATATCCTTTGATCAGCGAGGCTGGGGCAAAACCGAAATACAGGGCGAAATGAGCTTGGATCGATCGGCAAAGGACGCGAAAGACCTTGTTGAATTTCTGAAGCCGGAGGAAGTGTACTACGTCGGTTATTCCATGGGCGCGGCCGATCTTTTCGCGTATGTGCGCCTGTTCGGAACGCAATATCTGCGCCGCATCGCCATTATCGACATGACTCCCTGCCTGATCAACAAGGACGACTGGAACCATGGTCTTTATCAAGGCCAATATACCGAGGAAATGTACAAAAACGATTTGGAGACCATGGATCGGGATTTCAAGGAATTCAATGTGTATTTCTTCACCGAAACGTTTTTGCCGAACAACGCTTCCAACAAAAGGGATTTTACGCCGACCAAGGAAAAATACGACAATCTGTTGGTGATGCTCAAGGACATGCCCGGCGGAGCGGAAGCCATGCTCGACCTTCCCGAGAGGCAACGCGGCGTGTGCAAGGCTTACTGGATCTCCATGTGCGAAAACGATTTTCGCGCGGTACTGCCGCTGATCGACAAACCCACGGCGCTTATCTACGCGCGGCCCGGTTCCTTGTACGACGAAGCGACGGCGGAATACATCGCCTCAAAAGCGCAAAAACCATCGCTGTATCCGGTGGACGGCGCGACGCATATGGTGGCAAACACGCACGCGGCGGAGGTTTTGCAAAAGATCATCGAGTTTGGAAAGAAGATCGAATCATGATCGGGAAAACGGTTTTGATTACGGGCGCCGCCGCCGGTCTCGGGAAGGCGTGCGCCGACTTGCTCGCAGGAGAGGGCATGGCCGTCGCCGTCGCCGATATCGACGGCAAGCGGGCGGAAGAAACGGCGAAAGCGATTTGCGCCGGGGGCGGCAGGGCCATTGCCGTCACGATGGACGTAAGCGACGAAGCGGCGGTAAACGCCGGCGTCGAACGGTGCGTACGCGAGCTTGGCGGACTTGACGCGCTGGTGTCCAACGCGGGCGTGCAGATCGTGCATCCCTTCGAAGACTATCCTTTTGAAGATTGGCAAAAGATGCTGCGCATCCATGCCGACGGCGCTTTTCTGTGCGGCAAAGCCGCTTATGCGCACATGAAACGCACGGGAAAGGGCGGGCAAATCGTTTTCATGGGTTCCGTACACTCCCATGACGCCTCTCCGCTGAAAGCGGCCTATTGTTTCGCGAAGCACGGCATTTTGGGTCTGTGCCGCGTCATCGCCAAAGAGGGCGCGCCTTACGGCATCCACGCCTACACCGTCTGTCCCGGTTTCGTTCGCACCGCCTTGGTGGAAAAACAGATACCCGAACAGGCGCGGGAACTCGGGATTGGCGAAGAAGATGTGGTGCGAAACATCATGCTGAAAAACACGGTGGACGGGAAATTCACCACAGCGGACGAAGTCGCCTCCGCCGTCGCTTTCGCGATCGGGGACAGCGGCGGCGCCATGACCGGGCAATCGCTCATTCTTTCGCACGGTTGGTGCATGAAATAAACCGCCTCGCGGCGCTTGCCTCACCCCCACAGCGGCGTCGGATACAGCCCCGCCGCATGCTTCTTGCGCATGGCCTCCGCCACGCGCGCCTTGTCCTCCTTGTAGGTGACGCCGTACCATCTGTCCGCGCTTTTCAGAACCTCGACCTCCGCCTCGCCGCGCCGGATCTGCGCGTCGATCTCCATCGGCAGAAGATATTCGCATTTTTGGGGATTCGTGGACAGGTTCTCCGAGAGGAAGCGCGGAAAATCGCGCGCCGCCAATTCCGTGAAGCCGGGGGAAAGGCACCAGAAGTTCATCGAAACGAGGCTGTCCCCGCCGATCTCCGTCCACGCGCTTCCGTCCTCCGAGGGAAATCGCGCGCCGCCCGGGCTCTTTTCCAAGCCGGCGCGCTCGGTGATGCGCGTCAGAAATCCGCGCTCGTCGGCCTCACAGACGCCGCGCGTCACGGCGCCGTTCTCCGTCAGCGTGTTTTCGGCGCGGTAACCGACCATGGCGTATCGCAGCTTTCCGGTTGCGGCTCGCGGCGCGGTCAGCCAATCGAAGGCCGTCTTGAAGGCCGCGGGGCCGTAATAATCGTCGGAGTTGATCACGAGGAAGGGCGCGTCCAAGAGGCTTTTCGCGGCCAACACCGCCTGCGCCGTGCCCCAGGGCTTCTCCCTGCCCGCAGGCACGGCAAAGCCCGCGGGCAGTCCGTCCAAAGACTGAAACGCGTAAGCCGTTTCCATGCGCGCGCGCGCGCCGCCCGCGACGAGCGCGTCGAAGTCCTCTTTCATCTCGCGCTTGATCACGCAGACGAGCCGCGCAAAGCCGGCCCGCGCGGCGTCGTGGATCGAGTAGTCCATGATCAGCTCGCCGCTTGGCCCCACGGGTTCTATCTGCTTCAATCCGCCATAACGGCTGCCCATCCCCGCAGCCATGATGAGCAGTATGGGTTTTTTCATTCGCAAATTCTCCTTTCAAAACACCAACCCGAGCAGCGCAATCGCGATGGGCTGATGCAAGAGGTAAATGAGCAGGCTGTGCCTGCCGAGATAGGCCAAAGGCCGTATGTGTACGCGCCGCGCGGCGAGAGGGAGGCGCTTCGCGAGGCCGCCGCACGCGCTGCCGGCGAGGAACGCGAACAGGTAGGGAAAGAGCGGGAAATAGTCCGCCGAGTAAAAATCCGCGTTCCGAAAGCCCAGAGGGAAAAGCCACGCCGTCTCATAGAGAAAGGCCGGCGCCTTGACCGTGAAAGGCCCGAATCCCAAAACGCCGCTCGCGACGTTCCACGTGAGCAGCGCGAGAAGCACCGCCAAAGCAAAGCCAATAGCGGGCGGAATGGCGTTCAAAAAGCGCCCGCACAGGGCGCGGAGGAGCATGGACGCGCCGAGACAATGCAGTATGCCGAATAGGATCGCTTGGCTCGGGTAGGCGTAGAGCGTGACCGCCGTGATCAGAAGCGCGCAGGCGCAGACCTTGAACGCGCGGACGTACGGACGCCGCGAAAGCTTCGTGCAGACGCCCGCCATGCCTATGAACGATATGCAGATGCACTCCTGCCACACGCCGGCCCACGCGCCGCGAAACCAAGGCAAGTCGAAACCGTGCATGTAGACGAGGTCGTAGCAGACGTGGTACGCGATCATGTTGACGATGGCGAGGCCGCGCAGCTCATCCAAAATCGCCGCGCGCCCGCCGCTCCCGGTTCGGACCAAAACGTCACGTCTCCCCCGCCCGCTCATATGCGCTCCAGAAGCGCGACGGCCTCCGTGTGGTCGGTGAAGGGGAAGTTGTCGAAGGCGCGGACGCGCTTCACCTCGTAATGCTCCCGCATGGAAGTTAGATTGTCCGCCAGGCTGCTCGGATTGCACGAGATGTAGACGATGGTTTGCGCGCGCCGATCCAATATCCGCCGCAGAGCCTTGGGATGAACGCCGGCCCGAGGCGGATCGAGGAGGATCGCGTCCGGTCGTTCGCCCGTCTCCGCGAGCGCCTCGAGCACGGCGAGCACATCGCCTTCCAAAAAACGGCAATTTTTTAATCCGTTCCGCTCCGCGTTCTCCCGCGCGGCGGCCACGGCCTCGGGAACGATCTCGACGCCGACGGCAAGACCCGCGCCGCGCGCCGCCGCGGCCTGCGTGATGGTTCCCGCGCCGCAGTAGAGATCGAACACGGTCTTTTCGGCGATATCCGGAATCCACGACAGCGCGGTTTCGTAGAGCGCCTCGGCGGCCTCGACGTTCGTCTGAAAAAAGGAGAAGGCGCTGACCTTGAACGACAGCCCCATGATTTCTTCCATGTAACAATCGTTGCCAAAAAGCAAACGCCGCTCCTCGCCGCGCACAAAATCGGCGGGATTGTCGTTGACGCTGTGCAGCACGCCCGCCACGCGCCCCTCCGTCGCGAGAGAAAGCAGGGTTTCGACAAAGGCCCGCCCGTCGATGTCCCCCTGCGACGAGGTGACGAGGTTGATCAAAAGCTGCCCCGTGCGCACGCCCTTGCGCACCACGAGATTGCGAAGCAAGCCGAGGTGCGTCTTTTTGTTGTAGGCGGCATAGCCCCTTTCCAGCGAAAAGCGCAGCACAGCGTCGAGCACGCGGTTGAAATCCTCGTCCACAAGCCGGCAGCGATCCGTCGTGAGCACCGACATGAAGCGCTTGCGCCTGTGCATGCCGAGGGTCAGCGGGCCGCCCTTATATTCGTCCCCGAAAGTATACTCCATCTTGTTGCGATAGGCGAACGCGCGCGGACTGCCGGCGATGCCAAGCAACTCCCGGGGGGCGATTCCCTTTTCGTCGAGCGCCCGCCGAAACGCGGCATCCTTGATCGCGAGCTGTTCCGCGTAGGGGATGCCGCGATGGCGGCAACCGCCGCACTCCGCGTGCGCGCAGTGGCAATCCGCACCCACCGCTTCCGTGCGCATCGCTTCCGAGATCGCCGCCTCCGAAGCCGCCGCGCCTTCTCGGAAAGGCGTCTCCATAGCGACGCTCATGCGCGCTCGTACTCCACGCGCATCGCGTCGAGCTCCGCGAGGTCGTAGGGCGTTTCCTGGTACACGAAATTCAGCCAGTTCGCGAAGAACAGATTGCCGTGGCAGCTCCACTTCACGACGACGCGCTTCGACGGATCGTCATCCTCGAAATAGTTCACGGGAACTGAGAGATTTAAGCCCTTCTCCGCGTCTCGCTCGTATTCGCGCCGCAGCGTGTCCCTGTCGTATTCGCTGTGTCCCTGCACGAACACGAGGCGATTGTCCTTCGTGGCGACGATGTGAATGCCCGCATCCTCCGACTCCGCCAGGATGTCGAGCGCGGGAACCCTTTGCACGTCCTCCTTGAGCACCTGCGTGTTGCGCGAATGCGGAGCGTAAAACTCTTCATCGAAGCCGCGCGTCAGCTCGGAACGGCCTTTTTTCACGCTGTGTTTGAACACGCCGGAAATCTTCGCGGGCATGACGTGCTTGCCGACGCCGAAATGGTAGTACAGACCGGCCTGCGCGCCCCAGCAGATGTGCAGGACGCTGAACACGTTCCGCTTCGTGTACTCCATGAGCCCGGAAAGCTCCTTCCAGTAGTCCACTTCCTCAAAGGGCAGAAACTCGACGGGCGCCCCCGTGATGATCATGCCGTCAAACCGGCGGTTCTTGATCTCGTCGTAGGTTTTGTAAAATGTTTCCATATGCCGCCGATCCGCATGCGACGATTCGTGCGAATCCATGGTCAGAAGATGCAGGTCGACCTGAAGCGGCGTGTTGGCCAGCATGCGGATCAACTGCGTCTCGGTGATCTCTTTCGTGGGCATGAGGTTTACGATCGCGATGCTGAGCGGGCGGATATCCTGCTTTTCCGCCCTGTCCTTGTGCATCACGAACACGTTTTCTTCTTTCAGTATCTTGTAGGCCGGCAGGCCTTTTTGCACTAAGATGGGCATGTAATAAACGCGCTCCTTGTCTTATCGTATAATGAATCGTTGCCAACAAAACCCCGCAGCGGCGGCGGCTTTAAATCGCTCCGTCGAATCCCGCGCAATGACGTCGGCGCGCCGTTTGGCTGCGGCGGTTCTCATTCATCGAGGCCGGCATAATAATCGTTTTTGTATTCGGAAAGCCGATCTTCCTCTATGGCGCGGCGCATGCCCCGCATCAAATCCTGCATGAACGCGAGGTTGTGTACCGTGAGCAGCATGGCCGAAAGCATCTCGCCGGCCTTGAACAGATGCCGCAGATAGGCTCTGGAATACTTGCGGCAGGTATAGCAGCCGCAGTTCGGATCGAGCGCCGAAAAATCCCGCTCGAAGCGCGCGTTCTTTATGTTGACGTTCCCGCGCGATGTGAGCGCCCGCCCGTTGCGCGCCACCCGCGTGGGCAGCACGCAGTCGAACATGTCCACGCCGCGCTCCACGGCCTCGAACAGGCAATCGGGAGTGCCCACGCCCATCAGATAGCGCGGTTTTTCTTCGGGCAGCAGAGGAACGGAAACCTCGAGCATCTCATACATCAAGGGCTTTGGCTCGCCGACGGAAAGGCCGCCTATGGCGTAACCCGGAAGCTCCAACTCCGAAATCTCCTTCGCGCTCCGCGCGCGCAGATCCGCGTAAACGCCGCCCTGCATGATGCCGAACAGCGCCTGTGCGCCGGTGTTCTTGTGGGCGTCCTTGCATCGCTTGAGCCAGCGCGTCGTGCGCGCGAGCGAATGCTCGATGTAACTGCGGTCGGCGGGATAGGGCGCGCATTCGTCGAAGGCCATGATGATGTCGGCGCCGAGCGCGTTCTGTATCGCGACCGAGCGCTCCGGCGACAGCATGTGCGCCGAACCGTCGATATGGGAGCGGAAGGCGACGCCCTCCTCCGTGATCTTGCGGAGCGCGCCCAAACTGAACACCTGAAAGCCGCCGCTGTCCGTCAGTATGGCGCGCTTCCAATTCATGAAGCCGTGCAAGCCGCCCGCGCCTCGAACGATCTCTTCGCCCGGCCGCAGACAGAGGTGGTAGGTGTTCGCGAGCACGATCTCCGCGCCGCTCTCCGCCACCTGCTCCGGCAGCATGGCCTTCACGGCGGCGGCCGTGCCCACGGGCATAAAAGCCGGCGTTTCGACGACGCCGTGCGGCGTCGTGAGGCGGCCGCGGCGCGCGTCCCCCCGCGTCGCTTTCTTGATCAGTTCAAAGCTTATGGCCCGCATCGGCGTCCCTTCATCCCCTTTTCCTCGCCGGCGAAAGCGCCCGGCGCGGCGCGTCCCCTCGCCGTCACAGGCAAAAAACGTCGTATATCTATTCTACCAAAGGCACACGGCGGAATCAAGCGTTAAAATGCCATGGGATCGCGCGGGGCGCATGGGAGCGGACCGAGGAGCCGGTCGCTCATCCGCGATATCCCAACAACTCCGCGTGGCCGATTTCGGGATGCGTGTAGCGCCCCCTGTTTTGCGTTTTGTTTTTATAATTGATCGCCCGCTGCGGGCAATACTGTATGCACGCCATGCACTGCTCGCAGACGGCGCGAAACAGGGGCTTGCCGTCCGCCAATGCCACATTGTCCGCGGGACACACCTCCGCGCAGATTCCGCAGCCGGTGCAATTGCCGTCGACCGTGTAATCCTTGGCCATATTCGGCGCTTTCTTCAAAAAATTCCTGTTGACGGCGTTGAGCAAAGCATTGGATTTTCGTACGGGAAGGCTTTTCCCGTTGCCGATGTCGCTTATCGCTTTCAAAAGCGCTTCCTCCGAACTCTCCAGGATTTTGGAAATGTCCTTCTCCATATCGTATTTGATTACATAATTGGAAAACATTTTTATTTTTTGTCCGTAGTTCAATTTTACTCCATGGGTTTTCAGCAGCAATTCGTTCAACTGCGAGAGGCCGTTGTCGGCGAATCCGCCGCCGTAGGTGACAATCGCATAATAATACGCATTCTTATTGTTTTCCACGTTCAAATGCACAAC
>JAISMX010000097.1 GCA_031276515.1 Eubacteriales Family XIII. Incertae Sedis bacterium | reverse complement strand
GAGACCGCGCAGGATGAAGGAGAGCGGTACGCGCGACGCGGCTATGGCGCCGCCGAGCGCCGCCATGGCGATGGCGTAGCCCAAAAAATCGCGCGTCACAAAGAGCATGACGATGAATATAAGGGTGAGCACGATTTTCAGCCTGGGGTCGACGCGATGCACGGGCGTGTCGCCCGGGTAATATTGGCCTATGGTTATGTCTCGAATCAACGAACAAACTCCTTAATGGCAACCGCTCGTTTGCGCGGTCTTGATTTTAGTGGGCCTTCGCTACCGCGCGGCGGCTTCGCGCAGATACCGGTCCAGCAGTTCCTCCGCCTCGTCCACGTCCAAGGGGCTGCCCTCCACGTCCACGCCGCCGAGCCGCAGACGGCGCATGAGCTCCGTCACGGGAGGCAGGCCGAGGCCGATCGAATCCAGAAATTCCTCGTGCGCGAACACCTCGGCGGGAGAGCCGCTGAGCGCCACCCTGCCCTTCTCCAAAACGACGACGCGATCCGCCACGCGCGCGACGTCGCCCATATTGTGCGATATGAGGATCACGATGACGCGCCGATCCGCCTTGATCCGCTCCAGCATCTCGAGCACGTCGCGCTGCGAGCGCGGGTCGAGACCCGCCGTGGGTTCGTCGAGGATGAGCACCTCGGGCCGCATGGCGATCACGCCGGCGATGACCGCCTTGCGCTTCTGCCCGCCCGAGAGGTCGAAGGGGGAACGCTGCGCGAAGGCGTCGAAGTCGAGACCGACGACGGCCATGGACTCCCGCACGCGCTCGTCCGTTTCTTCCTTGGACAGCCCGAGATTCGTCGGTCCAAAGGCGATGTCCTTGTACACGGTCTCCTCGAAGAGCTGGTATTCGGGATATTGAAACAGAAAACCGATCTTCTTGCGAATTTCGACCGGCTTCGCGCCCTTCGCCCCGATCTCCGCGCCGCCGACGAACACCCGGCCGGACTTGGGCTTCAAAAGGCCGTTCAGATGCTGCACGAGCGTGGACTTGCCGGAACCCGTGTGGCCGATCAGACCGACGAACTCGCCGTCCGCGATTTCAAGGCTCACCCCGTTCAGCGCCACGGTTTCGTAGGGCGTGCCCTCGCCGTAAATATAGACGATATTCTCAACGCTTATCGACATAAACACGCAACCATTTCTTCGACCGCGACGATGCCCTCCGGGACGTCGTGTCCCCGCCGCCTGAGCCTGTCGCAGAGCTCCACCGTCAGCGGAACGTCCAGTTGCAGCGCGCGAAGCTCATCCGAGCGCGCGAACACCGCAGGAGGCGGCCCGTCCATGACGATCTCGCCGGCGTCCATGATCACGACGCGGTCCGCCTTGACGGCTTCTTCCATGAAATGCGTGATCAGCACGACCGTAATGCCGTCCCTGTGCAGAGACAGCAGTATGTCCATCACCTCGCGGCGTCCTCTCGGGTCGAGCATCGCGGTGGGTTCGTCGAACACGATGCATTTGGGGCGCATGGCGACGACGCCCGCGATGGCCACGCGCTGCTTCTGGCCGCCCGAGAGCATGTGCGGCGATTTTGCGCGCGCCTCGTACATGTCCACGGCGCGCAGCGCGTCCGTCACCCTGCGGCGGATCTCGTCCGGCGCGATCCCGAGATTCTCGGGGCCGAAGGCCACATCGTCCTCGACGATGGCCGAAACGATCTGGTTGTCGGGATTCTGAAAGACCATGCCGGCCCGCCGCCGCACCTCCCACAGCGCGCCCTCGTCCGAGGTGCGAAAACCGTCCACGTAGACGGCGCCGCCCGTGGGCAAGAGCAGGGCGTTGATGTTCTTCGCGAGCGTGGACTTGCCGGAGCCGTTCCTGCCGATGATCGCGGTGAAGCTGCCCGCTTCTATATCTATGTTGACGCCGCCGATGGCTTTGACCGGCGGCGACTCGTCGTCCTTCCTGTATTCAAATACAAGGTTCTCCGTTCTGATGATCGTCAATGCGTCCGTTCCGCGCCGTACGCGAGCCGCTCCGCCTCGGACACGAGGCGATTGCAGGTCTCAAAGAATTTGGCGCTCTCCTCCTTTTGATCGTATTCGAGGACGTATCCGAGCCCCGCAAGATACGACTCGTACTCCGTCAGCACCGCCGCCAGCGCCGAATCCGGGCGCTCCGCGACGACATCGTCGTACAGCGCGAGCAAGTCCCGTGAAAATTCGTGCGTGCCGTAGTCGAACACGGGCGAATTGCTGGCGCCCATGAGCAGCGCGTTGACGTGGCGCTTGTAGAGCCACAGCGCGTCGTCTCTGATCATTTGATCTTCGCGGTGCGCGACGATGAAATCTTCGATGTTCAGCGTCCGCGAAACGAGCTCTCTCCGGTCGACCCGCAGGGTGGCGTCGAAGATGATGGGGCTGCTCTGCTCGAGGGCTTTGTATTCCAACAGCTTGGTCAGGGAATCCGGTATTTCGGCGGCGTACTCCGCTATGATCCGCTCGTAGTCGACCGATCCGACGTCGTGATTTAGAGCATATTCTTCCCACAAAAGCAACATTTCCCCTGCCTGCTCGTCGCTCAGCCTCCCGAGATTGGCCTTGAGAAAATCATTCGCTCTTTCGATGTTTCGATCCGACGCGGGTTCGTTCAAAATCTCCATGAACTCGTCCGTGATCTTCGCGACGCCCGCGCCGCCGCAGGACGACAGCGCGCCCGACAGCAGGAACAGCACAGCGCTCACGCAGAATATTTTTCGCATACTCGACACCATTTGGGCGCAACGCGCCGTCGCAAAAATCCCTTCGAAGCCGATCCATAGATATTATACTTCAATACGCGCGCAACCACAAGGCTTTCCGAAATGTAAGCGCGCAAACCCCACGCCTCACGGGCGGGACCCTTCGCCGCGCGCGCGCAGACGCTTCCTGAGCTTCGCGCGGTAGCGGTAGCGCGCCAGTTGCCGCTCATCCTCTATCTCGAGATCCTTTTCGCCCGCCAGCGATTCCAAATGATGCGTGAACTCGTGGCGCAGGGTGCCGCGCAGCTCAACCTTCAGCTCATCCGGCGAAAGATGGCCGAAAAGCGCTTTGAACGAACCGTAATAGATGGCGATGTAGCGCCCCATGCTGTGGCTGTAATGATATTCGCCAAGCGTGTACAAATCGTCGTTGATGGCCTCCGGGCTGAGCCTCGCCTCGGGAAGCAGCAGGATGCCTCCGTTCAACTCCTCGTAAAACCGCTCCGGCAACTCGCACGCCAACTCGTCGAGCATCTCCTCCATGGCCTCTATCGTAATCAAATTCCCTCTCCTCGCCCGCCGGCGTCCGCCCGGGCATTCGGCGGCAATTCGCTCATCCGACCCCGAGCGCGCGCGCATCCGAAACGTTCGCCGCTCCGCGCACGCGTATTTCAAATGTAAAGGTCGCGCCTTCACCCAATTCGGAATCCACCCATATTCGTCCGCCCATCAAATTTACGATGCGCTTTGAAATGGCGAGACCGAGTCCCGTGCCGCCGAATTTGCGCGAGAGACCTCCGTCCACCTGCTCGAATGACCTGAACAAGCGCTGTTGCTGCTCCTGCGATATGCCTATGCCCGTGTCCTTGACGGATACGCGCAGCGTAATCTTGTCGCCGTCGTCGGCGAACCGAACGGCGGTCAGCGCGATGGCGCCGCCTTCCGGCGTGAATTTGACGGCGTTCGACAGCAGATTCGCGATCACCTGCGCAAGTCTCTGCTCATCCGAAACGATGCTCTTGGGAATGCGCGCGTCGATATCCGCGGACAGAGTCTGCCGTTTCTCCTCCGCGCGCAAATTGACGGCATCGATGACGCGCCGGAGCATGTTTTCGAAATCAAAGGCGGCAGGGAGCAATTCCAGTTTGTTCGCCTCGATCTTGGACATGTCGAGTATGTCGTCGATCACGCCAAGCAGGTGTTTCGACGCCTCATTGATCTTGTCGAAGCAGTACTCCTTGCGCGCCGAGTCATTCGAGGCTTTTCCTATCGTCGCCATGCCTATGACGGCGTTCATGGGGGTGCGCATCTCGTGGCTCATGCGGGACAGGAATTCGCTCTTGGCCCTGCTGGCCGCCTCCGCGTCCACTTTCGCCTTGGTCAGCAGGGTAACGTCGTGCAAGATGAGCAGGACGCAAACGCCGCCCGCAGCGTCCTCCGGCGCTGCGGCGCACGCGCCGGCGCGCCGCAGCGTCAGCGCGTAACTGCGTTCCTCTCCGTCGTCGTCGTACAATCGCACATCCGCTCCGCAAGTGTCGCCGTCGTTTCCGTCGGCTTTGAACAGCCGCGCCATAGCGGAATCGGGCGCTTGGCCGCCGTTGCGGAGCAAAAGCGCGCGAAAAGCGGAGCGGTCGCCTCTTTCGAGAAGACCGTGGCGCGAAAAGATCTCCCGCATACCGGCGTTCATGTAGAGGAATCGCTGCGATCCGTCCAGCAGCGCAAAGGCGTCCGGCATGGCGTCCAAATGGGAGCAGATCACGTCGAGCGTAGCATTGATACCCGAGATTATGCGATTGTAATCACCTTGCAGCGCTTTTGAATCCGCCCTTTCGCCCAGCATACCCGCGCGCGCGGCGTCCGTCAGTCGGCCGATGTCGTCTATGACCCCTCGGATTGAATCCGACATGGTGACAAAGGCGCCGCCGAGACGACCGATCTCATCGTTCCTTTTTATGAAATTTTTCGGCAGATCATTCGCGAAATCACCCTTCGCGAGCCTTTGGGCGCCGCTTGTGATCGCGTACAGCGGCGCGGTCAATATCCGCCGTATGAGCACGATGAACACAGTCGTGAACGCGGCGAGCGCTATGGCTATGAGGACGACGCTGATCAGCACGGCCTGCCGCGCGGAGAAGGCAAAGTCGTCGCGCGGCGCCTGTATGACAAACGACCATTCCGTTCCGCGTATCGGCGCGTAGCCGACAAACGCGTCTCCCGCATCCAGGGCCGCCGCGCCCGTCAAACCCGATTCCAGCAGAGGAAACAGATTTTGCGCATAGGCGCCGGCGTCCGGCATGTCCTCGAGGGATTCCCCTCCGTATATCCTGTTCGCGTCCTCGTGCGCCATCAGGCGTCCATCCGACGCGACGATGAAAGCCGTGCCGTTCTCGGCGAAATTGACGCCGCGCAACACGTCGCCGATCACTTCGTAAGGGAAAGCTCCGATGAGACGGAAATGTGCGCGCGATTCGAAATCTCCAAGCGCGACGGGTACGCCCATGGCTATTTCAAGCGTGCCGCCATCTCGATTGACGCTCACTCCCTCCACCGAGAAGTCCTCGTTCTCGTCGAGCATCGAGAGTATCCGGCGTTCCGCCACGTCGGCGGGACAGCCCTCGCTGCCCGCGGCGAGCGCGCCGTCCTCCCCGTACAATCCGATCCAAACGAATCCGGACTTCGACATCTCGCGCGTCAAATAAGTCTCTCGCGCCTCCCGCGTCGCGGAAAGAGACGCGAATGCCGCGTCGCTTTCGATGGAATAAAAGCGATCCGCCGACGCGTTTAGCCGAGCCTCCAAGCTCTGCGCTCCCGTTTCCGCCATGGGCCGCAACAGGTTGATCAGCAGCGTGTCCGTGAGGGAATTCATGAAATATGTCATTACGAGAACAAGGCCGGCGGCCAATACGGCAACGGCAAGTATGGTTATCGTCAAAAACTTGGTGGTTACGCTTTTTTTCGCCCTCATGCAAAACATCCTTTTTTTTCGCATTTATGCGCGCATTTCAATGCCTTGAATATCATACCACGTTTGCATCGTTTTTTCATCTGTTTTCGCATAAATGTTTGGAATAAGAGTCACAGAAGAGCAGAAGGAGCGCGATCGCCCATAAGACAAATGCTTGCGAAAGACTTATTTCACGAGGCTCAGAGTCCGATATCGCGCGCGATCTGGTAGGCCGTCTGCGTGGCGGAGAGGATGTTTCTCGCGGCGAGACAGTCGCCGATCTGATGGAATTCCGGCGCGCAGTCGTGCAGGGCGGCGGCTTCTTCCCGCAGCGGACGCAGGCCTACGGCGCAGATCACCGTGTCGGCATGGAGCTTCCGTACGCCCGAAGCGTCTTCCACGACGCAAGCGTCTCCGTCGATCTCCAGCACCTTCGTGGAGACGAAGACGCGCAGATTCGGGAGCTTCTTGAGCTCCTGCGCGAGCGCGACGCCGTGTACGATGTTCGTTCCGCTTTCGAGCGCGAGCGAACTTCCGATGCGCTCGGAGACGTGGCGCTCCTCGCGCGTGGCGATGGTCTCGGGCAGCATCTCGATTATGGTCGCGGAGCGCCCGCTCTGCGCGAGAAATATGCCCAGCTCGAGGCCGACGAGACCTCCTCCCATAATGACGACGCTTTGCCCCGCCTTTTGCGGGTCGCGGTACACGTCCTCCGCCATGACGACATTGCTCCCGTCGAGACCCTTTATCGCGGGTACGACGGGACGCGCGCCAAGTGCGGCGATGATGACGTCCGGCGCGAGCGAACGCGCGATATCGGGCGTCACCTCCGCGTTCAGCCTGAGGTCGATGGGCGCGCGCGAAACGCGCAGCGCCTGACGCTTCAGGTACAGATCCAGCTTTTGCTTGAAAGGAATGCGCTCCTCGCAGAGCAGGACGCCGCCCAGCCTGCCGGTCTTTTCGCAGAGAGTGACCGCGTGTCCGCGTTCGCAGGCGGTGAGCGCGGCTTGCATGCCGGCGACGCCGCCGCCCACGACGAGCACCTTCTTCTTCTCCCGCGCCGGCGCGGCGTACATCGCGTCGCGCTCGCTGCCGATCACCGGGTTGGTCGCGCAGTAGAACACGCCGCTCAGCGTGTTGAAAGAAAAGCAGGTCATGCAGCGAAGGCATTGATTGATCTCATCCTCGCGGCCCGTGCGCGCCTTTATGGGAAAAAATGGGTCTGCCAGCGTCTGCCGCCCCAAGGCCACCACATCCGCTTGACCCGAGACCAAAATCTCCTCAAGCTGCGCGGGATCGCACAGCGCACCCACCGTCGCGACGGGCGTCTTGACGTGTTTTTTGATCTCGGCGGCGTATTTGACGTTCACGCCGTCGGGCGCGAACATCGTCGGATGCGAAACCATGCTCGCGGCGTCGTCCTCATGATGGCCCGCGGATATGTGCAGCAGATCGACCCTGCCGTCGAGGGCTTTCGCTATGGCCAAGCCTTCGTCAAAATCGTAGCCGCCCGGCACGCTCTCCACCGCCGAAATGCGTATTTCGATGGGCGTGGCGCTTCCGACCGCGCGCCGCACCGCGTCGATGACCGCAAATGTGAAGCGCATGCGGTTCTCGAAACTGCCGCCCCAGCGGTCGCGGCGCCTGTTGTCGCGCGGCGACAGGAACTGCGCCGGCAGCCAGCCGTGGCCCGCGTGAATGGTGATCATGCCGAAGCCGCACTGCTTGGCAAAGCCCGCCGCGTTTGCGTAGCATTCGATCAGATGCTCTATCCACGCCTCGTCCATGGCGCGGATCTCCACGCCGTCCGCGCGCGTCTCGTCGACCGGGCCGTAGATGAAGCCCTCGCGCGAAGCCATGATGTTCCCATTTTTGCCGGCGTGGTTGAGCTCCACGGCCGCCACCGCGTTGTGGCGCGCGATGGCGTTCGCCGTGCGCGTAAGGCTTGTTCTTCCTCGGATGTCGTCTCCGCGCAGCTGGAAGGGATGGCTGTGTCCCGAGCGGGAATCGATCATGAAATCGCCCAAGCAGACCGAGGCGAAGCCGCCCCGCGCTTTCATCTCGTAGAAGGCCGTGGCCTCCTCGTTGAGGAAATTCTCGGAGGTAAGTTGATAGGTATCCTGCGGCGAGGAAAATATTCTGTTTCGAAACAGCGTTTGCCCCAATCGGATCGGTTCGAAGATACGTTTGTATTTCAATGCACCCATACTTTATGTCACCTTTACTGCGCGGATTCCTCCGCCGCCTTTTCCCTGCGGCGCTTCGGCGCGGAGAGACCCGCGCTTCTTCTGCTCGTGTACACGTTGAGCGTGATGGCCGCCAGTATGATCATACCCTGCACGAATTTCTGGAAATCCGCGCTGACGCCGAGAAGCGTCATCAGGTTTGTGATGATGCCCGCCAGCAAAGCGCCGAACACGGCGCCCGCCACCCCGCCCTCGCCGCCGGCCAGATTGATGCCGCCGACGATCATGGCGAGGAGGACATTGCCCTCGTAGCCGTTGCCCGTGGTCTGCCCCGCGATCATGTTCATGGAACAGAGAACCATCCCGCCCAGAGCGGCCGTAACGCAGGAGATGATGTAGGCGATCTTCGTATCCCGGAACACGTTTATGCCCACGAGCGCGGAAGCCGTCGGGTTGCCGCCGATCGCGTACAGCCTTCGGCCGAATGTTGTCCGGCTGAGCGTCAGTCCGCAGATCACGGCGACGAAGAAGAAGATGACGATCGGCATGGGGATCCCGAGGACCTTCGCGTGGCCGACTTGGTACATGAGACCCTCTCCCGTGATGTAGATGAAGGCGCCGTTCGTGATCATGGGCATGAAGCCGTACATAATATACTTCGTCGCCAAGGTGACGACGAAGGAGGGCATATTGATCCGCGTGACGAGCACGCCGTGCAGCCAGCCGACGACGACGGCCGCAACGAGCGCCGCGAGCAGACCCGTCAGGACGCCTCCCGTTTCAAAATTATCATTTTTTGCAAAAAAACTGATGATCACAGCCGACAGGCCCGCCATGGAGCCAACGGACAGATCGAGACCGCCCAAAAGCACGACGAAGAGCATGCCGCAAGCCATGACGCCGTAGACGGATATGGCCAAAAAGATGCTCGAAACATTGCTCGGCGTAAAGAATTTCCGCTCAAAGATCGCCATGACGATGAATATGAGGATGAGGATCAGGGCGCGCTGCCCCCATTGGCCGCCGATAAAACGCATGATTTTGTTGTTCATAAGGCCCTGCCCTCCTCCGTGTGCTCGCCGGAGGCGGCGAGCAGGACGGACGTCTGCGACGCGTTGTCGTGCGTGAATTCTTCAAAAAACCGACCGCCGTGCATGACGAGTATGCGGTCCGATATATGGGTGAGTTCAAACAAATCCGACGAAACCATGATGATGATCGCGCCGCTCTGCGCGAGCTTTCGCATAAAATCGTAAAGATCCGCTTTCACGCCCACGTCGACGCCGACCGTCGGTTCGTCGAGCAGAAGCAGTTTGGGATCGCGGGAGAGCCATCTGCCCAGTACGACCTTCTGCTGGTTGCCGCCGGAGAGATTCGCGACCGGCGTATTTCTGTTCTTGGGGCGTATGTCGTAGCTTTGAATCGCATCCTCCGCCCAGCGCGTCTCCTTGCGCGCGTGTACGACGCCAAATTTCGACAGCCTGTCGTGACTCGCGATGGCGATGTTCTTCTCTATGGACTGCACGGGGATGAAGCCCTCGACGCGCCTGTCCTCGGGTACGAGACCGAAGCCCATGCGGATGTTCTTCGCGATGCGCTTTGACACGGGCATGCCGTTGAACAGGATCTCGCCGCCATCCTGTTTGGCCGCGCCGTAGATGCAGCGGATTAGCTCCGTGCGCCCCGAGCCGACGAGACCGCCGATCCCGAGTATCTCCCCGCCGTAGGCCGTGAAGCTCACATCCTTCAAGAGCTTGCCGTAGGAGAGATGCTTCACCTCCAGACAATTGTCCTTGAACAGATCCCTCCCCGAACGCGCGCGCGATTCTCTCGGCTCACGACCGATCATCAGCGTCGTCACGGTCTTTGCGTTGATCTCCGATTTGTCGAGCACCGCCACGATCCTGCCGTCGCGCATGACGGTGAGCCTGTCCGAGAGGCGGTACACCTCATCGAGCCTGTGCGAAACGTAGAGTATCCCCGCGCCCTTTTCGCGCAGTCCGTCTATCGTGTCGAACAGCTTTTCGGATTCGGCCGCCGAGAGCGAGGACGTGGGTTCGTCCATGATGATCAACTTCGCGTCCATGGACAGAGCTTTTAGAATCTCAACCATCTGCCGCTGCGCCATGCCGAGCGAATCAACCACGGCGTCCGGGTCGATCTCAAACGCGTATCGCCCGATGAGCGCGCGCACCATCTCGCGCATCTTCTTCTTCGTCAGGAGGCCGCGGCGCTCGATCTCCTGACCAAGGAATATATTTTCCGTAACGGTCAATGCGGGAACAAGGGACAATTCTTGGTATATGACGGAGATCCCGCGCGCGCGCGCATCCTGCCTGTTGTTGATCGCAACGGACTCGCCGTCCACGAAGATCTCGCCCCCGTCTTTGGCGTACACGCCCGTGATGATCTTGATGATCGTGGATTTGCCCGCGCCGTTTTCGCCCATCAGCGCGTGCACCTCGCCGTATCGGATCTCCAGATCCACATCGTCGAGCACGGTGACGCCGTTGAACTGCTTGAAGATGCCTTCTGTCCGAAGCAGTACCCTGCCTTCTTCCATATGCCCGCCCCTTTCCGTCAAGCCGCGGTCTGCGCCGCGCTTTCGGCGGCGCGCCGCTTCTGCGCGAATTTCGCGAACTGCGCGTCAAACGCCGTGGCGAGGATGATGATCGCTCCCTGAAAGATGTACTGCCAGTAGGTCGGCAGGTTGAATTTGTAAAGGCCGTTGAGCACGAGCAGCATGAAGATCGAGCCGATGAACGCGCCGATCGTGTCGCCCTTGCCGCCGCCGAGCACGAGTCCGCCGACGACGCAGGCGGCGATGGCCTGAAATTCGTAACCCGTGCCGAGGCTCGCCGCCGACGCGCCCATGTTCGCGACGACCATGACGGAGGCCAACCCCGCGCATGCGCCGCTGATCACAAAGCCCAGCGCCTTTTGCCGCGCGACGTTGACGCCGGACATCTCCGCCGATTTTTCGTGGGAACCCAGCGCGTAGGTGTGCAGACCGAACTTCGTGCGTATCAGCACGAAATGGGAGAGAACGGTCATCGCGATCCACACGATCGTGATCCAGTAAAGGCCGTTTATGTGCTTGCCCATGGCCAAAAAGCTCTTGTTCGTTATGGATTTGGAAACCAGATTGCCGCTGATCCTGCCGTTGCTGCGGTAGGCGAACAGCAGGCCCATGCCCGTAAAGACGAAGCCCGTCGCCAGCGTCGCGACGAATTCCGTGAGATGCAGCGCGGCGATCAGAAAGCCGTTCGCGGCGCCGCAGATCGCGCCGAGCATGACGCCCCCCGCCAGTATGACGATGCCGGGAAGCCCCGTAAAGGTCAAGCGCGATGTCAATATGCCGACGACGCACACGATGCCCCCGCCGGAGAGGTCTATGCCCCCGCCGATGATCACGATCGAAACGCCCAAGGCGATCAATCCGAGATACGCCGAATCCTTCAGGAGAAGAAACAGATTCCTCGGGCTGAGAAAGGCCTCGGTGGACAGGGCGAAAAACAGCGCCAGCGCGATCACAAGGCCGATGGAAACGATTCGTCTGACGGTCTTGTTCCGGATCTTGAATTTCATGCGCGCCTCCGTCTGCCGACTTGCCATTGCGGCAGTGCGGCAATATCCGGTTATGCATAGTATACATACGGGACCCCCGCCCGAGAGCGAAGGTCCCGCACGTTAAGCGGACAGATCGGGCGGGGGGCCTATTTGAATTCGAACAGTCCCGTCGTTTCCCAGCGCGAATCCTTTATGATGTTTTCGACATTCTCCGCGGTGGTGGGCACCGTCGGCATATCGATGATCGGCGTGGCCGCATAGCCGGCGGACGCGGACGTGATGCCGGTTTCGATGAGGTGGAGCGTCAGGTACAGCGCCGTCGCATACTCCAGATAGTTGTCGGAGAAATAGGTGGCGAACACCGTGCCGTCCTTGATCGCCTGAAGCGTTTCCGGATAGCCCATGCTGCCGTACACCTTGATCCCGGTCCGTCCGGCGGTGTCTATGGCCTGAAT
>JAISMX010000051.1 GCA_031276515.1 Eubacteriales Family XIII. Incertae Sedis bacterium | reverse complement strand
GCGCCTTTTGTTTCACAGAACGATCAGCTTCTTCTCCGAGCGCGTGAGGTTCACGGCGCCGAATTTCGTGACGATCAGCAGATCCTCGATGCGCACGCCGAATTTGTTCGGGATGTAGATGCCGGGCTCGACGGTGACGGGCATGTCCTCGGCCAAAACGTGCTTGCTTTTCGCGTTGAGGCGCGGACTCTCGTGTACTTTCTTTCCGACGCCGTGGCCCGTGCCGTGCACGTAATATTGCCCGTAGCCCGCTTCCTCGATGATCTCGCGCGCCGCGCGATCCACGAGACTGCAATGCGCGCCCTCCCGCAGGGCCGCTATCGAGGCCGTCTGCGCCCGCAGCACGATGTCGTACACGTTCTTTTGCGCGCTCGAAGCCCTGCCGACGGCCTCGGTGCGCGTCATGTCGCCGCAGTATCCGTTTATGCGCGCGCCGAAGTCCAAGACCACGAAATCGCCCCTTTCGATGGTCTTGTCGCTCGGAACGCCGTGCGGGTCGGTCGTGCCGGCGCCGGAGACGCAGATGATCGGAAAGGCGAGGCCCTGCGAACCGTTGTCCGTCAGGAATTTTTCGATCTCCGCCGCGATGGCTTTTTCCGTGACGCCGGGCCGAATGCACGTCAGTATGTGGCTGAAACAGGCGTCGCCGAGCGCTTCCGCCTTCGCTATGGACAGCAGCGCCTTGGAACTTTTGATCATGCCGCTTCGCGCGGGTTTCTCGTTCATATTTTCTCCATTTTTGTAAATATATTTATTTTTTTTTGCCCTTCCCGGCCCGGAGGCCGGAGCGGGTTGCGCATGCCCTTCCCGGCCGGAAGATCGGAGCGGGTTGCGTTTGCCCTTCCCGTCCGTGAGGCCGGGGCTTGCCGTCCTCAGCCCGGAGGCCAGAGCAGACGGCGCTTGCCGAGCAGGTGAAAATGCAGGTGCTTCACGGTCTGCATGCCGTCCGCGCCGCAGTTGTTCACGAGGCGATAGCCGTTTTCGAGCCCGAGGAGCGCGGCGATGTCCTTCACCTTCAGGAGCAGATGCCCGAGCATGGCCGCGTCGTCCGCCTCCGCCGCGTCGAGCGATTCGATGTGCTTCTTGGGAATGATCAAGACGTGGACGGGCGCCTGCGGCTCGAGATCGTGAAAGCACAGGATGCGGTCGTCCTCGTAGGCGATGTTCGCGGGGATGTCTCCGTTCGCGATTTTGCAGAAGATGCAGTCGGACATGGCTTTGTCACTTCCTTTCTGTGCAAGGGGCTGTTACGAAATTACTTGGACATTTGGCTTGTCTTTTTTCCGCCGGGCTGTGTTGTCGTCAGCTTAGATAGCGATGCTATCTGCGCTTCCTCCGCCTTGCCCGGCGAAAAAAATCCTGCGCCAACTTGCACAATTTATTTCGTAACAGTCCCTTAGCTGAATCCGATCCGAACGCCCGCGCCGGCGCGCCGGGCCGGGCGCGGAAAAATCATCGCGGCGTTCGCGCGGTCTCGATGGGCGTGCTTCGTCACAGCCGCTCGCCGCGCATGCCGTTCCCTTCCGGGGTCGTTAGCCTGACGCGCACAAAGCCGCCGCTTGCAAGACCGCCGCCCGGCGGCGCTTCGTCCGCGAACAGGACGCGGATTCCGTTCTCCGTCAGGCCCTCGACAAGGCCCGTTTCCGCGTCCGTGCGCTCCGGCAGCACGCTGCGGACGGCGCCGGCGTTGCGCCGCAGAAAGGCGGCGGCGGAGCGCTCTCCCGCGCGCAGCAGCTTCTCGGCGCGCGCCGCCTTCACGTCCGAAGGCACGCGGCCGGGCATGGCTGCGGCGGCGGTGCCGGCGCGCGCCGAAAAGCGGAACACGTGCACGTGCGAAAAATCCACCTCCTCGAGCAGACGCAGGCTGTCGTTGAAATCCTCCTCCGTCTCCCCGGGAAAGCCGGCGATGATGTCCGTGCCGACGCCGTAGGCGGGATCGCGGCTTCTGAGCGTGCGCACCAGTTCCAGATAATCCTCGCGCGAATAAGCCCTGCGCATGGCCGCGAGCACGCGCGAGCTGCCGCTCTGCACGGAGAGGTGCAGGGAAGGGCAGAGCTTTTCGCAGGCGAACAGGCGCGTTACGTAGCGCGCGTCGATCACGGTGGGTTCCAGGGAACCCAGCCTGACGCGGAAATCCCCTTCGAGCGCGCAAAGCCGCGCCACGATGGTGTGTACGCCGCGCTCCGAAGCGCTTTCGGCTTCCGCGCCGTAGAGTGCCGCGTTGACGCCCGTCAGCACGAGCTCCTTGTAGCCGTTTTCGAGCAGCACCCGCGCTTCCGCGACGATGTCGTCCGCCGGCCGGCTGCGCGCGGGGCCGCGCGCGCGGGGGATGACGCAGTAGGCGCAGCGGCGGTCGCAGCCGTCCTGTATCTTGATGTAGGCGCGCGTCCGCGAGTCCATGCCCGCGACGCCCGCGCGCGGGCCGAAGTCCGCGCCGAAGGGTCGAAGCTCCGCGCGCTTCCTTCCGTCGCGCTCAAACGCCGCGACGAGTTCCGGCAGACGCTCCTTTTCCGCGCTTCCGAGGACGATGTCCACCTCCGGCATGGCCGCCGTTTCGCGCGGCTTCATCTGCGCGTAGCAGCCGATCACCGCGACGATGCCGTCCGGATTGAGCCGCCGCGCCCGCCGGATGAATTGCCGCGATTTCCTGTCGGAGAGACTCGTGACCGTGCAGGTGTTGATCACGCAGACGTCCGCCCCTTCGGTCTCGGGGACGACCGTGTAGCCGCGGTCCGCGAAGCGCTCGCGCAGAGCCTGCGTCTCATATTGGTTCACCTTGCAGCCGAGGGTGTGAAAAGCTATCGTTTTGCCCTGTGATATCATACTTGCTCGAATTCGTATAAAATCATGGCGATGGCCGCCGGCCCCGCCGTTTCGGTTCTCAGGATGGCGCCGCCCAGGCTCACGGAAATCGCGCCCGCCAGGGTGAGCGCCTCCGCCTCCTCGCGCGCGAAACCGCCCTCCGGCCCGATGATCAGCGCCACGTCGCCGGGCTTTTCGGAAAGCCCCCGAAGGCAGGCCTTCATGCTGCGCTCCCTTTCGTTCTCGTAGGGAAACAGCATGAGAGAAAAGCCACGCATCTCGCGGAGCGCCGCATCGAAGGAGAGAAGGGGATGCACCTTGGGCGTCAGGCCGCGGCGGCACTGCTTCGCGGCTTCTTCCGATATTTTTTGCCAGCGGGCGAGCTTGCGCTCCGAAACCGCGTCTCCCGCCGCGACGCTCCGCACGCAGACGACGGGAAAGATCGAAGCGGCGCCGAGCTCGACGGACTTTTGGATGATCGCGTCCATCTTCGCGGCCTTGGGGAGAGCCTGAAAGAGCGCGACGCGGACGCCCGGCTCCCGCGCGAAGCGCTGCCTGTCCAGAATGCGCAGCACGGCCGCGCCGTCCTCCTCGCGCAGGAATTCCGTTTCGTACTCCCATTCCGCGCTGTCCGACACCTCGACGCGGTCGCCGCGCGACGCGCGCAGCACGCGCGTCAAATGCTTGACGTCCCGCTCGGAAACGATGCGTATCTCATTTCCCGATATTTGATTTTCCTCCACGAAAAATCTGCTCATACCGCCTTGAACGCGCACCAATCGCCCGCCTCGGCGCTCTCCGCGACGCGGAATCCCGCCGCCTCGATGGCCGAAACCGCAAGCGCGCGCCGTTCCGTCAAGATGCCCGACGCGATGAAGCAAGCGCCGGGTTTCATATGCGCGCGAAGCCCGCCGGCCAGCGCCGCGATCAGCTCCGCCGTGAGATTCGCCACGACGACATCGGCCTTGAAGGAGAGTCCCGCGAGCAGATCGCCCTTCGTGACGCGCGCACGGCTTTCGCAGCCGTTGGCCGCGATGTTGGCCCGCGCGACCTTTAGCGCCGTGTCGTCGAGATCCACGCCGAGCACCTCTCCCGCTCCCAGCAGCGCGGCCGCGATGGAGAGTATGCCCGAGCCGCAGCCCACGTCGAGCACGGACGCGCCGGGTCCGACGGAGGTTTCGAGCAGACGCGCGCACAGCGCCGTGGTCTCGTGCAAGCCCGTTCCGAAGGCCATGCCGGGATCGAGTTCGATCACGAGCTCATCCGGCGCTTCGGGCGCATAGTCCTCGAAGCTCGGCTTGACGCTGAGCCTTTCCGTCATGCGAAAGGGCTTGAAATATTGTTTCCAAGCGTCCTTCCATTCCTCGTCCGAGCGCAGGGCGCTTTCCGCGTAGAGCCTGCCCAAGGGCAGATCCTCTCCGAAACCGCCGTCCAATTCGTTTCCTTTCAGCTTCATGAGATCGAGTTTGATCGCGTCGAGCCGCCGCGCGCCTTCGTCTCCCGGCTCCAAATAAAAAGAAACGACGATCTCTTCCGCGCAGGCATTGCCTTTCGCGAGCAGTTCTTCGTCGAAACAATCCCAATCGAGACCGGTTTTGCGCGCCGCCAGCGCCGCGATGTCCCGCGGGTCGTCGATGGCGACGCCCGCGACGCCGTGCGCGAGGAGCAGAGCGGTCAAAGGCTCCAAACCGGCCGGCGAGACATAGATCTTCACTTCGATGTATTGCATGATGATTTATCCCGATTTTTGGTATGAAAAAAAATCCCGATGTGCCGTCAGATCATTAATTCACAACCTTATCCAAGATAAGTGGTTGTCCTGTTCCTCTTGTCTGCCCTCCGTTAAAAACGGCCCGGCATTCTCGCGAAAACCCGGATTCCCGTGAATCAAAGTGTTAGATAAATTATATAATCTTAACGAACACCTCAGGATTTTTATTCACGAACATAATATAGCATAGTTGATTGAAAATTGCAAGATTTATGTTGCAATATCTCCTCAGCGGGTGAGCGCGTAGGTGTCCCGCGCGATCATCAACTCCTCATTCGTGGGAATCAGCAGGATCGCCACCCTGGAATCGTCGCGGCTTATGATGGTCTCCTTGCCCCTGACGTTGTTGCGCACGAGGTCGAGCTTGATGCCGAGGTTTCCGAGCTCGGAGCAGATGACGCTGCGCATGTTCGCGCTGTTCTCCCCGAGGCCCGCCGTGAACACGATGGCGTCAACGCCGTTCATTTCGGCGATGTAGGCGCCGATGTAGAAGCGCACCTTGTGCGCGAACACCTTGATGGCGAGCGAAGCGCGCTCGTTGCCTTCCTCCACGGCCGATTCGAGGTCGCGGAAATCGCTGCTGACGCCGGAAATGCCCAAAACGCCCGACTCCTTGTTCAGCACGTCGATGACGTCGTGGAGATGTATGCCTTCCTTATCGCGTATAAACGACACGATGGCGGGATCGAGATCGCCGGAGCGCGTACCCATTACGAGACCCTCGAGCGGCGTGAAACCCATGGAGGTGTCGATGCATTTCCCCCGCTTGATGGCCGTCACGCTGGCGCCGTTGCCCAAGTGACAGGTGATGATTTTGAGATCGTTCAGGTTTACGCCCAGCAGATAGGCGGCCCGCTCGGCGACGAATTTGTGGCTCGTGCCGTGAAAGCCGTAGCGGCGAACCTTGTATTTTTCATAATATCTGTAGGGCAGCGCGTAAATATAGGCCTCCGGAGGCATCGTCTGGTGGAAGGCCGTATCGAACACGGCGACCATCGGCGTTGTGGGCATCATCTCCTTGCAGGCCCCGATGCCGAGCAGGTTTGGCGGATTGTGCAGCGGCGCGAGTTCGACGCATTCCTCGAGCGTGGCGACGACGCTTTCGTCGATCAGAACCGATTTGGCGTATCTCTCTCCGGCGTGCACCACCCTGTGTCCGACCGCGCCGATGTCGCCCATGTCGGAGATTACGCCGTGTTCCTTGTCGAGCAGGGCGTCGATCACGTGTCCGAGCGCCTCTTTGTGGGTGTCCATGGGCGTCGTGAGCTTGAACTTGTCGTTCAAACCGATCTTTTCGTGCGTGAGCGTGGATCCCTCGATGCCGATCCTTTCGACCAAGCCCTTGGCCAGGAGGCTTTCGCCCGTCATGTCCAGAACCTGGTACTTCAGCGATGAGCTGCCGCAATTGATGACCAATACTTTCATTGCGTTCTTCCTTTCGTGAATCGATGTTAGAATTTGAATGGCTGAGTGGTAACGAATCGATGCGAAAAATGCTTTTCTTTCATTCTACCGGTTGAGATTCGATGATTCAAGGATAAAAATGCGCAAATGTATGCTTTACGATAAATTTGTTATGGTTGCGCAATGGCGCCGCGTCTCGCGCGGGTGCGAGGTTTCACCGGCGGCGCACAAAGGGGCGCGTCCGGTAATCCGCGCCGCCGCGCGCGGCGCCGCCGACCAGATTGTATATGTCGGAGGCCAGAATGTCGGCCGCGAGTCCGACCGCCAAGGGCGATTCCAAACGCCGCTTGCCGGGGTTCGTCACGATGGGCATATCCGTGCGGGCCTTGACGAGACGCAGGAGGCCGCCGCCCTTTTCGGAGAGCGCGAGCACGCGCAGATAGCCGGGCCAAGCCGCGTCGAAGGCCGCGAAGCGCTCGCGCGTCAGGCCGAAAAGCGCATGCAGCAGGAAGCGGCGGATGCGCGTTTTGGTGTAACGCTTGGTTTCCATCGCGGCGAGCAGCGAGGGCATGTCGAAAGCGGCGTCGAGCGCGCGCAGCAGACGATTTTCAAGGCCCTCGGAAGCGGACACGACGGCGCGGAGCTCGGAGACGTTTTTCAGGCGAACGGCGGCGGCAATGAGCGTGAAGTACATGTCGAGGCGCTGCGCGTCGAGCGAGCCTTCCCATTTTGGCATGTACCGCAGCGCTTCCTCCGTCCTTCCGGCGAAAAACAGATCGCGGATCGCCGCCGCGCCCGCGATGCGTCCGCGCGGATCCGCCTCGAAACAGCCCGCGCCGGCGCGTTTGACCGCAAGGGGAGTGAGATGGCTTTCGATCAGCGCGCATTGCTTCAAATACTCGACGGCCAGTATGTTGTTCGGATGATCGAGCAGACGCGCGGACGCGTCTCCCGCTTCCTTGCGCAGCGCTTCCGCGCGTGCGCGCGGAAAAGACATGCCGGACTTCAGCGCCGCGCGCAGCGTTTCTTTGAACGCAGGCGATTCCTCGGCGAGAACGCGGGCCGCCTCCGCGAGGGGCGCGACGCTGCCTTCCTCGCAGCCGAAGGAAAGATGCGTGACGCAGCCCATCGCGTCCAAAAGCCTCACCGCGCCGGACGCGAAATGCTCCGCGCTGCCCGTCGCATAAAAAAAAGGCAGCTCCACGACCAAATCGACGCCGTTCTCGACGGCGGTTCGCGCGCGGCGCCATTTGTCTATGAGGGCCGGTTCGCCGCGCTGCACAAAATTTCCGCTCATCACGGCGACGACGCCGTCCGCGTCCGCCAATTTCACGCTGCTTTCGATGTGCAGGAGATGCCCGTTGTGGAAGGGGTTGTATTCTGCGACGATGCCGACCACCGTCAACCTTCGCCCTCCATATGGGTTTTGTACGCCAAATCCTTGATCTCCACGCGGTTTTCCTGCACCGTGCGGTTGATCCCTTCGAAGGTTCGCTGTATGTTTGTGAACATGTCTCCGAAATACGTGGCGTTCAACTGCTCCATCTTGTTTTGGAATTCGAACAGTATCTTGTCGATGTAGTCGTAGGTGTCGAGCTTCAGCTGCTTGACGTTGGCTTCGGTCTGCGCGGTCAGATCCTTTGCCGCGGCTTTGGCCCGCATCATGATCTCGCTCGTGTCCACGAGAATTTCCGCTTGCTGCTTCGCGTCCTGAATGATGATATCGTATTCCTTCTTGCCTTCCTCAAGGATGCCTTGGCGCTGTTCCGTGATCCAATGCGCCTGCTGTATCTCTTCGGGGAGAGCAACCCTGATTTCTCGCACGATATCCTGAATCTCGAGACCGTCCAAGATGATCTTCTTCGTCAATGGCACGCCCGACGCCGTATCGAGGATTTCCTCGAGTTCATCCAACAATTCCAGCACTTTCATCTTTACGCCTTTCTCGCCGCCCGACGCGCGGGCAAACAAATCGTTACCGCTCAAATACATCGATCAAAATCACTCGAACGCCGCGCCGGTTTTCCCCGCGCCCGGCCGCCCGAGCAAACAAACTATCGGATTTTTTTCATATAAGCGAGCACCGAATCCGGCACAAGCCCTTCCACGTTGCCGCCGAGCGCAAACACCTCGCTCACGAGACCCGAACTGACGAACGAATAAGCGGGACTCGACATCAGAAACAGGGTTTCGATCCCGTTTTCGTACAGGCGCGCGTTCATGTGCGCCATTTGCAGCTCGTATTCGAAATCCATCGTCGCGCGCAGACCGCGCACCACCGCCTCGACTTTCCGGCGCTTCGCGTAATCGGCAAGCAGCCCGGTGAAGCTGTCCGTTTCCACATTGTCGAGATGCGCGATGGCGATCTTCAGCATGCGCAGCCTGTCTTCGACGGAATATCGCGCTTTTTTGGAGAGATTCTCGGCGACGCCCACGATCAGGCGGTCGCACAGCTTCGCGCTCCTGTTGATCAAATCGAGATGCCCGTTCGTGACGGGATCGAAGGAGCCGACGTAGAGCAACTTTTTCATGGCGATGTCTCAACCCTCATACGCGGTTACTACTCATCCACACTTGCGCGGCGTTCGAGTAGTTTTGATTTAAATAGCTGAATGGTAACCATACGCGAACACCGAGACGCCCGTGCCGCCGTATTTTTTCTCCTTGATTTTTACAAATCCGAAAATTTCGTCCGGAAGCGACAGCGCCGCTCTGTGCTCCGCCACGACGATGCCGCCTTTCGCCGCGCTCATGGCCGCGCTCGCCGCCGCGAGACAGCTTTCGTGGCAATCGAGACCGTAGGGCGGATCCAAAAACACGATGTCCGGCGCGCTCTCGAGCATGCCGAAAGCCGCCTTGTCGTCACAGCGCAGAACGGTGGCGCGCTCCGTCATTCCGCAATGCGCGAGGTTCTTCGCGATCAAGGCCCGCGCCTTCGCGGAATGGTCGCAGAAATAGCATCGGCGGGCGCCTCTGCTGAGCGCCTCGATGCCAAGAGCGCCGCTGCCGGCGAACAAATCCAGCGCGACGGCGTCCGCGACGCGCGCGCCGATCATATTGAAAATGGCGCCTTTCACCTTGTCGGAGGTCGGGCGGATGCCGTAATCGTCCGGCGAAAAGAGCTTTTTTCCCTTGGCGTCGCCGGCGATAACCCTCAAAACGCATCCTCCTTTTCCGCCGCGCGGAAGCGCGGCGCGTCTGTCGTCACAGATATGTTATCACTATTGCGCGCGATTGGCAAGAGCATAAAATCACGAAAAATCACGAAAAAAAGGTCAAAAATGTTGCCCGGGCAACATACAAATTCTCGGCAAAGTGATATACTAAGGCAAAACAGGAGGTGGCCATGAAAACAATCAAAAAAACGGGCGCGTTTTTCCTTGCGCTCGCGCTCCTGCTTGCGCTCGCGGTTTTCGCGCAGGCAAAGACGATTCCGGCCGGGCAGACCGTCGGGAACGTGCTGTTCTACATCACGAACGCGAAGGGCGAGGAGATCCTC
>JAISMX010000061.1 GCA_031276515.1 Eubacteriales Family XIII. Incertae Sedis bacterium | reverse complement strand
CCCTTGATCACGTCCTCGTCGTTATAGGCGAACGACACGTTTTTCAGTTCGACCGTATAATCGGCCAATACTGCGTCCTCGTCGCCCGTCATAGGCGCTTCGCGGCGCATTGCCTGCATGCGCTTGGTGGAGACAAGCATGAAGAAAAATTCCGGCAGAAGCGTAAACAGGACAATCAACGGGGAGTAAATTTTGACGCTTATTATCAAAAACATCAGCATTGCCACGGGACTGATTTCGCCGCCGGTCAGCAAGGTCACGCCGACAAGCGTAACAAGTCCGATGCCTACCTGCAAAACCATTGACGAAAGCGTTACGAATACGCCGCCGAGCAGTTCGCCGACCATTGACGCCCGTTTCAGCATTGTCAACGACTGTTTCAGAGCCGCCGACTTCTCACCCGCAAGCCCGAACGCCTTGACTACCTTTATGCCTTCCAAATACTCCTGCATTTGTTCCGCGACGTTCAGCTTTTCCTGCACAATACGCCCTCCGAACACGGTCATGAGCTTTTTGGTGAACAGAATAAGCGTCATTGAAATCGGCAAAGCGGCAAACAGCGCCAAGGCCATGCGCCAATCATAGACGGCGAGCAGAACGCATACGAGCGGAATTGTGATACAGCTTGCGAACAGTCCCGGCGCCACATGGCTCATTGCGTGTTCAATTGAGGCACAGTCGCCCATGATATTTGTCGTGAGCTCCGTCAAGTCCTTGCGGTTGAAGAACGAGAGGGGCAAACGACGCAGCCTTTCGGCCACGTCAACGCGGATTTGTTCGCTTTCGCCGTAAGCCACGTTATATGTCTTTCGATACTCGCGCAGACTTGCGCCAAAATACAGCGCGGCGGCGGCAATCCCCGCCACGAACCATATCCACAATTGCGGTATATCGAGCGGTGATCCATCCGTCAGCGGAGCAAGCAGAAGCGTCATTATGCGCATTGCAACGACGAAGGGCAGGAACATGCATATATTTGATATTGCTGCGGCAATTATGCCGCCGCGCAATCCCTTGTATCCCTCGTCGGATATGTTCAACAATCTTTTAAGCATTTGCGGTCTCCTTTCCAAGCATCCAGTTTGCCGCGCCGCTGTACAGTTCCCACATTGCGGCATACCGCCCGTTTGCCGCCACAAGCTCGTCGTGCCTGCCCGTTTCGGCGATTTTCCCCTTGTTCACCACAAGGATCTTGTCCGCGCCGCGCACCGTGGACAACCTGTGCGCTATGATGATGACCGTCTTGTTTTTCATCAGTTCCGAGAGCGCAAGCTGGATTTTTTGTTCATTTTCCGGGTCGGCGAACGCGGTCGCCTCGTCAAGGACGAGAATCGGCGCGTTTTTCAAAATCGCCCGCGCGATGACAATCCGCTGACGTTCCCCGCCGGAGAGATGCACGCCGCTCGAACCAAAGACCGTATCGTAACCTTGCGGCAGTTTTTCGATGAAGTCGTGGCACATCGCGGCTTTCGCGGCGGCGACGACTTCCTCTCGGCCGGCGTTCGGATCGCCGATTTTGATGTTGTCCAAAATGCTCTGCTTGAACAGAAACACGTCCTGGAACACGAAGCCGACGATCGACATCAGATCGTCGCTCGCCATATCCCGAATGTCGACGCCGCCGATTTTGATTGAACCCTCCGCGACGTCGTAAAAACGGGGAATCAGATGCCCGATTGTGGACTTGCCGCTTCCCGACGGGCCGACCAGCGCCGTGATTTCTCCCTGCGCGGCGGTGAAGCTCACGCCGTTCAGCGCGACGCTCTCGCCCTCGCCGTTATAGCTGAACGTTACGTTCTCGAACGCAATCGAATAAGCCGCCGCCGTCTTGGGCGCGGAAGTTTCCGGAAGCGGCGCAGCGTTCAGGATTTTGTCCATGCGCCCGATTCCGTCCGCGACTTGATTCCCGATCTGCGATACGTACACCAATTTGGTGAAAGGCGTCGCAAGCGAGAACGAGAAAAATATGTAGAACACCGCCGCCATAGCGAACTTGGCGTAGTCCTCCGCTCCGCCCGCAATCAGGATGATCGCGGGGACAAGGAAGATGTACGCGTGACCGATGATCGTCAAAAAGACAGTGTATATTTTCTCAAAGGCAATCGTGTAGCTCATCACGAATTTGCTGTAATTCCTTATGATTTCGTAAAACTTGCGGAAGGAGAAAACCGTCTGATTGAAAGCCTTCAGCACGGAAATTCCTCGCACGTACTCCACCGAGGCATTGTTCATATCCTCAAGGGCATTCTGGTACCGCTTGATGTAGATTTTAGCCTTTTCCTGACCCATTGACGCCATTTGAATGGAGAAGGCCGCGATAATGGGAATGAGACTCGCCGCTCCAAGCCGCCAATCAAAGACGAACAGGATTGCCAGCGTGAGGATCGGCATCGCGAACGAACCCGCCAAGTCCGGCAGGTTGTGCGCGACGAAGCCCTCTAACTTTTCTATGTTTTCGTCCACGATTTTGCGAAGCTTGCCGGTGGAGTTTGCGCTGTGGAAGCCGAGCGGCAGACTTGCGATGTGATTCGCAAATTCCAGTTTCAATTCGTACTGCGTGGAGAACGCCGCGAGGTGGCTGCACATCAGCGCGGCAAAGTTGAGCGCGATTGCGCCGACCGCGCCGCCCGCCGCATACCAACCGAGCCGAATCATATGCTCCGCGTCAATCGAGGACAAATCCGTGAAATGCGTCACCAATTCGCGGATGATGAAGTAGATGGCGACAAAGGGCGCAAACGACAGCGCCACGCCGAGAACCGCCAATACGCAGGAGCATACCACCAATCCCTTTTTGCGCGCGCCCAGTTCGAGCAGCCGCGCCATGCCCGTTTTTTGTGATTTTGTTTGATTCATTGCATCCTCCTCGCTTTCTGAAAGTGTTTTTATTGGTTATCGATAGCTAACTTTCCTTTTCAAAAAACTCCCCGCGCTCCCGCAGGGAGTTTTCGGCGTCGGTATTCATTCCAAACACCTTCGCTGACAGTATAGCACCGAGTTAGAATAAATGCAACCTAAAAATCGCTTTATATTTCTCGTTATGTTATGTCAAAAGGCACCTGTCAAGTTATTTTTCACTTTTATTCATATATATTCTGTGAAAACAAAAAGCCCGATGTGAATTCCATTCGCCGAGAGTTTCCCATCGGCGGGTCGGAGGGATTCTCGACCTTGTACCAATCGGCGTTATAGTTCACGTAAACGCTGTCCGGCCCGTTCTTAACGTAGCGCATACTGTCGTGGCCGTTGTCAAAAACGTAGGTCTCTCCGCCTTCCGAATCGTTGCCGGGCGTTCTTCCGGTCTCAAAGGCTTCGCGCACGAGCTTCAGCCCTCTGATCCACTCTATGGCAGCATACATATCCGCGTATGTCGCGAAAGTCGTTTCCTCCGTCCGCCCGCTGATTACACGGATGACTTTCAGCGGTTCGCTCATCGAAAGTCTGCCCGCGAGTCTGAGGACAAGCAGTTCGCCGGGGATTTCCTTCACGACAACATTTTTGTACAGCGTCACCTCGCCATAGGCAAACCAAGCAAGCCATTCAGAGGCCGCATAGCCTTTGAGTTCAAACACTTTCAGATCTCTGTCGCTCATATGGCCCATTTGTTTGCCTCGATGCCTGTTGTAAAAATCGTTTTCGGCGGCGTTGGCATAGGGTTCGTAAATGCGTTCACCCCAAAAAATCCGCGCGTATGAATCGGGAGGATTTCCAAACTCCACAAGGTCGTTGCTCCCCTTGCCGCAAGCAAACCCCACCGCAAGAACGGCGGCAAGCCCAACAACCGCGACGATGGCAATCCGCGAGCGTTTCTTGAAATTAAGCACGTTCTTGACCCTTTCCATGCCGGTACAATCTCCGCGAGGACGAACGCCCCCGTATAGAAGCGCCACTTGCGGCAAACCTTGGATTCAGTTTACCGCAAATCAATCTGAAATGCCAAGAGAAATTTTCGCCCGGAAGAAAATTTTCAGGGCGATTTTTTGCGAACGAACAGGTTTTTCTTGCACAATGCGCTATAGCGTAGTATAATCAAGCCATTGATGTGATTCGAAGCGGAATTGCGGCGGACGAGGTGCGCGTATGGATTGGATGACAACGAAAGAGGCCGGAAAATTATGGGGCGTAAAAATCCGTCAAGTGCAAGCTCTCTGCGGCAGCGGGAGAATTGACGGCGCAATGCGGTTGGGCAGAGATTGGATTATCCCGAAAGGAACGCCCAAACCCCTCGACGGACGAACAAAAGCCGCAAAACAAGCGAAAACCGATTCCTAATATGGTCGAGCAAATTTACCAATGATCGCGCGTGAGCTTGTGAGCAACATTCTCGTACATCAACATCGGGCGCGCCGATGTTCTCGGTTCCGGCGTGAAAAATCTGTATAAATACACGAAAATTTACTCCGGCGGCGAACCGGAACTTGTAGAGGGCGATGTATTCAGAACGACAGTGCCGTTATCGCGCAACAGCATAAGCGACAGCACAGAAACGAGCGATAAAATGAGCGACAACGCGATTTTGAGCGATAAAATGAGCGATAACGCGATTTTGAGCGATAAAATGAGCGATAAAAATTCTCGAAACGCTCTGCTGACCTATCTGCGAGGCAACGGAGAAGTAACCGCGGCGGATGCGGCAAAGGTTCTCAATCGCTCCGTACAAACTGCCCGCCGTGTGCTGTCGGGGCTTGTTGCCGACGGCGTGGTGATCGCGTCGGGCGCAAATCGGAATCGAAAGTACCGGGCAAAACGATAAGGGCTCGTCGCAAAATAGCGCGGAAGCGCGGAGAAACCAACAGGGATGATTGACGGCAGGTATCTCAATGCCGAGCTTGCGCAATACTCGTTTCATAACATTGACGGCACGACGGCGCGAATCCGAAAAATAGTCTTGCTTTGCGCCGCCAATCAATATATTATTGTTTCTGTAAACAACTCTTTGCATTCAAAAACGAAAGGCGTAAATCGACACCATGTATGACCTTATTGTTTTGGGCGGCGGGCCTGCGGGCTTGAGCGCGGCCCTCTACGCCGGCAGGGCGCGCTTGTCGGTGCTGCTGCTGGAAAAGGGCGTGATCGGCGGACAGATCGCGCAGAGCTCCGAGATAGAGAATTATCCGGGCTCGCCGCCGCACGAATCCGGAGAAAGCCTGATTGCACGCATGTCGGCGCAGGCGGAGCGCTTCGGCGCCGAGCGGATCATCGACACGATCACGGCGGTTTCGGCGGAGGGCGAAACCAAGGTTCTCACGGGCGTCAAGGGCAGCTACGCCTGCCGCGCGCTGATCGTGGCGACGGGCAACGCACCTTTGCAAATCGGGTGTCCCGGCGAACGGGAGCTGATCGGAAAAGGCGTTTCCTATTGCGCCACCTGCGACGCCGCCTTCTTCGAAGGGCTGGAGGTCTATGTGGTCGGCGGAGGCGATTCGGCGGTGGAGGAAGCCCTCTATCTAAGCAAATTCGCGCGGAAGGTGACGATCATCCACAGGAGGGACGCACTCCGGGCCACAAAGTGCATCCGAGACCGGGCCTTCGCCGAACCCAAACTGTCCTTCATATGGGACAGTGTGATCGAAGAACTGCGGGGCGACGGCCTTTTGGAGAGCATGACGCTGCGAAACATCAAGACCGGCGTGACGACGACCGTTGCGGCCGACGAGGCGGACGGCACGTTTGGCCTGTTCGTGTTCATCGGTCTGCATCCCGCCTCCGAGCTGTTCGCCGGCAAGCTGGACATGGAGAACGGCTACATCCTGACCGACGAGGACATGGCCACGAACATTCCCGGCGTGTTCGCCGCGGGCGACGTGCGCAAGAAAACCCTGCGCCAGGTTGTGACCGCGGCGGCGGACGGCGCGGTGGCCGCCGTGCGCGCCGAGAAATATCTGGAAGAACGCGGCGTTTGAGCGGCCACCCGTCGAGCTTGCATGTGAAAATGCGGATACTGTCGAAAACCAAAAGCATCTGTCCCACCTGCAAGCGGCCGGTGGACGCCTTCTACGTCGAAGCGGAGGACGGCGTTCGTTTTCGCAAGACCTGCCCCGCGCACGGAACCGTTTCGTCGGTCGCGGCGGACGATCCGGAGGCGTTTTCGGCGTGGATGCGCGCGCCCATCGTCAACGTCGCCCCAAGGCAAGCGCTCACGACCGGCGCGGAGGGAGAATGCCCCCTGCACTGCGGCGTCTGCGAACGTCACCTGCAAACGGCCTGCTGCGTGCTTTTGGACGTCACGGATCGCTGCAACCAAAGCTGCCCCTGGTGCTTCGCGCGGGCCGAGACGGACGCTTCCGCCCGAGACCCGAGCCTCGCGCAAATAGAGCGCATGTACGACAGGCTGATCGAGCTCGGCGAGGAGCGCAAGTTCAACATCCAGCTTTCGGGCGGCGAGCCGACGGTGCGCGACGATCTGGCGGAAATCATCGCCATGGGCAAGCGCAAGGGCTTCGAGTACATACAGCTGAACACGAACGGGCGCAGGCTCGCGCTCGAGGACGGCTGCGCGGAGCGCCTGAAAGAGGCCGGCGCGTCCGTGGCATTTTTGCAGTTCGACGGCCTGCGCGACGACATCTACGAGGCGCTGCGCGGCGCGCCCCTGCTGGACGTGAAGCTCCGTGCGGTGGAGCGCTGCCGGCGGGCGGGTCTGCCCGTCACCCTCGTTCCGACCCTCTTGAAGGGCGTCAACCTCGACGGCGTCGGCGACCTGATACGCTACATGCTCGACAACGTGGACGTCGTCAAGGGCATACACTTCCAGCCGGCCTCCTTTTTCGGCCGGCATCCGCAAGCGTCCGCGGAGGAAACCGCGTTCGCCGAGGGGCTTCGCGGCGGTGCGGGAAAAACCGCGCGCGCCGACGAGCGGGGCGGCGACGCGGCGGCGCGCGACTACGAGAATCGCGTGACCATGTTCGACGTGATGCGCGAGATCGTGGCGCAGAGCGGCGGGCTTTTCTCGCGCGAGGACATGATTCCGATCACGGCGGGGCATCCGCTGTGCTGTTTCAGCGGCAGCTTCCTGCGCGAGAGGGACGGGAGCGTGAAGAGCCTGATGCGCGCGGCGCAGCGAGAGCAAGGGGCGAGCTGCTGCTGCGAGGAACCCGATCCGCTCGAAATCATACGCAGGGATCGCGATTTCGTGCTGAACAAGTGGGATATGGACGCGGCGGACGCGGGCGAAACCGGGGCCGGCGCGACGGCGGGCGAAGGCGCAACCGGCGCCGGCGGCGGATGTTGCGCGGCAGGGACGGACGGCGAACGCGGCGCGGACGAAACCGGCGCGACGGCGGGGGCCGGCGGCGCGGACGAAACCGGCGACGCGCTTGACTTTGACGCCTTCATATCCTATGTGCGGCGAAATCGCTTCACGCTGACGGGCATGGCCTTTCAGGACGTCAACACGCTGGACGCGGAGCGCTTAAAGCGCTGCCGTGTGCAGGTTTTTTCCCGCGACGAGCGGCTGATCCCCTTCTGCGCGTACAACAGCATTTACAGGGCGTGAAACCGGCGCGGGGCGCTACAGCGGCGACGGATGGCGAAACGAAAACCCGACCAATACGGTATTCACCAACGAATGCCTGCCGCGCGACGCGCGCGGCGATTGCGAAACCAAATCAAGGAGGTTCTGCGAATGGGCGTCATTTCTCCCGGCGGCTTCGATCTGATCGAGGAGGCCATGAACCTGTGCGACTTTCCCGAGGGCGCGCGCATCCTCGAGGTGGGTTGCGGCGAAGGCGCCACACTCGCGTGGCTCGAAAAGACCCGCGGCATGAAATGCACGGGCATCGACGCTTCCGAAGCGCTTCTGCGCCGGGGGCGGGAGCTCCGGCCCGGCCTCGATTTGCGGCGCGGCGAAATGGAGGCGCCGGATTTTCCTTCGCTTGCGTTCGACGGAGTGATCATGGAATGCGCGCTTTCGCTGTCGCCCATGCAGCTCGAGGCGCTTCACGAGGCTTGGTGCGTGCTGAAAAAGGGCGGCAAGCTGATCGTCGCGGATCTCTGCCGAATCGATCCCGACCCCGCCGAGGTCGCGCGGGCGCGCGCGGAGGCGCGGAAACAGCGGAGCGGGCCGCACGCGTGGGGCGATTGCGAGCGGAACAGAAGCGCGCCGTCGGAATATTGCCTCGAAGGCGCCTTTGTCGTCGAGAGTCTGCGCGAGGCCTTCGAGGAGGCGGGCTTTGAAATCCTGTTCTTCGGCGACAAGACGGAGGTTCTGCGCGGTTTCGCGGCCGAGAAGATTTTCGCCCACGGCTCGTGGGAGGCTTTTTGGCGGGCCGCGCTGCCGCCCGGCGAGGAGCTCGGCCGGTTTTGCCGCGCGTCCGCGCGAGCCAAAGATCTGGGATATTTTCTCGCGGTGCTCCGGAAGCCCGAATAGGTGCAAACGATGGGATTGGATGAAAAAATCTTCGACATGAAGCTCAAGGGCTATTGTTGCAGCCAAATCATCATGGGGCTGGGGCTCGCGCGGCTCGAAAGGGAGAACGCCGATCTGATCGCGGCCATGGGCGCGTTTTGCAACGGCTTGGAGGAGGGCAAGCTCTGCGGCACGCTGACCGCCGCCGTGAGCCTGCTGTTCGTGGCGGACGCGCGCGCGGCCGAATCGGAGCTGCGCGCGGCCCTCATGGATTGGTTCTACGACCGCTTCGGCGGCTATGACTGCGAGGATATCCTGCAAGGCAACGAGATGAACAAGATCGCCGTCTGCCCCGGCATGATCGCGGAAACCTACGCGATGGTGTGCGAGCTGCTCGCGTGGGAGGCGTAGCGTGGCGGGCACGGTTTTGGACGCGTGGAACGCGCGCAAAATAGGCTTGCCAGAGGGCGCATTGCCGCGCAGGGAGGACATCGAGCGCCATCAGCTCGCGATGCTGCGCCATACGCTGCAAATGGCGAAGGAAAACAGCCCCTTCTACGCGAAGCGGTTGGCGGGGATCGACGCTGCGCGGGACATCGCAAGCCTCGAGGATATGCGCAAAATCCCCTTCACGACGGAATCGGATCTGCGCGAGAGCGGGCTTTCGATGCTCTGCGTGCCGCAGAGCGAGGTCAGCCGCATCGTCACCCTGCAAACGAGCGGCAGCGCCGGAAATCCCAAGCGGATCTATTTCACGGAGGAGGATCAGGAACTGACCATCGATTTTTTCCACTTTGGCATGCGCGTCATGGTGGACGAATCGGATTTGGCGCTCATCCTGCTGCCCTGCGAGCGTCCCGGATCCGTCGGCGACCTCTTGCGGCGCGGGCTGGCGCGCGGCGGCACGGATGCGATCCCCTACGGCCCCGTGTCGCGAAGCGACGCCGCCTTGGACGAGGCGGTTCTCGCCCTCATCCGCGAGCGGCGGGTGAGCGCCCTCATCGGCGGCCCCGTTGAAATCGCGCGGCTGGCGCGAAGCGGTGCGGCGAACGGAGTGAGCGGAACGAGTGTCCGCAGCGTGCTGCTCTCGACGGAATACGTCTCGGACGAGAACAGGCGAACCATCGAGAAATGTTGGAATTGCAAGGTGTTTGAGCATTACGGAACCACGGAGAGCGGACTCGGCGGCGCGATGGCCTGCCACGTGCGCGAGGGCTATCACCCGAGGGAGGCGGATCTCCTATTCGAGATCATCGACCCCGAAAGCGGGCGCGCGCTGCCGGATGGCGTGTGGGGGGAGGTCGTCTTCACCACCCTTACGCGGCGCGCCATGCCCTTCATTCGATATCGCATCGGGGACGTCGGACGCTGGCTTCCCGCGCCCTGCGGCTGCGGCAGCGCGCTGAAGCGCCTCGACAGGATAGGCGACCGCGCGGCGGTGAAACGTCGCCCCGGCGCGTGACGTCACAACGACTCGGAACGGAAAAACCGGAATGAAACGATTTCCCGCGAAAAAAATACGGATTCTCGCTTTGGCCGCCCTGCTCGCGGCCGCTTTGCCGCTGTCTTCCTGCGCGCAGCGGGAGGAAGCCCCGCCCGAGGATATCGGCGAGAGCATCGTCGTGTCGGCGTTTTCTCGGGAATATCAGGATTTTGAGACAGCGCTTGACATTGGCTTCTCGAAGGATCTCTTGGAACGGCTTTCCTACTTGGGCGACGATCCCGCCACGGGCTTTCGCACGTCCGCTTCCCCCGCGGAAACGGAGGCCGCCGCTCTGGTGGAAGCCGCGATGCGACGAGCCGGTCTGCAAAACGTGACGCGAGAGAGGGCGACCGTCGACGGCTGGACCTTCAAGGGCGCAAGTATCGCATACGAAAACAAAAAGGGCGACCGAACGCGAATCGCGCTCGGCGGTTATCCCGTCAACTTGGTGACTTCGGATGAGCCGATGACGCTCGTGGACGCGGGACTTGGCCACGCGTCGGACTACGAGGGTCTCGACGTGCGCGGCAAGCTCGTCCTCCTGCGCTCAGACGGTGAGGACACGCCATGGAACGCGGGCTTTCAAGCCGTGCAGGCCAAGCTGTCGGGGGCCAAGGCCGCGATCATATGCGCGGAAGCGCAGGAGGCGGAAACGGGCGACAAGCTCAGATCACCGGGCTTCGGCGCTCCCTCCGACGCGCCCGCCTTCGCAATAAGCAAAACGGACTACGACCTGCTCAAAACGGCGCTCAAACGCTCCGAAAACGACGAGCTTTCCGTCTCCTTCAGCGCCGATTCGTCGGTTGCGGGCTGGGCGTCGACGGTGAACATATGGGGGGAAATTCCGGGCGAGAGCGAGGATGTCATCCATATGCTCTCCCATTACGACGGATTTTACGAATCGGCCTTCGAAGGGGCGGCGGGCTTATCCGCCATGCTCGGCGTCGCGAAAGCGCTGTGCGACAGCGGCTTCCTGCCAAAGAAGACCATCCGCTTCGTCGCCTGCGGCGCGGGGGAATGGGGCGCGGCAAACACGCCCTTCGAACGAGGAGCCGGCGCGTGGCGCCAGCTTTCGGATCTGCATCCCGAATGGCCGGAACAGGCTTTCGCCGTGCTGAACCCCGGCGCACTGTATCCGACAAAGCGCAAAACCGCTCTCGGCATGGCGGCGACGGACGAAATCCACGCCTTCGCGACGCGCAGCGCGGGCCAGCTCGTCGAAACCGGCATGTACGGCTTCACGATGCATTCGCCGGAAAACCCTTCGGACATCGTGACGGAGGAAATTGTCTGGAATCTTTTCGGCATTCCCGCCGTGGCGGCGAGACCGGGGGCGGGAGACAAATTCCACGACGCTTATCGCCGCAGCGATATGGATGAAATCGAGACTCTGGGCTTTGACGACGACGCGTATCGCTTCGGACAGCTGCTGTTCGGCAAGCTGATCCTCGATCTGGACGAGTCGCCGGTGCGCCCTCTCAACTTTGAAACGGGCTTCCGCGCCATCATCGCGTCGCTGGAGGGGCGCTCCGTGACGAACGCGCGATTGGCGGAGCTTCTGCGCGAGGCCGCGAATTCCTCCGCGACGCTCGCCGCGAGCATAGAGGCGGTGAACGCGAAATATCTCGCTTCCGACAAGGACGCGCGCGCTTTTGTCGAGGCTTCGGCCGTCGGCTTGAACCGCGAGCTCTATGCTTTGAACAGGTTGCTGCGCGACGCGTTCGCGCGCTTTGATCGAGACGGATATCCCGTCCTGCCGCACGAAGACGCGTTCGCGAACGCGGGAGCGCTCGAAACCGCCCTGTCGGCGCTGCGAAGCGACGACGCCGAAGGCGCCGTCGCTTCGCTCGAAAACGCGGGTTTCGGCCGATACGCGCGCTACGACGTTCGGGTTCGCGACCGCTTCGCGGCGCAGGATCACGCGGGAACATGGGGGGCGGGCCGCGAAGTCGGGCCGCTCTGCCGCATGGACTTTCCGGCCGAAAGCCTCGCGCGCAAGATCGAGGAGCGGGATCCCGACGTGAGCGCGGAAACGAAAGACATCGAAGCGCTGCTGGCGCAGGAGAAACTCCGTCTGCGCGAGATACTGGACGAGGAATCGTCGCGGCTCGAGGAGATCCTGCCGCGGCTCGATCGCCTGATCGCCGACATCGCGCCCTTGCTTGCCGAGGAGTAGCGCGTCCGCCGAATTCCAAAATTTTCTATTTGCTTGCGCCAACCGACGCGCGGACGGCGAAATCCTTGTTGCCGCCGGTGCGTCGCCGTCGCCGAATTTCCAAATGCCCATTCTCGGACAGGTCTCCGCTTTCTCTTCTCAGTCGAATGATAATTCGACTAATGCGCTAATTTATACCTCAAGTTATATGTCAAATCAAACAGTAAAGCAGCTTTACAGTACATTCTTGCACGAAATCTAAATTTCTATATGCATAAACCGTTGAAACTTCAGTGTTTTAATTAAGCCGCGCCGCGACAAGGACGCGAGATCGGATTTTTAAGAAACAATAAAAAATTTTCGATAAACTCTTGATATTTGTTTTTCCGTGTAATATAATCTATTTAAGGTTGTAGTTATATGGCCCGCCTCACCGGAACAGGGGGTTCCCGGATCGGGAACCTTCAAAATACACAATTGCAATCTTCACACAGCGGCGGTTTCAAATAATGCTTGAAATCGCCCGGGATATTTGATATCCTGTTGGTGATACGACGCATATCGCGCGGGTGTAGTTCAATGGCAGAACACCGGCTTCCCAAGCCGGACGCGAGGGTTCGATTCCCTTCACCCGCTCCATATCCGGAGAGCGCCAACCCCGATACGGAATCCCGTTGCGGTTGAGCGCTCTTCTTTCTTTGTCGGGAAGCCGTTCCCACAAACGAAAGGGCCTCCCGCGCAACGGTTTCGGCGCCTCGGGGGCGGCATGCGCCGGGCTTGTCCGAGGGGGAAAACCATTGGGTGACTTCCGCGCTGCGAACGCCAACGCGCGGGGACGCAAGAACCCTCACGCCGCGGAATGAGAAAAAAAGGAGGAAATGGAGAATGAGGCTCCAAATCACGACGGACTACGCCATTCGCATGGTGGATTACCTGGCCCAACGCAGGGGGCAACTTGTCAACGCGCGAAATATGGCGGCGGAACTGGGGATCACGTATCAGTATTCGATGAAGGTGATCAATCAATTGAAGAAAGGCAATATCATTTGCTCGGTGCAGGGCTGCAACGGCGGTTACCTGCTCACGCCGGAGGCGAGCAAGGCGTCGTTTTACGACATCATCTGCCTGATGGAGGGAGATGTGCGCCTGAACCGCTGCACCGACATGCCGCGATTCTGCGAAAGGGACGATTCGGAATACTGCGCCGTACACAAATTCTTGCAGGAGGCGCAGGAGAAACTCATCGATTGGCTGAAGAACAAGCGCATCGTCGACATCTACGGAAAAAAACGGACTTCGGCGCGCGCGCACGCCGTGTAACGCGCCGAGGGCGGATCGCGAACCCCTTTGAAACTTCAATGTTTCAAGGGGTTCTTTGCTTGTTTGGCGTTAAATGCGGGGAGGAAATTCCTTCTTTGTTCTATGCGCTTCGTCCGCTCGGAGCAAGGCCCGGGCGGCAAAAAAGTTTTTAAAGCGCCGCGCCGGAATCTATGATATACTGAAAACACCGGCGACGCATTGCGCCGCAAAGTCCGTGGATTTGACAATGACCGTGAGGACGCGCCGATGAAGATCATCAACCGCACGCTGTTCGCGCTTTTAATATTGGCGATACCGCTGAGTTCCATACTGGCCGCCGTGAACCTAAGCGCACGTTTGCCCGACGTCTATCGCTACGAGTTCAACAGGAGCGAAATCGTGAACGAAATGGGACTCGGCGTGACGAACGACGAGCTCGCGCGCTTTTTTTCGCAATACATGCGCGGAACCTTGAAGGATTTCCAATATACCGACGTGAAACGCGAGCGGCCCATCTTCGGCATCGGCGAGGCCGTGTTCATGGATCGGCTGCGCGGTCTTTTGAATATGAGTTTGGCCGCCCTCATCGTCCTGCTCGGCTTCATCGCGTTCACCTATTGGTTCCTGCTTTGGCAGGATCGAAAGGAAGCGGTGCGCTTTGCGTACCGAATGGGCATGTCTCTCTATGCGATCCTCGTCGCCGGCACGCTGATTTTGCTCTACGCGCAAAATGCGGCGCTGCACGCGTTCGACAGGTTTTTTCTGTATCAATTTGAAGAAACGGACATCGTTCCGCAGCTTTTGCCGCCCGCGATTCTGTTTGAAATAGCGATTGCCTCAGCCGTGATTTCGCTGATCGTATTGCTGGCCGGCTATTCGGTTACCAAGCGCTTGACGCGGGTGGTGGGCATGTTTTATTGATGAAAGGAGGATTTTTGATGGTTTGTCTATTTTTGGCGGATGGTTTTGAGGAAGTCGAGGCCCTTACGGTCGTGGACGTGCTGCGCCGCGCGGGCGTCGCCGTGCGCACGGTTTCGATCATGAAGGATCTCACCGTGATGGGAGACCACGGAGTTGCCGTGATCGCGGACGAGTTGTTCGAGAATGCGGATTTTAGCCGCTGCGAGATGATCGTGCTGCCGGGCGGCAGCCCCGGCACGAAGCGCTTGCTGGCGCATGAGGGCCTGAAATCCGCCATCGCGGAGTTCGCCGCCGCGGACAAGCGGCTGGCGGCCATATGCGCCGCGCCTATGATTCTCGCACGGATGGGACTCTTGAAAGGCAAGAAGGCGACCGTGTACGACTCGCTGCGGGAAGAGCTGGCCGAAGCCGATTATCGCAAAGAGGACGTCGTCGTGGACGGCAAGATCATAACCTCGCGCGGACCCGGCACGGCCATGGCTTTCGCTTTTGCGCTGGCCGGAATTCTCGCCGGCGAAGAGGTCGCGGACAGGGTGCACTCGGATATGCTGCTGCGGTAGGCGGCGCACCGGGCGGCAAAGAATGCCGGCCGCAAACCGTTCACGCAAAAATACCGGGCGGCTCTCGATCGCGGAGCCGCCCGGTGTTTGCGTCACAAGACATAAAACCGGCGGTTTTAGAAAGTGCTCTTGATGAAATTTCTAAACGCGCTCTCCTCTTCCTTCTGATCTATCACCATGATGTAGGCGCCTCCCGTCATGCTGGACGTGAATGGCGGGACAATAAAACGCAGATCGCTTTTCAGCGCGTCCGATTTGATTTTAAGATCGCCCTGCATGCCGAATTTCGCGGAAGCGATGTCGTCTTTTTTCAGGATGATCGCATCGCCCACCTCGTCTCCATCGGAAGTGATGGGGACGACGATGATTTCCTTGAGCGCTTCCGAAAAACCGATTGCATAATTGCTTACCTTTTTCGTAAGAATTCCGGTTTTTACGAAATATCCGTAAACGACCTTGTACTGCGCGGGGTTTTCGACTCGCTGCCCAAACGCTTTCTTGATGATTTCATGCGACTCTTGACTTTTTTCTTCGCTCGGTCCAAACATTTTTGCGCTTCCTTTCATTTATCAATATGCTCCCAATGGCCTTTCCGCCATTCTATCATACGTGAAAGAAATTGTCAATTCGCCGCGTTTCAAAAAATCCGTTCCGGTTTTGCCGGTTTTGCTCCGGATTTTCTTCAATCCGAAGCGAAGATCCTGCCTCCGGCCGTTTCCACGACGCCCTTCATCTCGAGAACGGTGACGACGCCGTTTATATCCTGCGGCGGCATGCCTGTCTCGAGACAGAGCTCGTCGACGGTCATCTCGCCGCGCCGGCACAGGGCGGCGTAGATCGCGCGCTCGGCGACGCCCAGCGTTTCCGCGCGCTTTTCGACGGCGTCGGCCCGCACGAGCTTCAGATCCTTCGCGATGTCGTCGAACACGACGATGGGCAGAGCGCCGTCTCGGATCAGCTTGTTGCAGCCGAAGCTCATGGCGCGGTTGATGTTGCCGGGAACGGCGTAGACGCTTCGCCCCTGCTCCGCCGCCCGCTCGGCCGTGATCAGCGAGCCGCTGTGCAGCCCGGCTTCGACGACGGCGGTCGCGACGCAAAGACCGCTGATGATGCGGTTTCGCAGCGGGAACGTGAAGTCGCGCGGCGTCGTGCCGGGCTCGAACTCGGAAAGGACAAGGCCCTGTTCGAGTATTTCCTTCATCAGGCGGAAATTGCGCGTGGGATAACAGACGTCGACGCCGCAGCCGAGCACGGCCACCGTCTTGCCGCCGGCCGCGAGCGCGCCCCTGTGCGCCTCCGAATCGATGCCGTAGGCCATGCCGCTGACCACGACGAGTCCGTATTCCACGAGGGTCTTGGCGAGGTTTGCCGCGGCCCATTTACCGTAGTCCGTGGCCTTGCGCGCGCCCACGACGGCTATGGCGGCCTTCGATGCCAAGGCGATGTCGCCGCGGTAGTAGAGCTTTCGCGGCGGATTTTGTATGAGGCGCAAGAGCCTCGGGTAGCGGGGATCGTTCATGTCCACGCTTTGAATCGGATATTCTTCACTCATGTTTCCAACATTCCGGAATTTCTGTAACGAATCGCCTCGGCCAAATGCTCGGTTTCTATGCCCCGGCTCCCGGCCAGATCCGCTATCGTTCGCGCCACTTTCAAGATCCTTCCATAAGCTCGCGCGGAGAGCGCAAACTTATCGTAAGCCGCGCGCATGAGCTCCGCTCCCTCGCGGCTCAGGACGCAATGCGCGGCGAGCCGGTCGCCGGACATCCGCGCGTTCGGCGTCCCCTGCCTGTCGAGCTGCCGCGCCCGCGCCGCCGTCACGCGCTCTCTGATCTTCGCGGACGATTCGCTCTTGCCCGCGCTCGCCAGATCGCCGTACGCGAGGGATGGCACGTCCGCGAATATGTCGATGCGGTCCAGAATCGGGCCGGATATGCGCCGCGCGTAGTTTTTGACCGCCTCTTCCGAGCAGCCGCACTTCCCGTTCGGATGTCCGTACCAGCCGCATTTGCAGGGGTTCATCGCGCAGACGAGCATGAAGCTCGACGGAAACGTGCAGGTCCACGCGGCCCGCGTGATCGTGATCGAACCGTCCTCGAGGGGTTGGCGCAGACTTTCGAGCACATTGCGCTGGAATTCGGGGAATTCGTCGAGAAAGAGCACGCCGTTGTGCGCGAGACTTATCTCACCGGGTTTCGGGGTTTTGCCGCCGCCCGCCATGCCGGAGGTCGAAACGGTGTGATGCGGTGAGCGAAACGGCCGCCGCGTCAGCAGGGGCGCGCTCTTGTTCGTCAGGCCGGCGGCGGAATGGATCGCGGTGCTCTCTATCATCTCTTCCATGCTCATGGGCGGCAGCACGGACGGTATCCTGCGCGCCATCATGCTCTTGCCGCCGCCGGCCACGCCGGTGAGCAGGATGTTGTGCGCGCCGCTCACGGCCACCTCTATGGCGCGCTTGACGGAAGGCTGTCCCTTCACCTCGGAAAAATCGAGCCGGTCCGGTTCGCATGCCGCGAGGTCGTAGGGCGGCGCGGGCTCTATCGGCCTCTCGCCGCGCAGATGATCTATGATATCGCATATATGACCCGCCGGATACACCTTGATGCCCTCCGCGATGGATGCCTCGAGCGCGCAGGCCTTGGGAACGAACAGGCTGTCGATGCCGTCCGCGCGGGCCGACAGAGCCATGGGCAGCATGCCCGTCACGGGCCTGAGCTCCCCATCAAGCGAAAGTTCGCCCACAAACATGGCTTTTTCGGATACGGGATCGATTTGCTCGCTCGCGGCGAGCAAGCCTATGGCGATGGGCAGGTCGTAGATCGGGCCTTCCTTCTTCGTGTCCGCCGGCGCCAGATTCACGAGGATGCGGCGCATGGGAAATTCGAGGCCGATGTTCTTTATGGCCGCGCGCACCCTTTCCCGCGACTCCCGCACCGAGTTGTCGGGCAGGCCCACGATCACAAAGCCGGGCAGACCGTTCGTGATGCTCACCTCCACGGCGACGCCAAAACCGGAGACGCCGGAGAGTCCCGCCGATTTTATGATATGGGTTCCCGCCACCTTTCTTTCCTTTCGATGCCGTTTCAAGCGCCGAGTCCGCGCCGCGCGTCCGCTTTCTCTCGCCGCCGAGCCCGCGCCGCGCGGCCGGCTTTTCCGCGCTCAAAACGCTTCGCGAATGTGCCGAATCCACGCGCGACCGCCGCGTATCAATATCTCGATCACGTCAAATCGCGGGCGCGCGGCCGCAATCCGTGGCGCGCGCGAATGCGTTGTCAGATAAACCTCCGCGACGCGGGCGAGCTGTTTTTGTTTTTGCTCGGTCACCGCCTCGCATGGCAGCCCGTACAGCAGATCCGCGCGCGTCTTCACCTCCGCGAACACGAGGTCGGCGCCTTCGCGCGCCACAATGTCGATTTCGCCAACGCGGCAGCGGAAGTTGGTTTGAAGCACGACGAAACCCTTATCCTCGAGGTATCTCGCGGCCCGCCTTTCTCCCCATTTCCCCAGATTCAAGGAAAGCCCTCCTTCCGCCGCCTATATGCAACCGGCCTTCCTTGCCGGCGCCGGCAGGATTATATTAACATATATTTATTTTATTGTCAATAAATGTTTTTAAATTTTTTCTAAAAAAAGAATGATTATCCAAAAAAATCAAGGAGAGCGCGCGCAGGCGCGGCAATAAAAAAACCGGCGAAAAATCGCCGGCTCTGCGGTGAGACTTTTACAGCACAAAGCTCTCCCCGTTCCACGGTCTGTGGCGATCCGATTCGCCCATGATTTCGAGATACTCGCCGTTGTGAATCCGCACAAAGCGCATGTTGCAGGGGTCGCCGTGTCCGGGATAGAGCATCGTGTCGTTCGGCCAGGCGGCGACCGTTTCGCGGATGGAGCGCTCCATCGCCGCCCCGGAACCGTCGGCGAGGTCGGTTCTGCCGATGTCCACGTTGAAAATCGTGTCGCCCGTGAAAACCGCCTTGCTTCGCTCCGAATGGAAGCAGACGCTGCCGCGCGTATGCCCCGGCGTGTGCAGGACGAGCAGAGTCTCGCCTCCGAGCGGGATGCTTTCGCCGCCGGACAGCAACACGTCGACCGCGTCCTTGTACGGACCGGCGTCGTCCTTGTGCATGTAGACGGGGCAGTCCGCGACGGATTTGATCTTCCGCACGCCGCCGACGTGGTCGTGGTGGTGATGCGTCAGCAATATGCCCAGAATGCGCAGACTCGCTTCCTCGGCCGCGCGCAGAAAGCGCTCGCCGTTATAGCCCGGATCGACGATGTAACAAGCCTCGCCGCCCTTCTCGAAAACGACGTAGCCGTTGCTCTCGAGGTTGCCGCCCACGAATCTCTTGATCTCCATAATAAGCAATCCTTTCTTTCTGTTGTACCGATGAGCATTAAAATTTTCCACAAAAGCGAACCCGTAATATTCGCATCCTCTGTCCGACCGCAAATGCGGTCGGAATTATGAATCGAACCTGAATCGAACGCGAGTATAAATATTTTCGATTTGCCTTGCTTTCAAGCCGGTTCATGATACAATGTATCCGTACGCGGCACACGATTCTTTCTATTATTAAAACACATTTTGAAAAAGGAATCAATCATTATGAAGATTGCCGTCGCCGGCGCGGGCAAGCTCGGCATAAAGATCACGGAGATGCTGCTCAGCGGCGACCACTCCGTCACAGTCATAGACAAGGATCAGGATATCCTGCAAAAGCTGAGCGCGAGCCTCGACATCATGACGGTGAAGGGCAACGCCAAGCAGATATCGTTGTTGCGCGGCATCGACATCGGCACGTTCGACTTCCTGATCGCGACCACGGACCGCGACGAAAAAAACATCGTGATCGCGTCCTTCGCAAAGAAATTGGGCTGCGGCAGGGTCATCGCGCGCATCCGGGATCCCGAGCATTCGGGGCAGCAGGACTTCATAAAAGAAACCATGAACATCGACTTCCTCGTGAATCCGGAATTCGCCGTCACCCAGGAGATATACAAATACCTCGTGGAAAAATATTCCATTAACAACGGCATCATCTCGACGGGCCAGGCCGCGATGATCGAATTCATGAGCGACAGGCTGCCCGATCTCATCGGAAAGACCATCCGCGAAATACCGGCGATGCTCGGCCGCGTGATCGTCGTGGCCATCTCGCGAAACGGCAAGGTGATCATCCCGCACGGCGACGCCGTCGTGCTCGCCGAAGACATCCTCTACGTCGTGGGCATCAAGGACATGGTGCGCTCCCTGAACAAAAAAGTTCACGAGAAGGGCAAATACACGGACATCCGCAAGGTCATGATCGCGGGAGGCGGCAAGGTCGGGCTGTACCTCGCGCGCTTGCTGTTGGAATTCGGCATAGCGGTGAAGATCATCGAGATCGACAAACAGCGCTGCCAATACCTGTCTTCGAACCTCGAAAACGCCTTGGTGCTGCACGGCGACGCGACGGACGTCTCGCTGCTCGAGGAGGAGGGTTTCGCGGAAACGGACGCCTTTGTCTCCGCGACGGGCTACGACGAGGAAAATCTGCTGCTCGCGCTGATGGCGAAGCAACGCGGCATAGAGGACGTGATCGCAAAGATCAGCCGCGAGAGTTACTATGGGTTGATCGAGAGCATGGGCATAGACATGGTCATGAACCCCGTGGACATCTCGGCCGGCTACATGCTCAGAATCATTCAGGGTTCCGAGCTCATCGTTCTTTCCAAGCTGATTCAGGGGCAGGCGGAGCTGATCGAATTCATAGCCGACGAAAACATGATGCTGGCCGACAAACCCATCTCGGAACTCAATCTGCCGAGCGGCGTCATCATCGCGTCCATACACCGGGGCGGCAAGGTGATCATTCCGACGGGCGACACCGAGATCGAGGAAGGGGATCGCGTGCTCATCTTCTGTCTGCTTTCGGAGGTCAGCGATCTGGAGAAACTGCTCAGATTCCGCAGGGGGCTGTTCGGATAACATGGGCATACATTACCGAATCGTCGCGCGGGCGGCCGGCGCGGCCGGCGCGCTGACGGGCATCGCGATGCTTCCCGCCTTGGCCGTCTCGCTGTTCTTCCGGGAATACCGCGAGGCGGCCGGCTTCGCGCTCTCATTCGTCGCGGTCCTCCTGCTCGCGGCCGCGACGCTTTTGCCGGCGCGCGTGTGGGCGCGGACGGGCGGAGGCCGGTCGGAGCGCGGGCCGCACGGCGCCGGCGAATCGGAGCCCGGGCCGCGCGACGGCATGCTCATCGTGTCCGTGTGGTGGATCGCGTCCTCTCTCCTTGGCGGGCTTCCCTACGCGATCTGCGGCCTCGGCATCGGGCCGGCGGACGCCCTGTTCGAGTCGGCGTCCGGCTTCACGACCACGGGCGCCACGGTGCTGCGCGGCCTGTCCGAGCTTCCGCGCGGGCTGCTCCTGTGGCGCTCGACGACGGGCTGGATAGGCGGCATCGAGACGCTCGCCGCCTCGCTCGCCATGCTGCCCTTGGCCGGCGCCGGCTACGCGTCCGCGCAGGCCGAAGCCTCGGCGAATCCGGCCGAAAGACTGCCCGCGCGTGAGCGCGGCGCGCAGACGCGGCTCTGCGTCCTCTATGCCGGGAGCACCCTGCTCCTTTTCTTGCTTTTGATCGCCGCGCGAACGAGGCCCTTCGACGCGCTCCTCCTCGCTCTCGGCGCGATTTCGACCTCCGGTTTTTCCGGCGGCGACGGCTTTCCCGCGATCTCCGGCGCGGCGGCCTTCTTCCTCTGCGCCTTCATGCTCCTCGCCGCCGTCAACTTCACGCTCTACCGCCGCTTCTCGGCGCGCCGCGCCAAACTTCTGGCAAAGGACGAGGAGCTGCGCTGCTTCTTCCTCATATGCGGCTGTTCCGCCGTCGCGGTCTCTTTATGCCTGTTGCTCGCGTTCCCGCAGGAAAACGCGGCGGGCGGCGTTGGGAACGCCTTCTTCGAGACGATCTCCGCGCTCACCACCACGGGCTATCACAGAGCCGAGGTCTTCGCTTGGCCGCCGTTCTGCAAGATCCTGCTGCTGGGCCTTCTGCTCACGGGCGGCTGCGCGGCTTCCACGGCGAGCGGTCTGAAGGTCGGCAGGGTCGTCATACTCCTCAGGCTGGTGCGGCGCAACATCTCCATCAGGCTGCATCCGAACGCCGTGCTGCCCATCAAATTCGACGGCAGGGCCGTGCCGACGGACACGGTGAACGCCATCGCCGCGCACGCCATGCTGTGCGTCGCGGTGTTCTTCGTCGCGACGGCGCTCGTATCCCTCGGAAGCGCGGGCGGCGTGTCCGCTTCGGCTTTCGGCGTGCTGGCGTGCATGAGCAACGCGGGTCCCGGCATGGCGGCGGCGCACGCCGCCCTCGGCACGGCGGCCTGGGCCGCCCACAGCGCGCCGATCAAGCTATTTTTGAGCTTTTTGATGATCCTCGGGCGGCTGGAGTTTACGACCGTGCTGCTGCTTTTTACGCCGCGCTATTGGAAAAACGTATGAAATTCAACATTCAAGCCGTAATCAAGATCACCGGCGTGATCGTCCTGCTCGTGGCCGCCGCCATGCTGCCTCCGCTTGCCGTTTCGCTGTGCTTTGGGGAAACGGCGATGATCCACGCATTTTTACGCTCCATGATCCCGCTCCTGCTCGCGGGCGGGATTCTTATTTGGGCCACGAAACCGCTTTCGGGCGCGCTGCGCATACGCGAGGGCATACTCGTCGTCGCGCTGTGCTGGGTGCTGGCCTCCCTGCTCGGCGCGCTGCCCTACGCCTTCTCCGGCGCGGCGCCGAACTTCATCGACGCCCTGTTCGAGTCCACCTCGGGCTTCACGACCACGGGCGCGACCCTCTTTGAAAGCCTCGCCGCGCTTCCCAAGGGGCTCATGTTCTGGCGCTCGCTCTCACACTGGATCGGCGGCATGGGCATACTCGTGTTCGCGATCTCCATACTGCCGGCCCTGGGTATAGGCGCGCTGAACATCGCGAAGGCGGAAACGCCGGGGCCGACCGTGGACAAGGTGACGACGCGCATATCCGACAACGCGAAATACCTCTACAGCCTCTACATCTCCTTTTCCGCCGCGGAATTCCTGCTCCTGCTCTGCGGCGGCATGGGCGCATACGACGCGGCCATCCACACCTTCGGGAGCGTCAGCACGGGCGGGCTTTCCAATTACGACGACGGCCTGATCGACTTCGACAACACCTTTATCGCGCTCGTCATCGCGTTCTTCTGCATCCTCTCCTCCGTCAATTTCGCGGTCTGCAACGAGCTCATTCACCGCAGGTGGGGGAATTTCTTCAAGGAGCCGGAGACGCGCGCGTTCTTCCTGATCATCGCGGGCGCCGCCGTCTTTATCGGCGCAAATCTGCGCGTGGGCGGCTTTTGCGATTCCGTCGCCGGAAGTCTCAAAATCGCTTTCTTGCAGGTGTCTGCCTTTATCACCACCTCGGGCTACGTCCACGCGGATTACGCGGCCTGGCCGGCGGTCTGCCGCATACTGCTCTTCGCGCTGCTGATCGTGGGCGGCTGCTCTTCCTCCACCGCCGGCGGCATGAAGATCGTGCGCGCGCAGGTTCTGTCCAAGCTGATTCGGCGCGGCTTCCACAAGCGGCTGCACCCGCGCTCCGTCGTGGCCGTAAAGCTCGCGAACAAGCCCGTTTCCGCCGAAAACGTGTCGAACATAACCGCGTTCATACTCATGTATTTCCTGCTGCTTTTCGCGGGCGCGCT